>JAURFW010000008.1 GCA_030834125.1 Bacteroidota bacterium | reverse complement strand
TGGAATAATTAATTATGTAAGGCAAGTGAAAGAACAAGAACTTGAAAATAAGTTCAAGGGAGTAAATTTTGTTTTTGATCAACGTTTGCATGAGAGAGTTTCTGATGATATACTTTCTGAATGTCATCAATGCGGTAAACCTGGCGATACTCATATTAATTGTGCAAATACAGCATGTCATTTACTATTTATTCAGTGTGAAGATTGTGCTCAAGAGTATAATAATTGTTGTAGTGAACATTGTGCAGATATAATAAAACTGCCTGAAGAGGAGCAAAAATTATTGAGAAAGGGAAGGCCTGCTGGAAGAATTTTCTCAAAAGGTCGATTTCCTAAAGCGCTCGGGCAATAAAAAAACAATTAATACGTTACATCAATTACTTTCCTACTCCAAAAAAGTTGGTTAGCATGGTTATTTCAAATAAATTATATTCGCAACTCATTTAAGAATTAGTGAAATTGATACGAAACAGAATTAAGATAATTACAGGCAAAATTGGTTTTCCTTCGATATTGTTATTTTTATTTCTGAATATTTCAGGATACAGCTATGCGCAGTGGGAAACTGAAGACGATAGTTTTAGTGAAGAGGACTCTTCAGAATTTAATAATGATTCAGAATCATTCGATGAAGGAGACAATTTTTCTTCATTCGGGGGTGATGGCGAAGAGAAAAAAGTAAAAAAGAATCCTCCTAAACCTTTTATTAGGCATAAAGTTCCCTATGATTCAATGCGTAAAATGATTTTCTATGATACGATTGTAGAAGATTGGGATTGTGAATTTTGTAGTGAAGATAGTTTATTCAATCGGGCAGATAGGTATTTCGATGAGACCTACGGAAAGAAAGACTACAAAAGGTTTACATTGAATAAAAAGGCAAACGGTATTATTGAATTACACGTTAAGAAGCCTTTTTTGGTCAAGCTTAGTGATAATGCCACCAATATTCCTGGAGATATTGAATTTGATTTAGTTGTGCGGATTAAGGAAGCAAGATATAAAGTACAAGCCGGATCATTTATTCTGGTGGCAGCTCCAAAAGGACTAGGTAAGGATTATGTGAATACCTATATGGAACATTTTATTACTACTAAAAAGGGTGTTCACATGGCTGATTTATATTTAAAGTCTTTAGATGTAGATGTACAAGACCTAATTAATGGCTTAATAAAGTCAATGAAAGAGCCATATCAGCCCGATGAAGATGATTGGTAAAACCGTTTCTTTTGAATGTCTACAATATTCGTTTTGAAAAAAGTTTGTGGATATCTTGTTTTCAATCAAAAATCATCCTATTTTTGCAACCCCAAAAAGTAAATTTAAAGGAACGTGAATCCATTAAAAACCTATAAAACAGCTTCAGCGAACCAAGCAACCGTAGAGAAAAATTGGTTTGTTGTGGATGCAACTGACCTTCCATTAGGTCGTTTGGCGTCTCACATTGCAATGATTGTGCGTGGAAAGCACAAGCCATATTTTACTCCACATGTTGATTGTGGAGATCATGTAATTGTAATCAATGCAGATCAAGTAAAATTGACAGGAATGAAGAGTGAGCAAAAGACTTATGTTCGTCACACTGGCTATCCAGGTGGGCAAAGAACTACTTTGGCGAAGGCAATGAAAGCTGAAAGAATTATTGAAAGTGCAGTTAGAGGTATGTTGCCAAAAAATAGATTAGGTAGAAAATTATTTCATAACCTATCTGTTTTTGCGGGAAGTGAGCATCCACATGCTGCCCAAAAACCAAAAGAATTGAAATTTGACATCTGAGAAAGAATATGATTAATAACTCAGGAAGAAGAAAAGAAGCAATTGCTCGCGTTTACCTCAAGGAAGGTAAAGGGCAAATCACAGTTAACAAAAAAGCATTGGCAGATTATTTTCCAATCGCTTGGCACCAAACTGCCGTAACAGCTCCATTGGAGATGACAGAAAATCTTAAAAACTACGACGTATTAGTTAACGTTCGCGGTGGTGGCGTTTCTGGACAAGCCGAGGCAATTCGTCTTGGAATCTCAAAAGCGTTGGTTGAAATCAACGAGGAGTATAAATCAGCCTTACGTAAGGCTGGATTTATGACGCGCGATTCACGTGTAGTTGAAAGAAAGAAAAGTGGTCAAAAGAAAGCGCGAAAGCGTTTCCAATTCTCAAAACGTTAAAAATTATCGATGGCTTATACTCAACAAGATTTGCTCGATGCAGGTGTACACTTCGGACACTTGACACGCAAGTGGAATCCAAGAATGGCTCCTTACATTTTTATGGAGCAAAATGGCATTCACATTATTGATTTAAAGAAAACAGAATCAAAATTAGAAGAAGCAAAAGCAGCGGCAAGAAATATTGCTAAGTCTGGTAGACGCGTATTATTTGTGGCTACAAAGAAACAAGCAAAAGAAATCGTTGCAACCGAAGCACAGCGTGCAGGAATGCCTTTCGTTACCGAGCGTTGGTTAGGGGGTATGTTAACAAACTTCCAAACTGTACGTCGCAGCATCAAAAGAATGCAGGTAATTGATAGGATGGCAAATGATGGAACATTTGAACGAATCAATAAAAAAGAGCGTTTGATGTTAGACCGTGAGAAAGTGAAGTTGTCTCGTGTTCTTGGTGGAATCGAGGATATGACTAAACTTCCTGGTGCATTGTTCATCATCGATATCAAAAGAGAACATCTTGCTGTTTCTGAAGCATTACGCCTAGGAATTCCTACTTTTGGCTTAGTAGATACTAATTCCGATCCTACTGTAGTTGATTTTGCTATACCTGGTAATGATGATGCCTCTAAAAGTATCCATTTGATTGCTTCTGAATTAGCAGATGCAATTTTGGAAGGTACGAATGAGCGTCGCCGTGAAAAGCAAAACGACGAAGAGCGTAAGAATAAAGAAGAAAAAGAAGAAGGATTAGAAGCATAATCAAAATCATGTCTATTACCGCATCAGAAGTAAATAAGTTACGCCAACAAACCGGGGCCGGTTTAATGGATTGTAAAAATGCACTACAGGAAACTGGTGGTGATTTCGAAGCAGCAATCGATTTCTTGAGAAAGAAAGGTGCTAAAATTGCAGCAAAACGTGCCGATCGTGAAGCAACTGAAGGAGCAGTTATAGCTATAACCAACGACGATAAAACAACAGGTGTTATTATTGTTTTGAGTGCCGAAACTGACTTTGTTGCTAAAAACGAAGGTTTTGTTTCTTTTGCTCGCGAAATTGCAACTCTCGCTTTGACTAACAAGCCTGGAGATATCAATGCTTTGAAAGCCCTTGATATGAATGGTGTTTCTCTTGAATCAAAACTTCTTGAAGAAGTAGCTAAAATCGGAGAAAAAATTGACGTCGTTAAATATGAATTGGTGGAAGGGGCTAACGTGGTTGCTTATATCCACGGTGCAAACAGAATGGGTGTACTTGTTGAATTAAGTAATTCCCCAAGTGATTCTAACGTTGAAGCTGGAAAAGACGTTGCAATGCAAATTGCAGCTATGAATCCAGTTGCCGTTGATAAAGATCAAGTAAATACTTCAATAGTAGAACGCGAAATGCAAATTGGTCGTGAGCAAGCAATTGCTGAAGGTAAGCCAGAAGCTATTATTGATAAGATTGCTGAAGGTAAACTTCAGAAGTTCTACAAAGAAAACACGTTATTGAATCAGGACTTCGTTAAAGATAGTTCAAAGTCAGTCGCTAAAATGCTCGCTGATGTTGAATCAGGCTTAACAGTGAAACAGTTCAAAAGAGTTCAATTAGGATAAAAATTTAGATAATTCAAAAAATCCTCCGAAATTCGGGGGATTTTTTTTGGTATTTATAAAAATAAATTAAGAATGAGTTACAAACGTATATTATTAAAGTTAAGTGGTGAAAGTTTACTTGGTAGCCAGGATTACGGTATTGATCCAGTTATATTGAAACAGTACGCAGAAGAAGTCAAGGCTGTAGTAGATTTGGGTATAGAAGTGGCTATAGTTATCGGTGGAGGAAATATTTTCCGTGGTGTGCAAGGAGCACAAGGGGGAGTTGTGGATCGAGCAACGGGAGATTACATGGGTATGTTAGCAACAATGATGAACGCTATGGCTATTCAAGGATCTTTCGAAAAAGAAGGTATGGTTACACGTTTATTATCAGCTATTAAAATGGAGCAAATTTCTGAACCCTTTATTCGGAGAAGAGCAATAAGACATTTAGAGAAAGGTAGAGTTGTTATATTCGGAGCAGGTACAGGTAATCCATATTTCACAACAGACACTGCTGCCTCATTACGTGCTGTTGAAATAGAAGCTGATCTAGTTATAAAAGGTACTCGTGTGGATGGAATTTATGATAAGGATCCAGAAAAACATGTGGACGCGAAACGATTTGAAACAATAAGTTATAGGCAAGTTTATGATTTGGGATTGAGCGTTATGGATATGACGGCTATTACCCTATGCCAAGAGAATAAGAAGTCTATCGTTGTTTTTGATATGAACACAAAAGGAAATTTGTTGAAATTAATTCAAGGTGAGAATATCGGAACCCTTGTAAAAGATTAGTTATTAAATTATTTTATGGGATGTGATTTGAAATCAAACCCTGAGAAGAAAACTTTAATTGAAAATCAATTTGTGAATTTTTCTGAAAATATTTTAGTTTTAAAACTTTCGAAACCAGCATTGAGAGCCCTTGTTAGGGAAAGACTATGGACCATTGAAAGAGTTAGAGAAAAAGGTAAGAACTATGTCTCTATATTGCACGAAATTGGTGATATCGCAATTGAAAAATTATTTCAATTAGGTAAAAAATATAGGCAATAAAAAAGGAGGTCATAACCTCCTTTTTCTATATTATTTTCTGGTTAAATTTTAGCCCAGTGCATTAACATGTTTTTGTAGGCTAGATTTCAAATTACCCGCTTTATTTTTATGGATAATATTTTTCTTTGCCAATTTGTCTAGTCCCGCAAAAGCAGACTTCAATAAAGTTTCTGCTTCAGATTTGTTTTGCGTGTTGCGTACGTTTTTAATGATTGTACGTGCAGTTTTATGCTGATAGCGATTCAAATCACGTTTCTTGCTATTAGCACGGATTCTCTTTATTGCTGATTTATGATTAGCCATTTTATCTTTTAAGGAGTGCAAAGATACACTCTCTCTATTAATTTATCAACACTTTATGGAATAAATTATTCTGATTCAGGTGCCAATCTTACAATTAATCCATTTAATGATTCGTTCAAGTGCAATTGACAACCCAAACGGCTATTTTCTTCTACAAAAAATGCTTGATCTAACATGTCTAATTCTTCATTAGACTGTTCCGGTAATACATGCTTGCTTTCTATGTAAACCTGACAAGTTGCGCACATTGCCATTCCTCCACATTCTCCTTTAACAGGGAGCTCCACCGCTTTACAAAATTCCATTAAATTCATATTTAAATCCGTAGGGGCCTCGTAAGTTTCAGACCTTCCTTCTCTGTCAATGATTATTATATTTATTGTGTTCTCCACCTCTTTTTATTACTTTAAATGTTCTGTGAAATTAAATAACTCAATCTCATAATGGGGTTCATTTTCTATTAATTTGTATAACCCTAAGTTAGTATGTTCAAAGTCGTCCATTTGAGATGGGTCTTTGCCCGTTAATACGCATAAAAAGGATCTAATAGCCCTTCCATGCATGCAAATTAAAATATTCTTGAAGCTCGACGCTTTTATTTTTTCCCATCCTTTTCTTTGTCTTTCAACCATTGAATGTGCGGACTCACCCCCGTCAACTGATGCATGTAAATCACCTCTTTTCCATCTTTTTGAAATAGATAAGAAATGCTGGTAACCTTCAGGTGTAGGATCTTGACCTTCTAAAACACCCCAGTTAATTTCATTTAACTCAGGCATCATTATTTGGTTTAAACCATTTAAGGTGAAAGGTTCAATGCTTTGGTGTGTTCGCTTTAATTCGGAAACAAAAGCTACATCAAAAGATACTTCCTTAAAATAGTTATAGAATTTTTGCGCCTGTTGATGTCCTGTTTCATTTAGTTCTGAATCTATTCCAGACCCTTGAACAATCCCTTTTAAGTTAAAATTAGTTTGGCCGTGTCTTACCAAGTAAATTGTTTTTTTCATCGGAGGAGTAGAAATTTGCTGTGATGATATATAATCAAACTTTTGATACTGCAAATATAAGTGCTGATGAATTGAACCGACATTGTTCCAATACAATGAATCAATCTATTGGTCTTGAATTTACCTATATTCACCCAAATGAAATTCATGCATCAATGGTGGTTGGGAAAAATAATTGTCAACCACTTGGACATCTAAATGGTGGTGCTTCAATGGCTGCAGTTGAAATTGTAGGTAGTATGGCTGCTAATTTGGTTATTAATAGAGAAAAATTTGTTGCTGTGGGTCAAAATATTCAGGGTAGTCATTTTCGACCAGCAATGATGGGCGAAAAAGTTACTATAATTGGTAAACCATTACATATTGGTAAGAAATCTCATGTTTGGGAAGTAGAACTATTCAATCAAAAAGAAAAATTGATTTGTAAAGGAAGTATTACAATGGCCGTTATCTTGCGAGAAAATTAAAACTGATGGAAGTTACGACTGTATGGTGCCGATTAGAAAATGGAGGGGATACTGTTCATTTATGGAAGGGTGAAGTAATAAAATCGAATATAAATGATTTAAAAATGATTACACATCCCGCATTTGTAGTATCTCAGTGGGGTGAATTTGATGATTTAAAAATAATTAAGGATAATCATCAAAAAATCAATTTGAAAGAATTATCATCTGCAGTAATTATAGATGGTTTGTCTGATGTCCAAAATACTACAAGCTATAAGGAATTTGAGAACAATGTGAATCAAATTAAATCCGGAATAAAAAATCAAGATTACGAAAAAGTAGTAATCTCAAGAGTAGTTGAATGTGCACATGATGGACTTGATTTGAAAGAAAAATTTACCCAACTATGTAAATTATACCCTAATTCTATGGTTGTTTTATTGCTATCTGCAGAATTTGGAACTTGGATAGGAGCTTCTCCTGAAGTTTTAATATCTAAAGCAGATAATAAGTTTAAAATCATGTCACTTGCAGGAACTTTATTTGATGATTCCGAAAAATGGTCAAATAAGGAAAGAGATGAGCAATCTATAACTACAAAACATATACACGAAGTATTAAATGGCATTAAATATGAAGTCAGTGATGTGCATGAGGAGAAACAAGGAGATTTAAGACATTTAAGACAATGGTTTACTGCTTCTGCCAATGATATTCTATTAGATAAGATTTTAAAAAAATTGGTTCCAACACCAGCAATTGCTGGATACCCAGTGAAAAATGGAATTCAAGAAATTGATAGATTAGAATCCCAAGATCGACGACTTTATTCTGGATTTTGGGGACTCATTGATAATTTCGAATGGCATTTGCAGGTTAATCTTCGGGTAGCACAAATCTTTCAATCAAAGTTTAATTTATTTGCTGGTTGTGGTATAAATTCCGGTAGTAATGCACAACGCGAATGGGATGAAACCGGTAATAAAATGGAAGTTGTAAAGCGTGTTTTAACTAACGATTAATCTGATTTTCAAGTTGTTTAGGTTCTGCAAATGGTAATTTGTCGGTTAAGCTTTTTTTAACCCAGGTTTTACCATCTCTAACATATGCACTGTAATAACCTGATGGAATTAAAGACCAAGGATCTCCCTCTAATTCGGGTCTCTTAGGTACTAAATCTTCCATTACGATTGTATTACCTTGCTGTTCATATCGCAGTGACATAACTACAGACTCGTCGTATTGAAATATTTCTCTAGGTTCAGGCGTTGGATCATATTCACTGCTTCGGAATAATTCATATCCAAACATTGGAAGTTCATCTTCAAAATAGAGTACGTCCAATATTGATCGATTTCCCTTTGTGTTATATCCATCAAAGCCCATTAGAATATACACTTGTTTTCGACTATGTTTAAAAGGGATTATTTGATAATACAAAGCCCCAATCCATTCATTGGCATTTAATCCCTCCATGAATGCATCTTTGTGCAATTCCTGCAATGTATCTAATAATGCATAAGTCTGAATATATTTTTTTTGACGGTGTTGAATTATCGCATAATGTCTGAATATTCCGCCCTTTAAAACAGCATTATACGAAAATATTCTAACCTTTGATTTAGGATGTTTGGCAACAGGTATTGTTGTAAGGTGAAGGGAATCAAATGGGTAATCCCAGGATTCGGGATTTTGTAGATTCTGAAGAAGCCAAGTTTGTATTGAATCGCAAGTGTTAATTTTTACCTCATCTGTTGTATCCGAAACAGCTAGAAAATTGACAGTAAGGATTTTTTTCTCTAATTCAACAGGCGTTAAATACTCTTGGGCAAATGCATAATTAAATTGAAATAAAATTAGCAAAAAAGGTAGTCCTATTCGAATCATTCAATAAAGTAACGCTTCAAACAAAAACTTATTCTAGCAATTTTCTATAACCATGGCAGAAGCACCACCTCCACCGTTGCAAATTCCAGCTCCACCAATTTTACCGTTATTTTGTTTTAATACGTTAATCAAAGTAACAATAATTCGTGCACCGGAAGCACCTAATGGATGACCAAGAGATACTGCGCCTCCATTTACATTTACTTTTTCTGGGTTTAGTTTTAACAAATCCATGTTCACCAAGCCCACAACTGAAAATGCTTCATTAAGTTCAACAAAATCTAATTCTTCTACTATAACACCCGCTCTTTCGGCAGCAACTGGCAGAGCTTTTGATGGTGTTGTTGTAAACCATTCTGGGTCTTGTTCTGCATCTGCCACCCCTGTTATTTTTGCTAATGGAATAAGACCTAATTCTTTTAATTTTTCACCACTTACTAATATTACAGCAGCAGCGCCATCATTAATAGTAGAGGCATTAGCTGCTGTTACAGTTCCATCTTTTTTAAATACGGGGCGTAAACCAGCAATTTTGTCAAATTTTACATTTGTATATTCTTCATCGTGGTCTACAACAATATCACCTTTGCGACCTGAAATA
This sequence comes from Bacteroidota bacterium, assembly GCA_030834125.1. Lineage (GTDB taxonomy): Bacteria > Bacteroidota > Bacteroidia > NS11-12g > UBA955 > VMCP01. The sequence goes on along the minus strand of JAURFW010000008.1, from coordinate 83,401 downwards.
ATAACAGGGGCAATCTCATTATTAAATTTTCCTTCTTCCCAGGCTTTCGCAGATCTTTTGTAACTGTTGATAGCAAACTCATCTTGTTGTTCTCTAGTGTATTTGTATTCTGCGGCACAAGTTTCAGCACAAACTCCCATCAAGTTTTGTGAATATACATCAGTCAACCCATCATTTATAATTACGTCGAGTGCATTGACATGGCCAAATTTAAATCCACCACGAGATTTAGGTAGAATATGAGGAGCCAAGGACATATTTTCCATTCCACCGGCAACTACAATATCTGCATATCCCAATTGTATACTTTGCATTCCCAGAGCAATAGCTTTCATTCCAGAAGCACATACTTTATTTATTGTTGTTGCTGGAACGTTATCTGGTATTCCCGCAAATTTCGATGCTTGTCGTGCTGGAGCTTGCCCAACACCGGCTTGTAAAACGTTACCCATGATAACCTCCTGCACAGTATCTGCTGAAAGACCAGCTTGTTCTAATGCTGCTTTAATGGCTGTCGCACCCAATTGTGTCGCAGAAACAGTTGATAAGCTACCATTAAAACTTCCCATTGGAGTTCTCTTCGCACCAACAATAAATACTTCCTTACTCATAGTCTACTTTTTTTACAAAGTTAGGCATTCATTATAAAATCACCTTTTTACTTTTACTACCTTTGTTATATGCTTTTGTTAATTGAAACCTCAGCAGAATTTCCTTCAGTTGTATTAAGTTCCGGGAAAGGCAAACAAGACTGGACTCGTGAGAGTTTCGAAAAGCAATCGCATGCAGAATGTATTCCGGTTTTTATTAATGAAGCATTTGAATTTGTAAAGGAAAATAACGAAGAGATTCAAGCCGTCGTAATTAATCAAGGGCCTGGTAGTTACACTGGTTTACGTATAGGAAGTAGCATAGTAAAAGGAATTTGTTATGGTTCCGGTATACCATTAATTGCAGTTTCAGGTTTAACTGCGCAAGGTAATTGGGCATTGAAAAATAATCTCCATTTAAATAAAGCTTATTCTATGTTAGATGCTAGACGCAATGAGGTTTATTTCTCTGAAGTAAATTTGAATGATGCTGATTCAAATGTGAAATCCTTGATTTTAGGGGAAAATGAATTTGAAATTCATCCAAATTCTATCATTGTTGGGAATTCAAACACAAAGGCGGTTGAACTTATTTCAGAATTAGGTATATGTGAGCGTTTTGATACAACCTTGCATGCTAAATTTATGATAGATATTGCATGGTCCAAGTACCAAAATAGGGATTTTGAAGATGTTGCATATTTCGAGCCTAAATATGCCAAGGATTTTGTTCCAGGAATTAGTAAGAAGTTTTCCGTTTGAGAATAGTTTTTTTAGATAATCGAGATAGTTTTACTTTTAACCTTGTTCACTATTTAGAAGAACTAGGTGCTAAAGTTTCTGTTTGTAATCACGATAAATCTATCGATTTTTTTAATCCAACAAATTTTGATGGACTTTTAATTGGACCAGGCCCAAATACACCAAAGGAGTCTGGAAGATTAATGGAAATATTAGACCTGTGGGTAAACTCCCAAAAAAGTATTTTGGGAGTTTGTCTTGGGCATCAGGGAATTGGCGAGTATTTTGGGTTGGAACTAGTTAAATCCAATCGCCCCATGCATGGGATATCAACATCAATAAATATTAATTATCCAAGTCAAATATATAATAACTTGAAACCTCCTGTTATAGTTGGCCGATATCATTCGCTAATTGTTAAAGGAACTTCCGATGAATTGTTAGTTACCGCCACGGATGATGAAGGTCAAATAATGTCTTTGGAGCATAAAACGCTCCCAATTTATTCTGTACAATTTCACCCTGAAAGTGTCAATACTCCAGATGGAAAGCAAATGCTAAATAATTGGTTAAAATCAATCAGAGATAGTAATCAATAGTTTTTCTATAGAATCAGAATCAAAACCGCAGTCTAAATACAAGTCAGCATTGGAACCATGTGGGATAAATCTATCCGGTATCCCTAAGTGAATCCATTTGGCAGAGGTTTTATCTTCATATTGGCTTTTCAAATAATGTCCCATACCTCCAATTATACTTCCATCTTCCACGGTAATTATCTTTTTGTATTGAAATAAATTTAGTTCTTCAGGAACAGGTTTAATCTGAAGTATGTGAATATGGTTGAATTCTAAATCATCATATTTTCTCATTGATAAAGCAATTTCTGTTGCTTTACCTGTCGTGATTATTAATGTTTCAGAAGAACTTGATTTAAGTTTAGTAATAGGTTTAAAGTTAGTTCTGCTTTCTATCCATTTTGCGTTTTGGCATTTTCCTCGTGGATATCTAATTGCTGAGATATTTGATGACTTTATTGATAGATTTAAGCAATTCCAAAGCTCTTGGGCATCTAAAGGGGCAAATATTGTAATATTTGGAATCGGTAGTAGGTATGCAATATCGAAAACACCATGGTGCGTAGGTCCATCTTCTCCAACCAAACCCGCTCTATCAATTGCCAAAACAACTGGTAATTTCTGAATTGCAACATCATGTATAAATTGATCATATCCGCGTTGCAAAAAGGTCGAATAAATAGAGATTATTACTGGTTTACCCTTTGCGGCAATACCCGCACTAAAGGTAACAGCATGTTGTTCAGAAATGCCAACATCAATAAATCGATTAGGGAATTGGGCTATTGTTTTTACTAAGCCAGAGCCAGAGGGCATTGCTGGAGTTATTCCAAACAGATCTGAATTTGTATTGGCAAGTTTAAATACTTGGCTCCCAAAAATTGAACTCCAACTACTTTCGGCAACTGTATTAGGAATCTTAACAAATTGAGGTGCGCTATGCCAATAAGTTTGTGCTTTTTCAGCTTCTAAATGTCCTTTGCCCTTGGTAGTTTTTATATGTAATAAACGCGGTTCTTTTTGAGACTTTAAAGTACTTAATACACCTGTTAATTCCTCAATATTGTGACCATCAATGGGGCCAGTATAATCAATTCCGAACCATTGAATCCAACCTTTAATATTATTAATTTTTAAGTTGTGGTTTAATGCTCCTGTATTTGGATCGATTCCGATTTGGTTGTCGTTTAAAATTATCAACACATTTAATCCTGAATCTTTCAAGTTGTTGAGAGCTTCAAAAGTCATTCCACCAGTAAATGCTCCGTCACCAACAACAGCAATAACAGTATTTGCATCTTGTTCTATTTTGTTGGCTATGGCAATTCCCATAGCCGATGAAATTGCTGTACTTGAATGTCCAGTGCCAAAAGCATCGTATTCGCTTTCTTCTAACTTCGGAAATCCAGATATCCCATGAGTTTTTCTGATGTTTTTTATTTGAGATGCACGACCTGTTAATGCTTTATACGGATATGATTGATGACCCACATCCCAAATAATTGGGCTTTTTAAAGGGTTAAATATTTTTAGAAGGGATACTGTTAGTTCAACTACACCGAGGTTGGCAGCAAAGTGACCTCCATTTTCTAGGATTGTTTTAATAAGGAATGTGCGAAGATTTTCTGAGAGTATTATTAACTCTTCCAATTCCATTATCTCGATGTTTTTGGGTAATGGGAAAAGTGGGAAATCGACTTCTGAATTCACTCTGCAAAATTAGGTAGTATTTTTGGGTAGAAAAATTAGGTTGTTTCAACTCGTAAATTCTAAGTTTTGTAATATTGAATTTACATAAAAATTACTTAAAAAATAATTAGTTTTTTCTAATTAAATTTTTTCAATCTTAATCGATAATAATTGTACTTTATCCAAGTATTTATATCAGCCTTGAATAAAAAATTAACTTAGCGATACTTTATAATATCTTAATTAATCTAAATCAAAATTATGTCAGAAGTCTTTAAAACACCAAAGAAAAGAGGAAGGAAACCTGGTTCAAAAAATAAGGTTAAAAGAATGAGCAGTAGTAATATACATGAGGTTGTTTACGCAAAACTGCAGAAAGAGGTAGTTGCATTAGCCGAATCTATTGCCAAAGCACAGGAAGTCTACGAAAAAGAAATTGAAAAAATTAAAGCAAGACATCAAAAAAACCTTGAAAGACAAAAGGATAAAATGGAACTTTCTATAAAAATATGGAAAAATCGTTCTAAAGAATATCGAGCTAAATTAACAAATTCAGGAACTAAAAGAAAAAAAGTGGGAAGGCCAGCATCTGTGGCAGTTAAAGCATTAGTTACACCAAAAAAAGTGGTGAAATCAACTGCAACTCTGAGAAAGGGAGGGGGACGAAGAAAAGCTGGTGAAATGACCAAGAGAGACTTAATTATCAATTTTATAATCGATAACAAAAAACCAATTAGTTCAAAAGGTCTTATAGAAGGATTGTTCGAAATAAGTGGTGAAAAAGATTTAAAGAAATTCTCACAAGGGATTTACACCACCTTAACCCAAATTTATAAAAGAGGTGAATTAGTGAACAGCGATGGATTAATCCGTTTGCCGTAAACAAATTATTTTTTTATTAATAGAAATCGGAGATTGCCACTACAGTCTCCGATTTTTTTTGTATCTAAATTTAGCTCCAAAGCTATTTTTGCAGTTTCTTCCACGAAATTTTGATGGCATTCGAACCAAAGTTGTTTTGCGTGGGAGTTATTGAGGAAGAGTTTAATTATTCGTTTATAAAAAATTAAGGCATCCTCTACAAACAAGGCAATTTTGGGTTCGAAATTTTTAACCTTATCGTCAATAATTGAAAATTCTGTATTCGGAATATAGGGTGGATTTGAGACCCATATATTAGCATCGTACATAGGTATTTCCTTTAGAATATCTAATACTTCAAATTTTACTTTTATTTCAATATTGTGCTCAACGGAATTATCATATGCACAACGAACAGCACCTTGCTGGATATCAACGCCTACAGCGGTCCAACTAGGATTTTCTAATAGTAAAGTAATTGGGATACATCCGCTTCCCGTTCCAATATCCAATACTTTTAAATCATTTAAATTTTTATTTTCACTGGAAATCAATTCTACCAATTCTTCAGTTTCTGGTCGGGGGATTAAGGTTGCTGTATTTAATTTAAAATAATATTTATGAAAAAAACCGATACCCAAAATGTATTGAATAGGTTCGCCATTAATAAATCGTTGAGTAAAATCATTTGGAGGAATACAATTAATTTCTTCTGCCCATTTAATAAAATCACGAGCAATTCTAACTTCATTTAATCCTATTTGATTCTCAATAAGTATCCAGTCAATTTGTGGGTGAGTTTTAGAATTCATTGAAAATACTTATTCTTTGTTTAGATATTTCTGATTGGTTGTTGGGATAAAGAATTTCAAATTTAAGTATATAATTTCCTGTCGGGAGGTTTTTAAATTTTGAATTTAACGGTACTAAAAAAAATCCTGATTTATTTATGCTTTTTAGATTCCATACTTGAAATAAAAATTTACCATTAATATTGTAAATTTCAATGGAAACAAAAGCTATTTCTCTATTTTGATTATAGTTGATTTTTATGTTGTTATCATTAGGCAAAATGATTTTACTTCTGTCGCACTTAATAATATTTCTCCCCCTTTTAAAATCACAATTGTTTACGGAGTTTATAAATCCTGGTGTAGGTTTAGCAATTGAACTTCTCCAGTTTTGGGGGTGATTACTGTAAAGACTGATTTCAAGCTTTTCCAATGAATGTGTGTCTTTATCAAGATGAGTATATTGGTTAATATTATAATCAAACTCATCTAAAGTACCCCAAATATGATGTTGTATTTTTATTAAGCATCCATCTTTTGATAAATTTTTAAATCGAGGTAGTGCAATTTGATTCCAATAATAATTATGTTGTTGAAGTTTATAGGGACTTTTACAAAATGCAATGATTTCCTCAGGCATTATGGTCAATTTTACGGGGTTAATTAAGGGTATAACCTGAATTAATCTATTCTGGTTATTGTAGAATAGTATATCTAAATCTTCAAGGATAACTGGAAATTTACCCAGGTTTACAAGTTCAATAAAGTCTCCATACTGATCAACTTCAAAATGAATTTCATTAAAATCTATTCGTGAATAGTCAATTTTTTTTGGCTTAATTACTTCATGTATTTTAATAAAATCACTATCTAGAAAAACAACCTCCAAAGAGTCAATCAATGCTCCTATTTCAGCTAAAGGAATACTTAGACGATTTCGGTTTGAAGAAAATTTAAACTCTACTGAATCTTCACCGTTACACAAGATAATTATTTGGGGCGAGTATAGAGTACGATTCCAATTTAATATTAATGAGTCATGTTGGATGTAATAATCAATTAATTTGGTGTCTTTAAGTTCGGAAATAATCAATTCTGCTTGTCCCGGTGATCCCCTAACTCCGTTTCTAGAATCTAAGTTTAATTCATCCTTTTGTGAATGTGAGATTCTTTCAATACTCACTCCACCATCATTGAATTCTTTTCTGAAATATTCTGGTGAATATTTTATTTGAGTAATTAGATTATTCTCGGAGTTGAATAATTGGATATTACCTCCATTAGCGTATAAATTAGGGAAGGAATTCTGTTTTCTGAACCATGATTTTCCCCAGTCACCCTTACCAAACACTAATACTTGATTGCTAAGAATTATACCGGTATCGAAGCTGTAAATTTGATCATTATGCTTCCAATATAAGCTACTTAAATCTAGAGATTTATTGCTTGTGTTTTTTAATTCAATAAACTCAAATTCTGGTAAATGACCGTATTCCGGGCTCGGATCAAATAAGATCTCAGTAATTAATAATTCTCCAAATTTAGGGGTGTCTAAATAATAAAGTGAAATATTAAGTGAATCACTTAGTATATTATTCCATATATCAAGACATTGGAATTCGATTTTTTTATTTATTACTCTTGAATTAATCTGAGGTATAGTTAATATTATTTGGTTTGGTTTATTCCAAATATGTGTAAGAATTGAATTGTCTAAAGTAAAATTAGGGGGGATTAAATTTGAAATGAGTTCATTGTATGTGAGTTCTAGATGGTGATTATCAAGTTGTTTATAATTAATGAGCTGAGGTTTTTCTTGGTCCCATTTTTTACGACCAATTTTTAAATAATCAAGTTTATGGCCACCTATTGCACCATTGCCAGATTGTACGATTTCTAGTCTAATCTCCTTCAGTGTATTAACGGTTGAAGTGTGAGATATGCTGCTTCGATTATTAAAGTTATTAATGTCTTGAAATAGAATTGTAATTGTTGAATCAATCCTCAAGCTTAAAACAGATTTTGTCTTTGTTCCATTCAGTAAATTGTACTTTTCGTCAATAACTTTTTCATTTAAACTGTAGGTTAAACCATCATTTTTATTACCAATTTGTAATTTATGACTGCCACTATCACCTTCAATAATTAAATTAAGGTAATTTGCCGAGGAAGGGTTAAAATTCAACTCAATGGCAAATTCAATATATAAGGTATTGGTTTGGGGAATTACTGGTAAAATAAGGCCATAAATATGGCTGTTCGTAATTTGAGAGTTGCTTAATATTCCATCTGTAGTGAATAGGAATGAACTTGTATCGCCATCGAATTTCTCCTTGTCAGTAAAACTATTAGGAAAATCAATAATCTGTTGTGCAGAAATATGGATTGGGAATATTGTATTAATTGCTAGGATTAGAGCGATCTTTCCAAGTTCCTTTGGTAAAGAACTGAGCAAATCCAATAAATAGTATAAAAAATGGTTGAAATAATGAGGCTTGAATAATGCGAAATGGAGATACTTTTTGATTATATTTTTTAAGAAAACCTTGTAAAAATATTTGGTTTGAAATAACTTGAAAAGATAATAATAGTAAGGAAACGGCATATACACCATTGACCCAAAAATGAATAATTAACCCCCAAAAAATTAAAAAGAATAACGCTAAATATATTTGCGAAAATTGCGTTTTTTTGGTTGACTGAAATTTAGTTTTTTGAGCCCAACGGATTCTTTGAGATATTAGTTCACCCCAATTTTTTAAAACATAAGTGGTAAAAGCGGTATTTGAATTATTGCTGAGATATAGACTGTGATCTTTTTTTTGCCAAGATTTTTCAATAAAGAAGATATCATCACCTCCCATTACCTTTAAATTATTTTTGTAAGGTTCTAATTCTAAATAGTATTTCTTTTGAAACAACATATTAGCTGCGTTTCCCACGGTTGGGTTATTATGGAAATAATGATATCGACCCAAAGCTATTAAAGCTGTGTTTTCTATAATTTGATAATTTTCAATAAAAGAGGTTCCTCCTTCATATTTAATTGACCCAAATGCGAGTTTAGCATTCGATTTTATAGTTTCATTGATTAATTGATTAATATTAGATTCGGTAAACAAGACATCGGCATCCAAGCAATAAATCCAATCTGTATTAGCCTTTCTAACTCCTAAGTCAATGGCTGATTTTTTTCCAAAAATATTTGGTGAAAGACTAATTACGGAAATATTTATATCTGAGTTAGAATCGATGAAATCTTCAATTATCCTTATTGAATTATCAGAGCTGTGATCATTAATTAAAATCCAGTTCCAATTTTGCCTGGTTTTGGTATATTTTATGCATTTAAGGAAGTTTATTAAATGTTTCTCTTCATTTCTGAAGGCGCATAAAAAGGTCAGCTTTAGATTGTTTTCATTATTTAAAATAGAATTATCCGTAAAAAAATGAGAATTAACTTTTTGCCAATAAATATGGTAAAAAAAAATGAGTATTACTGCAATAGAAAGTACCGCTATTTCGGTTGGAGTTAAAATCATTATTTATTACTATTGAGAATCTTCTTTTCAATAGCAGTTGTTGAATAACCCTCTATAAAAGGAATAGTTGTAACTGTTCCACCATTTTTGGTTACCCATTCATACCCTACAATATCTTGAATTTTGTAATCACCTCCTTTTACCAAAATATCTGGAGTTATAGTTTCGATTATCTGTTTTGGAGTATCTTCATCAAATATCACCACTGCATCCACAAAGGAAAAACTTGCCATTACTCGAGTTCTTGAATATTCAGATTGTAATGGCCTTGCAGGTGATTTCTCTAATCTTCTTACAGAATCATCGCTATTAATTGCAACAATAAAGAAGTCTCCTAGTTGCGCTGCTTTCTCAAGGTAGTCAATGTGACCTGCGTGTATGATGTCAAAGCATCCATTTGTAAATACAATTTGTTGATTTGTTGGAATAGTTTGAACTTTTTGTGATAGTTCATTTCTATCCCAAATTTTCTTCTGAATCTGATGGGTTCTCATTTTTTTTGGGCATTTCAAATAAAAGCAATCCGTAGAAAATTGCCCCTAATGTAACATGAAATAAATTAGAAAATGACCAAGTGAAGAATCCAAAGGTTTGTGAATCTGATTCAGGGAAACCAAAAACCAAGGTCATTCCATAAGCGATTGAATACCATACTCCTGCTCCTGTAGGAACGGGAATTATTATTCCTAAAGATGAAAAAAGTAAGATCGCTAAAGCATTTCCTAAATTAAAGTGACTGGTTAAGTCAAGTGCTTGTAATTGAAAGTACATGCTGAACCAATATCCAAACCAAATACAAATTGAAAGCGTAATAAACTTACTTTTATTATGTATTTTGAAAACACTCGATAGACCTTCATTAATTCTTTGTAGTAATCCTGGTTTACCCTCAGATTTTTTACTGAATTTCCGCCAGAAATAGAAAAGGGCGAATACCCCTAACAAGCCTGAAACAATAAAAAACCAATTTTTTGAAATGGGTAAAAAAATATATTCTAAGGCAAAATCCCATAAATAATCAAACTGAACTACCATACAGAGAAAAGCCATTAAGACCATCACAATTAAATCAATAATTCGCTCAGTAATAACAGTTCCTAATAGAGTTTCTGTTGGGACCTTATCACTTTTTGAGGTTACTGCACACCGCACTACTTCACCGCCGCGTGATGTGGCTACATTAACTAGATAGCCTGTCATTACCGAATAAAAAGCTCTTCTGGGATTAACTTTATAACCTGCAGCATCTGTGAGCATTGTCCAACGCCATCCCCGGAGATAATGGCTTCCAGCCATTATCAAAGATCCAAAGAGTATGAATGTATAATTTGCATGTTTTACAGCCGTCCAAGTCTTAGTCCAATCTGTACTTATTACGATATAACCAAAAACAATAACAGCTAAAATAACCATTATCACTTTTGATTTGAGAATAGATTTGAGCGAGAGGCTTTTCGACATGAATTAAATAATTTTATTATTTCTATCAGGGAAGATATTCTTTGGTTTGTAGGCTTTTGCTCTTTCGTTCTCTAATTGTGCAAAAGACATAATTATTAATTCATCACCTACTTGACCTTTTCTTGCCGCGGCTCCATTTAAGCCTATAATACCGGTTCCACGTTCGCCTTCAATAATGTAAGTTTCAAATCGCTCACCGTTATTATTATTAACTATTAATACTTTTTGGTTTGGAATCATACCCGCTTCATCTACCAGGTCCATATCCATAGTAATACTGCCGGTGTAGTTCAGTTCGGTTTGAGTTATTCGAACATTGTGGATTTTTGCTTGAAGTACTTCAATCAACATACAGTACAAAGTTACTCGGAATTTGCGGAAAATTCCGTTAAATCCCTTTTGTTTACCTTATTTTCGCAACTATGCAATTTACATCTCAAATTGTTGAAAAAGCAGTAGATGCACTTTCGGGCTTTCCTGGCATAGGAAGGAGGACTGCTTTGAGATTAGTGATGTATTTAATGAAAAGGCCAGAATCAGAGGTGGGATCAATGGCAGAATCCTTGATAAAACTAAAAACGGAGCTTCAATTTTGTAATAAATGTGGAACGGTTAGTGATAATAAAATTTGTGGAATCTGTAGCAGTCCGAACAGGACGGAAAAACAGATTTGTGTGATTGAAGATTTTAGCGACCTTATGGCACTTGAAGGTACAGGCCAATATAAGGGGCTCTACCATGTGCTGGGAGGTTTGATCTCTCCAATGGATGGTGTTGGTCCTAACGATTTAAACATTGAATCATTAGTACAAAGAGTTTCAGAAGAAAAGCCTGAAGAAGTAATTTTTGCTCTAAGTGCTACGGTAGAAGGTGATACCACAATGTATTATTTAGGCAAGAAACTCGAACCATTAAACGTTAAAATAAGTTGTATTGCTCGGGGTATTTCCATAGGAGGCGAATTGGAGTATATAGATGAAATTACCTTGGGCAGAAGTTTGCTACAAAGAACCACTTATACTACCTCTTGATGCATAAACTATCCATTGTTATCGTAAACTATAATGTACGTCACTTTCTGGAACAAGTGCTGAACTCGGTAGATCTTGCAATTAAAAACTTAGATGTCGAGGTTTGGGTAGTTGATAATAATTCGGTAGATGGTAGCATGGAAATGGTAAAAAATAAATTCCCATGGGTTCAGACTATCGAAAATAAAGAAAATGTAGGTTTTTCACGTGCAAATAATCAGGCAATTGTAAAAAGTAATTCTGAATATATTCTGTTGCTAAATCCAGATACAGTTTTACAAGATGATTCGTTGGAAAAGTGCTTGTATTATTTGGATCAGCATTCCGATGTTGGTGGTTTAGGTGTTAGGATGATAGACGGAAAAGGTAATTTTTTACCTGAAAGTAAGAGGGGATTACCTACTCCGGCTGTTGCATTTTTTAAGATGACGGGGTTGGCAAGCATATTTTCGAATTCAAGAAAATTTGGCCGTTATCACATGAAGTACCTTTCTGAAAATGAAACGCATGAGATTGAGGTTCTGGCAGGTGCTTTTATGATGATGCGAAGTTCTGTATTGAAAGAGGTTGGATTACTTGATGAGGCATTTTTTATGTACGGAGAAGATATTGATTTGTCTTACCGTATAATTAAGGCAGGTTATAAAAATGTTTATTTTCCAGAAACAACGATAATTCATTATAAAGGAGAGAGTACAAAAAAGAAATCAGTAAACTATGTAAAGGTTTTCTATAATGCCATGATTCTGTTTGCTCAAAAACATTATTCAAGTCGTATGGCAGGATGGTTTACTTTTTTGATTCGAATAGCCATATACTTAAGAGCAGGTTTGGCAATTGCTTTTAGGGGTGCATCGAGATTTTGGGAACCACTGTTAGATTTCATCTTGATTTATGTAGGTTATTTTGGAATTGCTAGATATTGGGAATTATATCACAAGTTTGTACCACATTTCTATCCCCCGGATTATTACTATTTCCATATACCATTCTATACGGCTTTAGTAATAATTTCTTCATTTCTTTCTGGTGCTTATGATAAGCCATTCTTGCCATTTAGACTCTTTAGAGGCGCGTTAGTAGGCACAGTCATATTATTTGCTGCTTTTGCATTCTTTCCCAAGGATTGGCAATTTTCCCGAGCGATTTTGGCATTAGGTTCGGCCTGGGCCATAGGAGGAACACTTTTATTTCGATATTTTATAGGTAAAATCGGATATTCTCGCTTTTCATTTAATTCGTTAACTAAAAGGAGGGTTCTTTTGGTTGGGTCAGATGGAGAATGCGATAGAATAAATAATTTACTAATAAGTACTGGCATTAAACACACATTATTGGGAAAAGTTTACCCAGCAGATGAGAAGGGAGATGGTTGTATTGGTGGATTGCATCAACTTATGGAGCTCGTGGAAATATATTCGGCCAACCTAGTAATTTTCAGTTCTCGGGATGTTCCGGCATCTCTTATAATGAAAAAGATGTCTGAATTTTCCGAAATGCCGGTTCAAGTTAAAATTGCTCCTTCAACTAGTGAATTCATTATTGGTTCGGATTCAAAAAATCAGCCTGGTGAGTTGTTTACGATGGATGTACAATACAATATTGCAGAAAAATATAATCAAAGAAGAAAAAGAGTATTTGATATTATTTTTTGTTTGATGTTGTGGATGCTTTTGCCTCTTACACTAATTATTTCTCTGATAAATACAAGAATGCGTCATCTATTGAGTAACAGTATTTTGGTATTTTTAGGTGGAAAAACATGGATCAGCTATCATGGATTGAAATCGTCTGAACATCTACCAAAAATGAAATCAGGTATAATTACACCCAGTGCTAATTGGACCGATACTTTATTTGAAGGGGATGTAAACTTTCTTTACGCAAGAGAATTTGAGGTAAATAAAGATATTTATATATTGTACCAATATATCAAGGGTAAGTAATGAATCAGAGTAACAAAATAAACGCATATGAATTGCGAAAATTTATAAAAATTATTTTGTTCCTTTTTGCAATTCTCATAAGTATTATCACTCTTTTATTATCCCAAAGATTAGTAAATAAAATAGCTGCTGAAGAATCCAAGAAAATGAGCATTTGGGCTGATGCAGAAAGGATTTTATCGGACCCCAACTCGGAAGGTGACCTAGGTTTTCATCTTTCTATAGTTCAAGCCAATGAGACAATTCCGGCAATTCTTGTTTCTGAAAGAGGAAGAATTATACAATATGTAAACTTAGGTGAAGAAACAAAAAAACCGAGTAGAGAAGATCTTCTTGAATACATCGAAGAATTTAGTCTTGAAAATAAGCCAATTGATATTCCTATTGATGAAACAACAACTTACAAGGTGTATTTCGGAAAAAGTTCAGTATTGAAGCAATTAGAGTATTATCCATTGGTTGTATTATCCATTGTGGCACTTTTTGTACTAGTTAGTTATTTCGCATTTTCATACTCAACTAGAAGTGAACAGAACCAGGTTTGGGTGGGGCTTGCGAAGGAAACAGCACATCAGCTGGGTACTCCAATTTCAAGTTTGATGGGTTGGGTTGAATGTATTGACAATAATATTATTCCTGAAAATGCTGGTGAAGAAATGCGTAAAGATTTAGATCGATTGAAGATTATTACGGAGAGATTTTCAAAGATTGGGTCTGAACCTATATTTGAATCATCAGCAATGTCTGAAATTGTGGAGCGCTCGCTCCAATATATGAAGAATAGAATAAGTTCAAGAATAGATCTTAGTTGGGATTTACCAAATAAAGAAATTTTTGCATTTGTAAATGAGAATCTGCTAAATTGGGTGATAGAAAACCTTGTGAAAAATAGCGTAGATGCTATGGATGGAGAAGGGTCAATCCAGTGTAAAATGCATACTATTCCAGGTAAAATTTATATTGATATAAGTGATACGGGTAAGGGAATCCCTCGTAATCAAATGAAAGATATTTTTAAGCCTGGCTTTACTTCAAAAAAGCGGGGGTGGGGTTTGGGTTTGTCTTTGGCAAAAAGGATTATAGAAGATTATCATAAAGGCCAAATTTTTGTGAAGGAAAGTAGACCAAATCTAAGAACAACTATCAGGATAATACTAAATCAAAGCCATCATTATGATTAGTAGATCTCAGATTTTATACATGTTTTTGACTTTTGCAACATTGTTTTTATTGATTTTCCATAATCCAATAGTCGCAGAATTTGAAATTCAGGTATCTCCAAATTCCATTGGTCATCTGGAATTGCAATATTGGAGAAAAATCTCTTCCTTTTCGGTTAATCAAAACCCTCCGTTAGATGTAGTAAATTTTTATCATTTGAGTTTATTTATAGCCGCTGCAATAAGTTCGATTGTTGCTATATTGTATGCAAGAAATTTAAAAAATCAAGATTTCTTTATTCTTCTAACGTTCTTATTAATAGTGACCTCAATTATTTTTTGGGTGGTTGATCTATTGAATGTAAAATCTAGTTTAGGTGATTCAGTAAATAATTATTTGATCAATATAAACCTAATTTGGCTAATTTGTGTATTGCTGTTTGCATTACTTGGGTTTATCAACTCAATTCGTAAAAAAGGGATTAAAAAATTATAATCCTTCTCCAAAGAATTCCACAAAGTTATTCTGAGTTTCCCAAAGGGTAATTTTGTGTAATTTTACTCCCACAGGTAGGTAAGGTGCAATCCTTTTCCATATGGCTATGGATATATTTTCAATAGATGGCATCTGGCCTTTGAGCCAAGATACATCTAGATTCATATTTTGATGATCCAGCTCATCCGTAACTTGTTCCCTAATGATTTTTTTCAATATTTTTAAATCCATTACCAAGCCCGTATTTTTATCGGGTTCGCCTTTAACACAAACAAATAAATCAAAATTATGTCCGTGGAAGTTTGGATTAGCACATTTACCAAACATCTCAAAGTTCTCTTCTTCTGTTAAGTTGGAATCCCAAAGTTGATGGGCTGCATTAAAGTGCTCCTTGCGAGTAATATACAATAATGCCATATCAGGAAATTATGAGTACCATTCTTTTAAAGTTTCTACTGTTCTGTCAATATCTGCTTCAGTATTATACTTTCCAAAACTAAATCTAACAGTAGTTCTATTTGTATTTGGGGCAATTTGTTGTATTACATGGCTACCTCCAACGGCTCCTGAGGAGCATGCACTGCCTCCTGATGCAGAAATTCCTTTTAAATCTAAATTGAACAACAATAAGCTTCCCATTTCAGATTGTGGGAATGATACGCTTAATACGGTGTACAGACTATTCCCCTCCGGATCTCCGTTAAATTGAATATCAGTGAATTCATTCTTTAGTCGATCCATCATTTTTGTTTTTAACGATTTAAAATTTTTCGTTTTTACTTCGAGTGTTGAATACGATAATTCCAGAGCTTTGGTCATTCCGGCAATTCCGTATACATTTTCAGTACCACCACGCATTTCTCTTTCTTGTGCCCCACCCGTAATTAATGGACTAATTTTAGCTTCCTTGTTTATATATATAAATCCAACGCCCTTTGGACCATTAAATTTATGCGCAGCACCACAAATGAAGTCAACTAAGTTTTTACTCAAGTCGAAATGAAAATTCCCCATGGTTTGAACCGTGTCGCAATGAAAATAAGCGTTATATTTCCTGCAGATGCTGCCAATCTCATCAATATCAATCATATTACCAATTTCATTATTGGCGTGCATAAGACTAACTAAACAATTTTCAGACTCTGAGAGTAATTCATTGAGGTGATTGGTATCAACATATCCTTGAGGAGTTATGTTCACTAGTTTTAATTCAACCAAACCGTTTTTATGCAATTCTTCTGCAGTATGTAAAACAGCATGGTGTTCAATGGGTGAAGTTATAATTGTTTTTATCCCTAACTGATTAACGGAACCTCGCAATGCTAAATTATCTGCTTCAGTGCCACTTGATGTAAAGAAAATTTCAGAGGGCTTACAATTTAATATTTTAGAAATATTACCTCTACACTCTTCAATGATACTCTTAACTTTTCTGCCATGGGCATGTGTAGAACTTGGATTTCCGAAGTGATCTTTCATCACTGCGTACATTGTTTCAATAACGTTATTGTCTAAAGGAGTCGTTGCCGCGTTGTCAAGGTAAATTCTATTTTCCGTCATTCTATTTTAGGGGTTGATTATGATTGATATAACCTAAAAATTTATAACATAACTTGGCCATGGTGAATTCTGTTAGAATTTCTCCTTCTCTGGGAGCAATTTCAACAATATCAAAGCCAATTATATTTCTTTTTTCCGATAATTTTTTCAATAAATTAGTTCCCATTTTCCAAGTCAATCCTCCTGGTTCTGCAGTTCCTACAGCAGGAGCAACCGATGGGTCAAAACCGTCTGCATCAATTGTAACATATACATTTTCGCCACAAGCATCAATACAATCATCTATCCACTTTTCTCCCGAATCTAGTTGATGAGCGTACCAAGTGTCAATTAGGGGTGAAGTTTTAATTAATTCAGCTTCTTCAATACACTGTGCTCTTATTCCAACTTGAACCATAGGGATTTTCATGTCATGTATTCTAGCCATTACACTTGCGTGCGAATATGGATTTCCCTGATAGGCTAAACGCAAATCTGAATGCGCATCTATTTGAAGTACCGAGAAGTTTTTAAATTTCTGGTGAAATGCCTTCACTACTCCTTGGGTTATAGTATGTTCAGCACCGAGGGTAATTACAAACTTACCGAGATCTAAGAGTTGAGCAGTTTGATTGTAAATGGCTTCAACTGCTTCTGCATCGTAAATGCCTTCAAAATTTATGGGTTCTAATGTTGCTACACCTGTAGATTTGTAGGTCTCTGCATCAATTTCCTCGTCATAAAATTCTACAAAATGGCTTGCTGCAATAATCGCTTCTGGTCCTTTATCTGAACCACTTAAATAGCTAGAAGTATGTTCGTAAGGAATAAGTTGAATGGCTACTTTTGAGTGGCTTAAATCAGCAAGTTCCTCTTCGGGAGGTGCTAAAAAGGTTCTTTCGGAAGAAAGAGTTTTCATGAAATTAGTTTTTAACTCTTTCTACGTAAGAACCGGATTTTGTATCAATTTTGATTTTCTCTCCTGTATCAACAAATAAAGGTACCATAACCTGAGCTCCCGTTTCAACAGTAGCTGGTTTTAAAGTGTTTGTTGCGGTATCTCCTTTAACACCTGGCTCGGTATAGGTGATTTCTAAAATTGCATGTTGTGGGGGCTCGGCAGATACTGGATTCTCACCTTCAAATGCAATTTGAACTGTGTCACCTTCTTTCATGAATTTTGCTCCATCTCCGAATAAATGCTTCTGAATTGGAATTTGATCATACGTTTCATTATTCATACAAATGAAAGCATCACCTTCTTCATACAAATACTGTAACTCATTAGTTTCTACGCGCATTATTTCAACGCTTTCACCACTTCTGAAACGGTTTTCTGCAAGCTTTCCGTCTTTAACTCTACGCATTTTTGCTTGATAAAATGCTCTTAAGTTTCCAGGTGTTCTATGCTGCCATTCAATTATTTGAACTAGCTCGCCATTATAACGAATGAAGTTTCCAACAGATATATCTTGAGTTGTAGCCATGACTGCAAAAATAATTAACTTAATTTATTTTTAAAGTATAAAAGATACCTCATCGACTAATAAACGATATGGGTTCTTTAAAACGAACATGAATTTAAGTAAGCAAAGATAACCCTTAGAATGATCTTAATTGGTTATTTTAATCAAATAGAATCAGGGATAATAACCCAATTCCCTATGAATGCTTTTTCAATTAATCTTTGTCTTGCTCTAGATAGTGGATGATTCATGCCGCAGGTTCTGGGGCATGGTAGCATGGAAATTATTGCTACACATTGATTATGGTTCAGTTGTTTTCCCGTTGTTTTAAAATAGTAATTAGCGGCCTCATCTATTCCAAATGCACCGCGTCCCATTTCAACAATGTTAACATATACTTCTATGATTCGCTTTTTCCCCCAAATCCATTCAATCAACACTGTATAGTATGTTTCTAATGCTTTTCTAAGCCAACTTCTGCTTTCCCAGCAAAATGTATTTTTAGCCGTCTGTTGCGAAATAGTGCTCGCACCTCGCTTATATTTATGCGATTTATTATACTCTAACGCATTTTCAATTGCTTCAAAATCAAATCCAGAATGTTCAAAAAACTTCTGATCTTCACTCGCAATTATTGATATGATAACATCTTTTGGGATTTCTTCATAAGATATCCATTCGCCTTTATTACCACGAAGTTCACTCTGTGAAGATTGAATAAATGTAAATGGTGGATTTATCCATTTATATACAATAACTGGCAGTAATGAAAATACAAAAACTAAAAGCAGAATTTTGAAAATACGCTTAATCATTTTTGTAAATATACATTGGGGCTAATCAAATCCATTAATACCATTAACAGTTGTATACTTTAATACTAAATTTTTATTTGGATAAATTCGTTTAAATGCACTTTGTACCATTAATGTTGCTTCGTGAAATCCGCATAAAATGAGTTTCAATTTCCCTTTATATGTGTTGATGTCGCCTATTGCGTATATGCCGGGAATATTGGTAGAATAATCCTCAGTGTTAACTACTATTGCATTTTTATCAATATTTAACCCCCAATCGGCGATAGGCCCCAATTTTGGAGATAATCCAAATAACGGAAGGTAATAATCTGTCTCTATCCATTCAGGTTCTTGATCCTTAATTTTTACTTCGACTTTTTCGAGCTTTGCACCACCACTCAAGTTCGCAATTTCAGTGTAAGTCATTAATCTCAATTCCCCCTTTTCGCTCGCATACATTACTTTCTGAACAGAATCTAAGTGCCCCCTAAAACTCCCGCTTCGATGCACAAGAGTTACAGATTCTGCAATATCTTTTAAAAATATTGTCCAATCCAAAGCACTGTCACCACCTCCTGCAATTACCACTTTTTTATTTCGATATTTTTCGGGGTCTTTGATTATATAATCAATCCCTTTACCTTCAAAATTAGATAAGTTGGTAATAGGTGGTTTTCTAGGTTCAAATACCCCTAATCCTCCAGCTATTGCAATATTAGGTGCTTTATGTATGGTGCCACTTTCAGTAATAACTATAAAATTATCCCCCTGTTTATTGATAGAAACCGCTTTTTCACCTAATGTAAATCCCGGTTTGAAAGGTGCAATTTGATCCATTAAATTATCTATTAATTCTCCTGCTAATACTTCGGGGAAACCTGGAATATCATATATAGGTTTTTTAGGATAGATTTCTGTTAATTGACCACCTGGTTGAGGAAGAACATCAATAATATGACAGCGTAATTTTAATAAACCGGCTTCAAAAACGGTAAATAATCCAACTGGTCCGGCCCCAATAATTATAATGTCTGTTTCAATCATGTCAACACAAAGGTACTATGTGGAATTAATGAATACATATGATTTGTATCACATGGTTGATGAATATTAATAAATACTAGTCATCGTTCAACAATAAAGAATTTTTGCTGTACCTATATTCACGTCCGTTTAACTCAATCGTTTCGCCATTTTTTAGCTTATGGGTGATTCGCAAATCCCCATCGGTTTGTATAATACATCCCTTGGTTCTATGAGCAATTTCCAAATAATCTTCAGGAATATCTCCATTTACGTTGCCACAAAGTAAAATACATACAGGCTTTTTTATATATTTCAAAAGCTTAATATCTTTTACCATTGCTTTTGAATCTGCGATTAACAACACAGAATCTGTTTTCGGCCATTTATTTATTGCCCTTACAATGGCTTCTATACTATTCTCTGGATAATCACCACCATCTCCATTTTTCATTGCCGTAAGCATTGTGAAGTAAACAGAATCAATTTCTTGTCCTCCTACATAATAAATACCTCCACTGTAACCCAATCGTTTCAAAGATTCTGGTTTCCCATCACCATCATTGAAGAATACAAGATTGCTGTTTTTGCGAAATTGAACATTGGTTTTTAGAAATGCTAATACTTGAGCGCTGTAGGGCGACATACTTGCTGTAACGTCGGATACAATTGCCCATTTCCCCTCGAATTTTCTATTGACTAAGGATTCGTATTCATAGGAATTTTTTAGGATATTACCGTTGAAGATTCCAATTTTTCTGCTGCTACCTTTAATTGTTTTAGAACCTAATGTATCATATATCAGTTTATATTCGGGCTCTCGGCCCCAGATGGATGAAGAATTGTAACGAATTCCCTTTTCTTGTTTATCCCAGCGAACGGGAATAAATTTACCAGTTGGAATTCGTTTTCTCCTAACTCGATATACTTTTTTATCTGGAACAACGACAGTACTATCGTAAAAATCTAAAAGCAACCTATCAATAAGACTGCGTTCTTTAGTTAATTCACTCCAATTACGAGGTTCTCTCAAAAATATAACAAAACCATGTAGTTCTTTTTCAGCAACTTCGTGTTTTGTCGCTTTTACTTGCTCATATACACGCCACTCGATCTCTTTTAAATCAAAAAGCTCAGGAAATTTTTCATAAAGCTTAATAAATCTATTCCTATTTAAATTTTTCTGATTGAAAGTATCAACTTCCTTATATCTTGTGTAAGCTAAATGAATACGTATTACATCTTTTCCCTTAGGCAATTCATTGAAATCGTATTTTTCAATAACATCTGCTGTATTGAAATGCATTGGTAAATAAATGGTATTTGAATCATTGCTTATGGGATGCCTTTTAATGGAAATTGCTTTAAGGTTCGATAACTTCTCAATCATCGGGTGTTGGGCGTAAATATCTAACGGACTTCCTAACAGAAGAAATATTAATAATCCTATTGATATGAGTACTTTAAGTTTCAATTACCTTAGTTGATTCAAATCATTTATACCTAAACAGCCTTTTTCAGAGATAAAACCTTCACCAAACTCTGTGTTAATCATACGTCCAAATTCTCTAGATCGAGATTCAATAAACTTTAGAAATTCTTGACCACTTATTGGGGTTTTTGGTTCTTGGGAATTTTCTGAAAAAAATTGACTGTCGAAAGCTAATATACTTTCCATTTTTTTATCAAAAAAACCAGAAATATCTACTACAAAGTCGGGACCTATATTCCTATCCTGAATATAAAAATAGATATTTTTGGGTCTATGTGGAAGTTGTTCCTTTCCGTCAATTTTAGTTTTTATTTTTATTAAGCCAGAAAGAAAACAAGCTCTGCGCATTATTTGTGAAGCTCTTCCGTGGTCAGGATGTCTGTCAGATGGAGCATTTGCAAGAACAATACTTGGTTTGTATTTTCTAATTACTGTAATTATTTTATTAAGTGTTTCTTCATTTTCTTCGAAAAATCCGTCGGCTAATCCAAGGTTTTCTCTAATATTAAGACCCAATATTAATGAACTTCGTTTTGCCTCCTCATTACGTTTTTCTGGTGTGCCTCTGCTGCCTAATTCGCCTCTTGTCAAGTCTATAATTCCAATACTATTTCCTAGTGTTTTTTGTTTTAATAAAGTTCCTGAACAAGAAAGTTCTACATCGTCAGGATGCGCTCCAAATGCTAGAATATCAATAATTTTTTCCATCACTTTAAAATTGTACTTGGATTAAAAATAAAATGCTCTAGTGTGGAACCAACAGCATGTAATGTGTTTTTATCGATAGTCTGTATATTATCGTTTACAGTATGCCAATGATCGGCGAATCCATCTTGTGAATTATAGTCTATAATATCTATCATCGGAATACCACTGAATTTTTGAACATAAAAGTGGTCGTCAATGACAGGTGAGGTACTTTTAGTAATAAAATAATTGCCATGTCCTAACTCTTGTCCTATAGTCCATACATGAGCGAGGGTGTTATATCCCCACTGCGAAGAATTACCCTCCCAGTAAAACTCTGCATTTGCTCCGCCTACCATATCCAACAAAATAGCCTCATTTGCATTGTAATTCGGTAAATGTGGTGATTTTGCCCAGATTTGACTGCCTAAACAAAAGGAATTAGGGTATTGTGATTTTCCCAAGTCCTCCGCATCGAAAAATAAAATATCAACACCAAACTCTGGTTTATCCTCGGCGTTTTTTAAAACTCTGGCTAATTCCAATAATATTCCTGTACCGCTTCCTCCATCATTAGCTCCGGGAACAGGCTTATTAGGATCGTTGGCATCTTCATCAGCATATGGTCTAGAGTCCCAATGTGATGCCAACAATAGACGTTTCTTAGCTTTTGGATTAAAGCTGCCTATAATATTGTAAATGGGGATTTTAGCACCATCAAATGTTTCTGTTGATGTAGACTGAAGATAAGCGGTGTCACAAGAACTGCTTAACGATTTGAATAACCATTCTGAACATTTTTTATGTTCTATAGTACCTGGTATTCTGTATCCAAATAATAATTGTTTTTCAATATTCTGATAAGCAGAATCTGCATTAAAATCATTCCTAGGTTCCTTAATGACCTTTAATTTATTATTCGTTTTATCTGTGCTAGTTGGTGTCTTGGGACTATCACCGCAAGAATAAATAGCAACGCTAAACACAAGACCAACAAAAAGGCCATTCGTTTTGTTAAGAATGCTGTTCAGTTTATTTGATATCATACAGGTTTTTCTCTGTTTATTATTCTGTAATTACAAAGGTAGTTTATATTTAATATTACTCTTATTCTAAACGATTATAGGGCTTATTTGATTGTTAGAGTCTCGCAAAATTGACTAAATTCGCCTAATGCACAATGTAATAAAAAGCATGACCGGTTTTGGAAGAGGAATTGTGGAACGCGATCAAACTAAAATTATTTGTGAGATAAAAGCGCTAAACGGAAAATATTTCGATGCCGAAATTCGACTACCTAAATACCTTGCTGAGCTTGATCCTCTAGTTCGAAAATTTTTATCAGATAAATTAACACGAGGTACACTAACGGTTTCCTATCATATTAAAGTTGAATCAGAGAATGGTTTAAATCAAGAAATCAGAATAAACCTTCCACTTGCGAAGCAGTATTTGGAAGCCATTCGTAATTTAGAATTTGATTTAGGTACTGTTTTAAATGATCCAATGCGAGAGGTACTTAAAGTTCCCGATGTGTTGGGCTTAGGTGAGAAAGAAGTAAGCAGTGAATTAAAAGATGCAATTATTGAAGCCACTCAAATCGCTTCTGAAAAAATTAATGATTATCGCATTGAAGAAGGAGCAGCAACAGGTAAACAATTAAAAGAGTATATACACCAAATCTCCAACGAGCTCATACTAATTGAAAATTTAGAAGGTGATAGGAGAGAAGCGCTGAGAGAGAGAGTTTATGGAAATGTTCTTGAGCATGTTGGAGAGAATAACGTTGATGAGAACAGGTTGGAACAGGAATTATTAATTTATTTAGATAAATGGGATATCTCCGAAGAAAAGCAAAGATTAAATCAGCACATAAAATATTTCATAGACACGCTTCAACAGGAACCAACAGGAAGGAAACTGCAATTTATAGCTCAGGAAATGGGTAGAGAAATTAATACTCTCGGGGTGAAAAGCAACTATTTCTTAATGCAACAAGGCGTTGTCAAGATGAAGGAAACCTTGGAACACATAAAAGAACAAGTTTTAAATATCGTTTAAAGTATAATATGCCTAGGGTTATCCCATATTTAGTTGTTTTTTTTCTATGTATTCTAAATAATAAGTCATTATTGAGTAAATCCAACGATAGCTCTCAGTGGGTAGTCCATACTACCAATTGTAAATTTTCAGATAAACAAAAGTTTTCTCCTTTTGAAAGATTTCAGCAAGAGTTTAAGGAAATATTTTGGATGCTTGAATATTTGAGTAAGGAAGAATTTTCCGACACTCAAGTAATTTACACAAGAATCAAGCCGCTGTATGCGCCAATTATTAATCGCATTATTCATTTATCAGAGGCTGAACTAGCCGAAACAAGACGTGATACCAGTGAGCGATTTAAGTACATGCAACTGGATCAATTTAGACCGTTTAGAGATTGGTTTGATATCTTGGATTCTTCAAAGCGAGTAAAAATGAGATTAGTTCAAGTGAAATGGGAATCATTTTATACTTCGTCTCACTCAATGATATTTGAAGAGAAAGATCTTATCATGAGCTTATTAAATGATGTTTTCTGGGATTATGAATCTTTCGATATAAATACCGAATCAATTAAATCTTACCAGCGTTATAAAGAGCTAAGTACTGAAGATGATCAAGACAAACCCATTGATAACGATTTTTATGCAACCTTTAATTTTGCGCTTGACTCTTTAAAATCGCTTGATAATATCGTTCAGAGCTTAGGTGGTTCGGAGTTATGGGGTGATTTGATACCATTATTTACAGAGTATAAAACAAACCCGGGATATCACGTTCATACATTAATTGAGCATTACAAGAGCATTGTTGATTGGTGCCAAAAAACATCGGAAAAAAAAGAAGCCTTAAATAATTTTAATAAACATTTTTGGTTTTTTGTTGATGATTATGAATTCTCAGATACTTTCACAGAGAAAACTCTTGGGGTAGATCTTTTAAGCATTAGACAAGCACTAACTTATTTTCCTAACTTAAAGTCCCAAAGAGATTTTTTTGGAAATATTGACCCTTCACAGAAGAGATTATTACCAGCAGATGTAGAAATTCACGGAATAAATAATGTGCCCTGGGGAATTATTTATATTCCCGAATTATATGATATAGATTATGCTGAAGAAGAGATTACAGAAGAGTTTAACTATAAGAGGATTGATAAAAAGGGTATTTATTTCGGCCCATTGCTTAGTTTAATTCTTACTAATACAGAAACTCTAAATGAGTCTCTAAATAGTAGACAATTAAATTCGATAAATGCTATTGTTCAAACCGGAATTGCCTTTGGTTTCCATTTTGGTGAAGGGAATAAGGCTATTATTAGCTATGGAAGGAAGAGTGTTGCATTAGATGAGAATGGTTCAAATTATGATATTCAACAATTTCAATTATTGGGATCAACCAGAATATTAGGAAATCAAACTATCTCCTTTGGCATTAATGAGTCTTTTGTATTTTCTAATTCTACATTATCCTGGTTTGATAATATTCCTTTAAATCTTTCTAACCCTGAACCTTTAAAAAGCATATTTAATGATGGTTTTAGCCTTGGTATTGGGGCAGACATTGGTCTGAAATTTGGTGACTTATCGATAGAATTCCTTGCTCAATACCAATTTGATTTAACCGATAATCGGTGGGAGAATAAAGATCAATTTATTAATTCTGAAAGTTCATATTCACATTCAGGATTTTTTGTTCAATCTGTGATTAGTTATAAGTTATTTTAGGGATGAAAATCATTAGGTTGTTTGTTTTTTATCTATTAACTGCAGGAATTGTGAACACTGCTTGTGCTCAGAGTATACCCACGGCAAAAGGATTGAATTTTAACCCAGAAAAATATGACCAAAATCCAGGTTTATTAGAGTTGGTAGATTCGGCAATTAATTGTCGTGTTGTTTTATCTGGTGAGAATCATTTAGAAATAGGTTTTAATTCTGTTTTAGAATATTCTTTAATGCGCTTATTGTATGAAAGGGCAGGATATCGCCATTACATATTAGAACTTAGTCCAGCTAGAGCATATTATCTAGAACGATATGTAGTTGAAAGTGATGATTATGCAGAGAAATTAATTAAAGGTATTTCTTCAGTTGAGTATTTTAAATTCTTTAAAAAACTTCACGATTGGAATCAAAAATTACCTTTGAACGATAGGATACACATTCACGGCGCGGACATTGAAAGGTTTGATGATTTAGCAATAGAACGTGTCGCGGAAATTTTAAGAAATCGCTCGAATAAAGTAGAAATTCCTATTGGAATTCTCAGCACAATTAAATTGGTAATGTATGAATCAACTTTTGGATATTCGAATAGACTTATAGATTTTGATATTTCTGAATCTCAAAATATTGACTCATTAAGAGCTCGAACTGAAAAACTAGATAAGTGGAAAACCCAGTTGGAAGAAATAAGAAGTGATTTTCAGAGTAACAGTATTCATATCGAGAAATCAATTATCGAGCATTGGTCAGAAATTACAAATTGGTTAGCTACAGATTCAATTGAATTTATTGAAGCCTTCAAGGGTGTAAAAGAATATAATGTTTGGAATGCTTTAGATAATTCAAATCAGCAATATATATGGAGAGAACATGTCCTATTTGAGAGGTTTTCAAAAGCTTTGAGAGAAAATCCGGACGAAGGGTTCTTTGGCCAATTCGGTCGCTGTCATATATCATTGACCCAGTCAGATGTTGACTGTGGGTGGTACAATTACAAAAGTGTATTGAATCAGTTATCAAGCAAATATTTTGGCGGAAAAGATTCAATTTTAAATATTGGTATTTTTTATTCAGATCGCTCTAATGCTATTACAGCGGAGAATATAGAAAGCACTTCTGATTTACATAGTGAATTGGATAAACTTAAAGCATTAAATCTTGAAGGTTTGGCATTGTTTAATTTATATGAGAAGGGAAAAGAATTATACCAATTATCGCGAAAATTTAAATGGGCAATTATTTGTTATTCCGATGTTGAATTACGTAAATCGGGTGTTGATGAAAAGATTAAATACAAAAGTAAACGAAAGAAGACAGTTAGTTTAACGCCGTTTGGATATGCGTACCCCCAAATATTAAGCAATTCGTTGGAATACCATTTTATAAATGATTTAGGTTTGCCCTATCGATCACCGGTTTTAGCGGAGATATATGGTAATGTTAAGTGGAATCGTGGTTTAATAACTACGGGTGTTGGATACTCACTTATTCAAAGTAACACAACTTCAAAGGAGTATCCAGCCAAAGTGAGCATATTTCAAGATGAAACACGTCGATATTTATTATCGGCTTATTCTTTTGATTTTATTTTTGGGGGGAATTATTATTCAAGGAAGATAAATGTACATATATTAGGTGCTGCTTCTTATTTTGTCCAACGACTTACCTATGAGGCTATGAATGTCAATATTGTGAATCCCCCGGCAGTTATTCAGCAAGAAGTGTATCAACCACAGTGGTTATTGGGTGGAGATTTTGTTTTAGACTATTTGCCTGATAAGCATATAGGATTTGGTTTACAGTTTAGATTTAGAGAATCATTAGGTACTAATGATTGGTATTACAGTAATACTACAATCAAATACGAAGGTGTTAATGATAAGTCCGGATTGAGTTACTGGAGTGTTGGGGCGCATCTTTCCTTCTTTTTCAATAATTAAAACTAATTTTGTGTAATGTTTAAGTCTTTGCCAAATTTGATAACCCTTGGTAATCTTACTTGTGGATTATTGGCAATTGTCGAGGTTTTTAAGGGTAATCCATTGTTGGCATTTTTTTTAATGTTGATTGCCGGTGTTCTTGATTTCTTTGATGGTTTTGTCGCTAGATTATTAGGAGTTGTAGGTGATTTGGGTAAGCAGTTAGATAGCTTAGCAGATTTGGTTTCATTTGGAATTGTTCCCGGTTTAATTTGGCGACATTACATGTTGTTATACGGATTTTGTCCTTCAACTGGCTTTTGTATTAATCAATATGTTTGGCTCGCAATTCCCTTGGCCGCAGCATATAGGTTAGCAGTTTTTAATCTAAGTTCAGACCAAACTACTACTTTTAAAGGAATACCTACACCAATAACGGGTTTAGCATTAGCTTCATGGGCTTGGGTGAATGAGTCTAATTGGGTTCCTTCATGGTCTATCACTGGTATAGGTATTTTTCATAATTTTTATGTTTACTTGTATATGCCAATTTTAGCAGCATATTTCATGATTTCCGATCATCCTATGCTGTCAATGAAATTTAATAAAACCGATGGGCATAATTTAAAGCGATTTGTGTTAATCGGTTTGATGGTCTTTTTTACAATAGGATTATTTGAGTCCTATGGAATAATATTGTTTTATTTTAGTTACATATTAATTTCATTAATAACTTTAAAAAATACTCCACAATCATCATGAAAAAAATAGGAATAATAATGGGTAGTGATAGCGACCTACCAGTAATGAATGAAGCTTTTGATGTTCTGCAGGAATTTGGCCTAGAAGCTGAGATTACCATAGTTTCTGCTCACAGAACACCTGAGCGACTATTTAACTATGCGGAAAGTGCGGTGGATAGAGGGTTAGAGGTAATTATAGCTGGTGCCGGCGGTGCAGCTCATTTACCTGGAATGATTGCAGCAATAACGCCCTTGCCGGTAATTGGTGTTCCTGTTAAATCCAAATCGATGAGTGGTCTAGATAGTTTATATTCTATAGTTCAGATGCCCCCAGGTGTCCCAGTTGCTACAGTTGCCATAAATGGAGCAAAAAATGCCGGCATTCTTGCTGCGCAAATTTTAGGTGTTTATGATGTAGAGGTCAGAAACAAGGTTGCCGAATATAAGAAAAATATGGAGGATGCCGTATTGGAGAAAGCGAAGAAATTGGAGGATATAGGCCCTTCTGAATATTTAAAATAACTATGATTATTGTCGGTGACGCATTAGTATCTGAAGACGTAATTGAAAGAAAGTTTATTTGTCAATTAGATAAGTGTAAAGGTGAATGTTGTATACAAGGAGATGCGGGAGCACCATTATTACATGATGAACTTTCAATAATTGAAGGATTAATAGAAAAAGTGAGGCCTTTCATGAGTGATGAAGGATTAAAGTTGCTAGCAGAAGAAGGTTTTTATACTCGAGATATTGATAAGGATTTAGTTACTTCTTGTAGTTCTAATGGGGCTTGTGTTTTTGTGAGGATTGAGAGTGATGGTACTGCAAAGTGTTCTATTGAAAAGGCCTATGAGGAAGGGAAAATTGATTTTAAAAAGCCAATGAGCTGTCATCTTTATCCAATAAGAGCTAAACGATATGGGAAGTATACTGCTTTGAATTATCATGATTGGGATATTTGCGGTGCGGCATGTGATGCAGGAAATCTAATGAATGTACCTGTATATCAATTTTTAAAAGAACCACTTATACGAAAAATGGGAAAAGAATGGTATGATGAGTTTGAAAAGGTTGCTGAAGATTGGGGAGCTCAAAATTCAAACTAGCAAAGAATAGAGGAGAGTAATCCAATAAACATTAGATATTTTAAATGCTTGGAAACATTCGTAAATTCTACTTTGGCATTTGAATGGATTATCTTCCAAGCAATCCAAATATTGTAAGGAATGATTATCAATCCTGAAAATAACCAAAATTCAATTTGTCCTGAGTGAATCCCAATCATTAATAAAAAAATAACCGTAATTCCTAAATGAACCCAAGTAAATAGTTTAGTCGGTCTTAACCCTCTCGTAACAGCAAAAGTTTTGTGCCCAACGGAAGCATCTCCTTCTTGATCTTCCCAATCCTTAACTAATTCTCTTGCGTAGGTAACAGAAAAGGCAATCATTGCATATTCGGCAAAAAAAGCCTTTTCAACTAAAAATACACCCCGAGAGGCTATATAAACAACCATTCCGGCTAATAGGCTTACTAATAGATTTCCTACTAAATACTCTCCTTTAAAATCTGATGAATAGAAATACAATAGCACGGCAATTGCCACACATAATATTCCCATTCCTAAGCCAGTTATAAATCCAAGTATAATTCCAAGTGTTGTTAATATTGAATAATAAATCTTTAGATTTTTATGAGAGATGTGAATACCCGCTATCAAGCGCTTGGGTTTATTGATTTTGTCGGATTTAATATCAAAAAGATCATTGATAACATATCCACCTCCGGCAACGAATAAGCAAGCTAGCATCGAGGTAATTGCTTCCGGGAGTCTGATGTTTTGGAAGTTTATTACAGAAAATCCAGAATTAATTCGTGAAGCAGAAATGTAAAAAAGTAACTGCGTTAGTGCAGTAAGGAATAAATTTATTGGACGTATAATATTTAAATAATACCTAATCAACGGTTAGGGAATTTCATTTTATATCCAACATTAACTCTTCCTTTAGAAATACTTTCAAGCCTCCTTTTTAGCATACTTCGTTTGAGAGGCGCTATGCGATCTGTAAAAAGAATACCTTCAATATGATCATATTCATGCTGGATGATACGTGCTGCCATCCCGTCGAATGTTTTTGTATGTTCCTTAAAATCTCTGTCTAAATAATTAATTTTCAATTCGGCGTGTCGTATAACATTTGCTCTAATATCAGGAATACTTAAACAGCCTTCTTCAAATTCCCATTTGATACCAAATTCATCTTCAATTTGCGGGTTTATAAATACTTCCTTAAATCCTTCCGGTTTTATGTTTTCAATTTCAGAGCCATCTAAAATAAATAAGCGTAAAGCTTTACCAATCTGAGGTGCCGCCAAGCCTATTCCATTGCTTTCATACATAGTTTCAAACATATCATCTATGAGTTGTTGCAATTCGTCTGAGTTGTCCTCTATTTCTTCTGTTGGTTTTCTCAATACGGGTTGTCCGAATGCATAAATAGGAAGTATCATTTTTAATTCTTGGTATCTAAAAAGGTTTGTAATATTAAGGTAGCGGCGACATTGTCAATTCGTCCTTTTTCTTTTCTTTTACTTTTTGGCACCCCCATTTTAAGGATTTCATTTTGAGCTTCTCTGCTACTTAATCTCTCGTCGATGGTGTTTACAGGAATATTTGAATATTGGTTGTTTAACCATTCAATAAACTGCATTGTAGGTCGTGTTGCATGGGTTTCTTCACCATTTAGATTTCTTGGCAGACCTACCACAAATGAATCAATTTCATGATTAATAGTGTAGTTCTTAATCCAAGTAGGAAAATCCTGGGTTAGGATAGTGTCAAGAGGTTGGGCAAAGGAATTCATTGGGTCGGAAATCGCAATACCAATGCGCTTAATGCCAAAATCTATACCCATTATTCTACCCATACCACAAAGATACAGATTTCAGTCTTTGTTGATTCTAATAAAACAAAAGAGACCTCCGTGGAGGTCTCTTTTAAACACTAAACTATTTTTGGATTTTACATCATGCCACCCATTCCACCCATGCCGTCCATACCGCCGCCATGTGAATGTGGTTTTTCTTCTTCAGGAATTTCGCTAACTACACATTCCGTAGTTAAAATCATTCCACCAATTGAAGCCGCATTTTCTAAAGCAACACGAGATACCTTCTTTGGATCAATTACACCCGCACTAATTAAGTTCTCATATACTTCAGTACGTGCATTATAACCAAAGTCATCTTTTGACTCCATTACTTTTTGCACTACTATACTTCCTTCACCACCAGCGTTAGAAACTATCTGACGCAATGGTTCTTCAAGTGCTCTTCTTACAATCTGAATCCCTGTAGTTTCATCTTCGTTCTCGCCGGTTAACCCTTCAAGTGCTTCAATAGCACGAATAAAGCTAACACCGCCACCTGGTACAATTCCTTCCTCTACCGCGGCGCGAGTTGCATGAAGTGCATCGTCTACGCGATCTTTTTTCTCTTTCATTTCAACTTCAGTAGCAGCACCAATATATAATACAGCTACACCACCAGCAAGCTTGGCTAAACGCTCTTGTAATTTTTCACGATCGTAATCGCTGGTTGTCGATTCAATCTGTGCTTTAATTTGTGTGATTCTTGCTTGGATTGCTTCTTTGCTTCCTGCACCGTTAACAACTGTCGTATTATCTTTGTCAATTGTTATTTTTTCTGTAGTTCCTAAATCTTCCATAGTCGCATCTTCAAGCTTACGACCTTGTTCTTCAGAGATCACAGTACCTCCCGTTAGAATCGCAATATCTTGAAGCATTTCTTTTCTTCTGTCACCAAAACCAGGTGCTTTAACAGCTGCAATTTTGAGTGAGCCACGGATACGATTTACTACTAAAGTAGCCAATGCTTCACCTTCGATATCTTCAGCAATAATCAATAAAGGTTTGCCAGATTGAACAACTTTCTCTAATACAGGAAGTAAATCCTTCATAGAGCTTACTTTCTTATCGTAAATTAAAATGTAGGCATTCTCAAACTCAACCTCCATTTTTTCAGTATTCGTAACAAAATAAGAGCTTAAGTACCCACGATCAAACTGCATACCTTCAACAACTTCAACAGTGGTTTCAGTTCCTTTAGCTTCTTCTACCGTAATTACTCCATCTTTTCCTACCTTCTTCATTGCCTCAGCAATTAGACCTCCGATTGTAGAATCGTTGTTTGCAGAAATAGATGCAACTTGCTCTATCTTACTGTTGTCATCTCCAACGGGATGTGCCATATCATTAAATTTATTAACGGCTGCTAACACCGCTTTTTCGATGCCACGTTTTAAATCCATTGGGTTTGCACCTGCTGCTACGTTCTTTAAACCAGCAGTAACAATTGCTTGAGCTAAAACTGTTGCCGTAGTAGTACCATCACCTGCAATTTCAGCAGTTTTGCTTGCAACTTCCTTCAACATTTGAGCACCCATATTTTCAACAGGGTTTTCTAATTCAATTTCCTTTGCAACACTAACTCCGTCTTTTGTTACATGAGGAGCACCAAATTTCTTGTCGATTACTACATTTCTACCTTTCGGACCTAAAGTAACTTTTACTGCGTTAGCTAACGCATCAACACCACGCTTCAAGCCGTCACGTGCTGTTACGTTAAAATCAATTTTCTTTGCCATAATTTTATGTGATTCTTTTAATTAAACAATTGCCAAAATGTCGCTTTCTTTCATGATTAGGTAGTCGTTACCGTCAACATTGATTTCGGTTCCAGCATACTTTCCGTAAAGTACTACATCACCTTCTTTAACTGTCATAGGTTCATCTGGTTTCCCAGAACCAACCGCTACTACTTTTCCTTTTTGAGGTTTTTCTTTAGCAGTATCTGGTATAATAATACCCGATGCTGTTGTTTGTTCTGCAGCTACCGGTTCTATCAGAACACGGTCAGCTAATGGTTTGATGTTTACTGACATAAAATTGCGTTTAATTAATTATTTGTACATCACTGCATTAACGAATTCTATGCCAACTGTATTTTTTCCTCTAAATGTGTAAAATGAAAAAAAAAAAATGTCAAAATGTACGCGGTGCGTGTCAATTTGTCATCAAGGAGCGGCAATAATAAAAAGCATTGTCCAAATCCGGCAAGTTTTCATTAAAAAAGTGAAATGCATATTCTCGATGTTCTACCATTAATTCAGGACAATCGACTAGTTGCACAATCGTATTAGCGATATCGATTGGTGTTGTACACTGAATAAGTGCTTTATTATTTAAAGCAAATTTTGCCTCTGGGAATTTTTCGGTCTGATCTCCGCAGATTACTGGTAAACTACAGGATAAAGGCTCAATTATATTATGTAAAGCATTTTTAAATCCACCTCCAACTACTGCAAATGATCCAACTCGGTATACTGATTGAAGTAGGCCAATAGTATCTATTAACAATACTCGATTTGAGTTTAATTTATTTGGAGTGCCATTTGAGTATAGAAAAATACCAAATTGTTTAAATTGATTAATTAATCTATTTATATTATTCTTACTTACATCGTGGGGAACCAATACTACTTTAAAGTTGTTATTTGAAGAGTTCTTTAGGTACTCAAATGCTGCTTGTTCCTCAATATCCCAAGAACTTCCAAATATGATATTCTGGAATTTTTTCAATTCAAGTTGCCATTCCTTAGATAAATCTGATGGTCTATTCAATGATTGAGAGCTTCTTAAGAAGCGAATATCACCTATGGTTTCAGCCGGAATTTGTTTTTGATGAAAAACTTCTTTTGTAAATTCATTTTGAACAAATACTTTTTTCGCTTTTTTTAACTCTTTCCACCATGATTTGGCATACCAATTATTAAGAAAGTGATCTTTTCGGAGAAGCACATTCCAATAGATAAACGGTATATTGTTTTTATTAGTGGCTATCAAGTGATTTAGCCAAAATTCATACTTAACAAAAATGGCTAGTTGCGGACTTAAGTGTTTAATCCAATTTTTAGCATCGCTCATTGAGTCATTCAACAAATACCATTTGAATGAATTGGTATTAGTTAGTTTTGCATTTTCATATCCCGATGGAGAATAAAATGAAAAGTGAAATTCACATGATCCATCGTTTAGAACCTCTACTAAAGGCAAAGCCATTTCAAATTCTCCAAGAGATGCAGAATGAATCCAAATACGCTTTTTTAAGCTGGGTTTTAAATTTCTTAAACCTGAATTTGTTTCTTTTCGACCATTTACAATTGCTTTGATTTTTGGAGAAAAAAATGCAGCGACATCCCATAATGGGGAAGTGATTAGTATGGCAAATTGGTAAATTACGCGAATCAAAATAATACTAGTCTACAAAATAATCGGTGGTTTCTACTCTTTGCTTACTCACGTTTATTGGGATTATTATTCCACCAAATAACCCGAAGGATCCATCGGTTTTTGTCCCTTGATTACTTCCGATACCCATTGTATAGGGACGTAATGATTTCCCATAACCTTGAAAAACTTCCATACCGAAATAAAAAGAAACAGAGTTATTATCTAAATAACTTAATTGTGCCTTTTGAATAGTTGAATAACCGCCAGCTCTTTGATCAAATAAACCGAGGTTGTTTCTCTCTAAAAGAGGAACCATATCAAGGTCAAAAACGTATTTGGTGTAGTTTAAGTAATAGCCAGCGCCTGCACCGTATTGCAATAACCATCTTGCGCTTCGATTACTTCGAATAATATGAGTTTTTAGAAAATAAAGTTGAGATTGGAAACCACGCATGTATGTCCTAATTACTGCTGGATAACCATTTAAATCTAACAAATAACCATCCATGTTTGTCATGCCTTTAAACAGGGGATCTGTAACTACTTGTGATCCTAGGGTAAATGCATAATTAGCACCTATTGCCCACTTGTTTTGATGAGAGTATTCAACCTCAATTGGGATACTTGTGAAATAAGGATAGCGATTTTTCCAATCACCATAATTCCATTGAAATGTCCCCTTCGCTTTCAACAGAATCCAACTATTTTCAGGTATAATTGGAGATATAATGCCATTGTCGGAGTTTGAAATTTGCGCTACTGATTTTTGAATTAAAAATAGAGAAAAGACAAACACAACCATAAAGATTTTCCTACTCGGCATAGGTCAAAAATAGAGAAACTTTATTTAAGGTAGTATGCTTGATAATAGATTTAGGAAATACTCTGGGTTGTCGGCATGAACCCAATGGCCTGCCTTTGGTACATTATGGAAGTGAACCTCTTTAAATAGTTGTGATAATTTTACTTGATCCTCCTCTTTAATATATCCACTTTTTTCACCTTTAATAAAGTCAATTCTGCCATGATATTTACCTGTTAAATTGATCCCTCCAATTATTGCTGGATATTGTTTAGCTAAGGCATTAATGTTGATTTTCAGTTGATACCCACCTTCTGACCTTGACTCAATATTCTTTAATAGAAATTGTCTGATAGGTGCTATTGGTGCAAACGGAGTGAAGGCCTCATCAGCCTCTTTCCGGTTATTTATCTTTGTAAAGTCAATACTTTGGAATGCTTTAATAAATTCAAGGTGTCCAGCCGGGTAAGCTTTAGGTGCAATATCAATTACTATTAATTGATTAAGGGAATTGGGATAAAGATCAGAAAATATTAATGAAGTTTTTCCGCCCATAGAATGGCCCAATACAATGGCGCTTTCATCTTTATGATAATCCATTAGGGCTTTTAGGTCCCCGGCCATGGCATTATATGAGCAATCAGAATCATGGAAAGATTTTCCATGATTCCGAGCGTCAAAAGTGATTACTCTATATTTTTCTGAAAGATGTTTGGCCGTATAGTGCCAATTATCCAACATACCAAATACACCATGTAGTATGTAAATGGCTTTTGAATTGTCTTCTCCGTAAACCTTATGGTTTACAATTGAACTCATTAATTCAATACCTCCTCAACCGGAGTGTAAGGTAAATTAAATGCAGTACTTACACCTTCATATACTACTTTACCGTTTACAACGTTTAATCCTAACTTTAGGTTAGCATCATCATTGCAAGCTTTTTTCCAGCCTTTATTGGCTAAATGAATAGCATATGGAAGTGTTGCATTAGTTAGTGCTAATGTGGATGTGTAAGGAACAGCTCCAGGCATATTCGCTACGCAATAATGAACTACTCCATCAATTACGTATGTAGGATCTGCATGAGTTGTTGGTTTTGATGTTTCAAAACATCCTCCCTGGTCAATTGCAACGTCAACAATTACTGTACCTTCTCTCATAGTAGGTAACATATCTCGAGTAATTAACTTAGGTGCCTTTGCTCCTGGTATAAGTACACCTCCAATTACTAAATCTGCGGTTTTAACTGCTTCACGAATATTGTACTCGTTGGAATATTGTGTAGTAACATTAGCAGGCATTATATCGTCTAATTGTCTCAAACGATTTAAGCTAATATCCATAATGGTTACGTTTGCACCAAGACCAGCCGCCATTTTTGCTGCTTGTGTTCCCACAATACCACCACCTAATACAACAACATTTGCAGGTTTAACACCGGGTACACCTCCTAAAAGGATACCTCTTCCACCCATAGGCTTTTCGAGATATTTAGCACCTTCTTGAACGCTCATTCTTCCAGCAACCTCACTCATTGGAACCAATAATGGTAATGTGCGATTTACTTCAACAGTTTCGTATGCTAAACATACTGAACCATTTTCAATCATCGCATGTGTTAATGGTTCGTAACTTGCAAAGTGAAAGTAAGTAAACAATAATTGATCCTTTTTAATTAATTTATACTCAGCTTCAATAGGCTCTTTTACCTTAACAATCATTTCAGCAATTGCATATACTTCTTCTATTGTTGGAAGAAGTTTTGCCCCTACTTCGGTGTATTCCTCATTTGAGAATCCACTACCAGCACCAGCTGTTTCTTGCACATATACGGTATGACCGTGTTTAACGAACTCTGCAACTCCTGCGGGTGTAACGGCCACGCGATTCTCGTTGTTTTTAATTTCTTTGGGTACCCCGATGATCATTTCGAATAAATTTTTCGCAAATATAATAACCTCGAGACTATTTTAGGCTATTTAACGAATAAGGGATTTGGTTATCCAATCCATCGCATATTTTATTAAATCCTTCAGAAAAAGCAAATTGCTATGTTGTAGTTATGGCATCGTTAATATATTAATGATGCATTAACTAATGATTAATCTAAATTGAGTTTTTTCCTCAAGTCTTTGCTTAGACCATCCTTGTGGAGCATGATGCTAATGGTTTTCATTTTGAAATAGTTTTCACTTGCGAAAAGGTAACCTCCCATTTCATTAGAATCTCCCCATGAATTTTTAACCTGATAGAATGGAGTACCATTTGCTTCTTTGTACAATCCTACTATATGCATTCCGTGATCATCAGTTGTTCTTTGAGAATTAAATTGAGCTTGTCTTTCAGAAACAGTTACCTCCATTTCTTCGGTTGGGTTGTAAAAAACAGAACCATGTTTTTCAGCTCCTGCATTATTGAAATGCCTGTCATCCTCACCTTTTTTAGTGATTAATGAATCTGCAACCCAGATTGCTAGTCCGTCTCTATAGGCGAATCCCTTTTCGGATACATCTGTAGCCCAAGCAACCGAAATTCCTTTATTTAGAGAATTATTTACAGTAGATGTTAATTCATCCAAGGGGACATTAATTGCAGTTTGCATAGACCAATTGTCTGGAATTTCTAATGCGAATGAACTGTAATATGGATGATGTGTAAATGAAGTTAATACAACGTAATCACTCATGTTTAAATCCAACGATTTGGCAAAAGATTGGGGGGTGTAAGTTTTACCTTTATACTCAAATGATTCTGGTACTTTGCCTAAGTATGCATCCAAAATACCATTTACCGCATCTATCCACTCCATTCCAATTGTTCCC
The DNA here is from genome assembly GCA_030834125.1 of Bacteroidota bacterium. GTDB lineage: Bacteria > Bacteroidota > Bacteroidia > NS11-12g > UBA955 > VMCP01. The sequence continues at coordinate 45,141 of JAURFW010000008.1, read as the reverse complement.
GGTTTTTTCGCAGCTATTGCATCAACTACAGGTTTCAATACAGACATTAATTCGCTATGGTTATGGCGTTTTTGACCATTCACTAGTCCAGTGTAAACAGACTCAGGAACTATGCCGTATTTAGCAATTATATAAGGTATGTCATGTCCTTCCCCACCTTGGTCGAATTGATGTCTACCATTCATTCGAACGTAAGTTATTGCTTTATCTACATATGCCATTCTAGCAATAAACATTTCACTTAAATCCACATCGCCTTTTCCATTTCTAATTAGTTCAGACTCAAGCATGGAAAGAGTGCTGTAACTCCAACAGGTTCCAGTTCTGCACTGATCTTTAATGTTTGTTTTATCTACAGCATGTATCTTTTCAAATTTGTAATTGCTGCCTTCTTTATTTGTAGTTTGTGCTATGCTCACGGAAGAAACTCCCGCACAAATCAGGGTTAAAACTAACTTTCTCACTTTCCAAATATAGGAAATACATCAATAAAATTCTTCTTTAAAAGGTCTTCGTAATTTGTATTTTTCTTGTTTTTGAAAGTATTTGGCGTACAATCGGAATAGAAATAGAAGAAATTTGGATTTGGTAAAAACTACAAATGAATTAGTAACAGGAATAGCTCCAAGAGTACTCTTTATTTCAGTACCAGTTCTTCCAAAATGAATACTCTTTATTGAATTGGATAGGGAAACATCTATTAAATCCATAAGCATTCTTTGATATAGTTTTGTATGAGAGGCAATTTTCTCATGCATTCCTAAGTGCATGGCAAAAAGATTAGGCCCATCCAATATACAAGAGATAAAGCCAATCAATTTTCCTCCAGAGTAATACCCATAAACATGAAAGTTAGCTCCAAGTGACTTGTGATAGCAATGCAATAATTGAGGTAGGTTTTTACCAAGAGCGATTGTTTTATTTTGAAGAGATTCGGCTAATAATTTACCGCAAACAGCTATCCATTCATTTGAAGGTAACTGATCAATTCTGCGTTTTTCAATTTCACCACTTTCTTTGAGTACTTTTTTGGCCCTTACTCTGTATTTAGATGTAAAGGCAGCTAAATAATCCTCGAAGCTTTTCCATTTAGGATGTAGATTTAAAACCATAAAAGGCTTTGCTTCAACTGTAACTGAATCCGGATATTTGCTGTAACCAAGGATATTTGCGGAGACTATACCCCAAATTTTATTGTTGATTTGAAATTGTTTGATGCCTTCACCTGAATTTAATTTGGGAAATAATAATCCAGGTGCACAGGTGTTACCCAAGGTTCTAATCATCCCTTTTCTGCTAAAGAGGTTAAATAAACCAATTAATATTCTGTGAATATATTTTCCTGTAGGTCTATTTAATTCTACAATTGAAGTAGGATATGAATTGGTGCCAATTTTAATTGATTCTGATTTATTAGGGAAAGCCTCAAATATTTTAGCAGAAAGATCAATAGAAAGAATATCTGTAATAAACTTATTTTGTGGTTCCTTGTCCATCGAATAATTCAAAAGTCGGTATTAATTTGCCACTTTTTTTTATGCAATCGTTATGGTTAAGATTTTTATCGTTTATTTCCATCATTTTAATCGATGTTTTTTGAATAGTTGATGTTCCTCTTATTTTTGTAAGATGGCCATACGAAAATTAGAACGCGCAATAATTTTAACCACAGGTTTAATTATAGCGTCTAGCTTGAATGCTCAAAAAGTGAAAAAGGGTTATCCGTTAAAAGATAGACTAAATAGTTACAAACAAATAACACTAACTACGGATACAAGTGAATTGTCAGATGCAGAGAGAAAATGTATTGTCCATCTCATTAAGGCAGCGGAGCACGCAGATAATATTTTCTGGATGCAGTCTTATATGAGTAAAGATGAAGCCTTGAAAGGAATTAAAGATCCTGACCTTAAGCAATTTATAAAAATAAATTACGGTCCGTGGGATCGCTTGAATAATGATGAACCTTTTGTAGCAAGCGTTGGAGCAAAAACAAAAGGGGTGAATTTTTATCCTGACGGTTTTGACCCAAGTCAAGTAATGGAAGATATGAAGTTTAGGGTTTTTGATCCCTATACTGTGGTCTATTATTTCGATCCTAAGGATGCAGAAAAGTATCAAAAAATGGGGCAAATGCCACCTCCCCGTGAAAGATTTCCTACTTTAAATGGAAAAGAGATAGAGATAGAGAGTTATTCAATGGTGTATCAAAAGGAGTTGATTCCTTTGACAGAAGCATTAAGAGCCGCATCCGAAGCTATTCAAGAAGAAGATCCAAAATTTGCAGAATATTTGATCCAAAGAATTGATGCTCTGTTTACTAACGATTATATAATTTCTGATATCTCTTGGTTGAATTTAAATTCCCACTTAGATATAATTATTGGGCCAATTGAAAATTACGAGGATAAACTTACAGGTTCAAAAACTTCATTTGAAGCTTACGTGCTGGTACGTGATCGTGAGTGGGGTGCAAAACTAGAAAAGTATGTTGCTCTCCTACCTGAACTTCAAGCTGGTTTACCGGTTGAAGAAAAATATAAACCCTCATTAGGTCCAAATGTTAGTGAAACAGAAACTGTAGAGCCGACAATAGATGAAAATGGGAATGTTATTGAGGAAGCAGTAGGCGAAATTTCAGAAATTATCGAGATAGAAGGGTTTCCACCTGTTGAAAGACCAGAAAAGCCTATGAGCCAATTGGCCGTTTTTGATGCGATTTATTACGCTGGAGATTGTAATTCGGGAAGTAAAACCATCGCGGTTAACTTGCCAAACCATGAAGTAATCCAAGAATATTTTGGAACGCGACGTTCTCAATTGAAGAATACCATGAAGGCAAAATTTGATGAAATAGTAGTTCCTATTTCGGAGAAAGTAATTCACCCTTCACAACGCAAAAAAATCAACTTCAATGCATTCTTTTCGAATGTAATGTTTCATGAGGTGGCGCATGGTTTAGGTATTAAAAATCTTATCGATAATCAAGATCAGACAGTTCGTGAAGCTCTTGGAGCAACCTATTCGGCCATTGAAGAATGTAAAGCAGATGTACTAGGCCTTTACATGGTAACTAAGTTGATTGATATGAAAGAACTTGATGGTGACTTAGAAGATTTCTATGTAACATTTGTTGCTTCTGTGTACAGATCTGTACGTTTCGGTGCTTCAAGTGCACATGGAAAAGCAAATATGATAACATTCAACACACTCATGAACAGCGGTTGTTTAGAATCTACCAATAAAGGAATGAAAGTAGATGTTGCAAAAATGAGATCCGCAATCGAATCGTTAGCGGCTGAATTATTAATTCTCCAGGGAGATGGTAATGTGGATGGAGTTAATACCATGCTAAGTGGGAGAGGAAAAATTGGCGATAGTCTTAAAACCCAAATAGACGGTTTAAACGCTGCAAATATTCCAGTTGATATTGTTTTTGATCAAGGTATTCGTACATTAGGATTAGAAAAATATGCTGAAGAGGCGGCGGATTCAAAAGGAGAAAGAAAATAATAGATGATAGGGTATAAGAAGTGGATTTCCTTAAGCTCTGTAGCCGCTGTGCTACTGGTGCTTTCATTTTGTAGTAATAAGCCGTTTTCCGATGAAGAGCCAGTCCTCAAAAGGATTATCTATACGCTAAACCGCCAGCATTATGCGCCTCTCGAATTAAATGACTCTTTTTCCGTAAAAGTTTTTCAAAATACATTGGAAAATATGGATGGCAATAAGCAGTTTTTTACTCAAGAAGATATTGTAAAATTCAGCACTTATAAATATTCAATCGATGATCAAGTAAATGCAGGAAGATTTGATTTCTTTGATACCGTATGGAAGGTAATGCAAGCACGTTTGGATTACATTGAACCATTAGTAATAGCACAGCTTGAAAAGCCTTACAATTATTCGGAAGAATTGGAATATTTCCAAGGTGAAGATCAAAAAAACTATCCTAAAAACTTAGAGGAGATAATCCAATTATGGAATTTATGGACCAGATACCAAACTGTAGATAAACTTTATAACAAGTTAGAAGGACAGAAAAACTTGAAAGGTCCAGATTCACTAAAGAATATTAAACCTTTTGACACTTTGGAGTTAAAAGCAAGAGCGGAAACCAAAGATTTAGTTTCAAATTGGTTCAAACGCTGGAGAAAAATGGACCGACAAGACCAAATTGCCTTTTTTGCCAATACCATTGCAGAGGTTTACGATCCACATACTAATTATTTTCCTCCTGCAGATAGAGATAATTTCGATATATCAATGACTGGAAAGTTGGAGGGTATTGGAGCTACACTTTCCGAGAGAGATGGCTATATAAAAGTTGAAAGAATTGTACCAGGTAGTGCTAGTTATAAACAAGGAGATTTGAAGGCAGGAGACCTTATTCTAAAAGTAGGTCAAGCAGACGAAGAGCCTGTAGATGTTGTTGATATGAAATTGGATGATGCCATTCAATTAATCAGAGGTAAAAAAGGCACTGAGGTACGCTTAACAGTTAAAAAGCCTGATGGTGTTATTCAAGTAGTACCCATTGTTAGAGATGTTGTTGTAATTGAGGAGTCTTATGCAAGAAGTGCTTTAGTGGAGTTTGAAGGAGATAAATATGGAGTTGTTCAATTGCCGAGCTTTTATGCTGATTTTTCTGCAGAGGGAAGAGGAAGGCATTCTTCAGGGGATGTTGCAAAAGAGATTTCAAAACTTAAGGATGAAAAGGTAAAAGGAATTATTTTAGATTTAAGAAATAATGGAGGAGGAAGTCTTGCAGATGCTATAGACATGAGTGGATTGTTTATTTCTTCAGGACCTGTAGTTCAGGTTAAAGACCCGAGTGGAAGAATTCAACAAGCAAGCGACCAAGATACAAGAACTCAATATGACGGTCCTTTGGTAGTTATGACAAATACCTACAGTGCATCTGCTTCTGAGATTTTGGCCGCTGCATTGCAAGACTACAAAAGAGCTGTAATTGTTGGTTCAAAAAGCACTTTTGGTAAAGGAACTGTTCAAACAATGATCCCATTGAGAGGTGGTTCTACTGCCGTATTCCCTAGAGGCTTTGGTGATATCAAGGTAACAATTCAGAAGTTTTACCGAATTAATGGGGGAACTACACAATTAGTTGGTGTAGAGCCCGATGTTATTTTGCCAGATGTATATGATGAAATTGATAGGGGAGAAAAAGAGATGGACTATCATCTAGAATTTGATGAAATTCCCAAAGCGAAATACACAGAAATTGAGAATAAATCATACAAACAAGCAATTAATCAAGGTAATAAAATAGTTTCAAAATCCGATTACTATAAATTGGTTTCAAAGAGATCAAAACAAATTGCAGACCTCCGTAAAGGTATGACATATCCGCTTTCTCTTGAAGAATTTAAAAAATTCAAGATAGAGATTAATGAAAAAGATAAAGAGTTTAAGGATTATAAATATATAAGCAGAACAGACACTTTATACCCATTGTCCATAGATTTGAACGAAGTACAAGGGGATAGTATCAAAACAGAGCAACGTAAAGTTTGGATGAAGAGTTATTCGAAAGATGCAGGACTTGATGTGGCTCTTGAAGTATTAAAGTGCTGGAACGATTAATCTTTCCAAAGTGCTTGAAATAAAACGCTGGATAAAATAATTATCATCAGATCTAGGGCACCTAAAAGCATTAAATCCTTATTGAGTGAACTTACCAATACTGGATTTAATGTTTTTTGAGATGCTTTTATACCAATTAATATCAAGGGCATAATTAACGGTAAACTTAAAACGGGTGCGAGAAATCCTGAGTTACCCGTTTTTGAAGCAATTGCCCCAATAAATGTGTAGATTGTTGCAATTCCACCTGTAGTTAGAATCAATAAAGTATAATATTTGCCTAGGTGTATTATTGGGATCCCCATAAACCAAGTAAAAAATATTAGATTGATGATACACATAACTATCATACTAATCCAACCATAAATCATTTTGGAAGCAAGCATCTCTGCGGGTGATGATAACTGATTCCAATAGAGCCATCTTGATTTTGATACCAAGGTAAAATTCCTTGAAATTGCTGTAATAGTGCCTAAAATTAGTGTAATCCAGAATAGCGTATTCCAAATGCTTCCGGTGATTTTAGGTTGTGACAACATGCTTAACATGGCAGTAATACCAAGCTGAAGAATTACCGAACCAATAATACTTGGTTTACGATAATCAAGTGCGATTTCCATTTGCACCAATCGTTGAACCTTTTGAAAACGGATCATATTGTTTGCATCACGAAGGTATAACTTATCTTTGTTCCATAAAACACAGAGATCTGCATTAATTATGTTTTCAAAAATCTTAATAGCAAATAGAGGTGAAATTGCAATTCGCGTAATGCGGACTTGTAAAGATATGGGAATTTCTACAGTAGCGGTATATAGTATTGCTGATAGATTAGCGAGGCACGTTAGATACGCGGACGAGGCTTATTGTATTGGAGAAGGACCAAGTAGTGAAAGTTACCTTCGCATGGATACGATTATTGATTTATGCAAAAAAACGGGTGCAGAAGCAGTCCATCCAGGTTATGGGTTTTTATCTGAAAATGCAGAATTTGCTCGAAAACTTCATGCTCAAGGAATAACATTAATTGGACCTACTCCAGAGGCAATGGAGATTATGGGTTCTAAAATTGCTAGTAAACAAGCCGTTGAAAAATATGGAGTTCCATTAGTTCCAGGTATCAATGAAGCAATAGTCGATGTGGATGCTGCAATGCAAGTTGCAAGAGATATTGGTTTTCCAGTACTTTTAAAAGCTTCTGCAGGTGGTGGAGGTAAGGGAATGCGTGTGGTATACGAGGAAAAAGAATTTATTTCATCATTAACCGCAGCACAAAATGAGGCGAGAAATGCATTTGGAGATGATAGTGTTTTTATTGAAAAATATGTGGGTAATCCGCGTCATATAGAATTTCAATTAATTGCAGATAATAATGGTAATGTTTGTCACCTTTTTGAAAGAGAATGTTCTATTCAAAGAAGACATCAAAAATTAGTTGAAGAAGCTCCTAGTGCTATACTTTCAGAATCATTAAGGAATAAAATGGGCGATGCTGCTGTTAACGTAGCAAAAGCATGTAATTACTCAGGTGCAGGAACCGTAGAATTTCTGTTAGGTGATAACGAAGAATTTTATTTTTTAGAGATGAATACTCGTTTGCAGGTAGAACATCCCGTTACTGAAATGATCACGGGACTTGACTTAGTAAAACTTCAAATTCAAGTGGCAGCCGGTGAACCTTTGCCATTTTCTCAAGAAGATTTAAAAATGGAAGGTCATGCAATTGAATTGAGGGTTTGTGCTGAAGATCCATTTCAAGATTTTCTTCCAAATATAGGAACGGTTAAAACTTATTTGCCACCGATGGGACCGGGTGTTAGAGTAGACGATTGCATGGAACCAAACATGGAAATTCCAATTTTTTACGATAACATGCTTTCAAAATTAATAACCTACGGAAAAGATAGAAGTGAGGCTATTGCAAGAATGAAAAGGGCTATTGAGGAATATGTTATTACGGGCATTCAAACTACACTTCCGTTTGGAACATTTGTAATGAATCATCCAAAGTTTATTGAAGGAGATTTTAGTACTCATTTTATTGCACAACATTATAATTTGGAAGAGTCAAATAGCAGCAGGGAAACTACTAATAGTGAAGATGCACTATTAACTGCGGCAGTTTATATTTGGGAACAAGGTGATCAGAACAATCAAATAAAATCACATCAAAATAACTCGGGAAATAATAGTTGGAAAGCCCAACGTAAAATATATTAGATAGATGCCCAAAGTCTTAATCATTGATGATGTTTATGAATCATTGATTCATGGATTAGAAGAAAATGGATACGACGTAATCTATTTACCAGAAATTGTTAAAACTGATATTTCTGAAAAGATTTATAAGGTTAAACCAGAGGGGTTGGTTGTTCGTTCTAAGATTCAAATTACGGCTGCCTTATTAGATAAGGTAAAATCTGTAAAATGGGTTGCACGAGCAGGTGCTGGTTTAGATAATGTTGACCAACATTATTTGAAGGCAAATAATATTTCAGTAATTGATGCTTCTGGGGCGAATGCCAATTCGGTGGCTGAACATATGTTGGGGATGTTACTCGCTTTTTTACATAAAATTCCAAGTGGTGATAACGATGTTAAGCGCGGTAATTGGAATCGCGAAAAACATCGTGGAGTTGAGTTAAAAGGGAAGAATGTTGGCATCATTGGTTACGGTCATACGGGTTCAGCTTTGGGAAGTAAATTAGTAGCCTTAGGAGCTAATCTTCTAGTATACGATAAGTATAAAAAGATTGAAAATACTTCACAACTTGAGGCTGTGGAATTTTCAATTTTATGTGAGCGTGCTGACATAATTTCAATACATGTCCCCTTAACAGATGAAACCAGAGGGTGGTTTTCGGAAAAGGTGTTTTTAACCATGAAGAATTCACCCATCTTCATAAATGCAAGTAGGGGAGCAACAATGGTTTTTGATGATTTAGTAGTCGCTTTAAATAATAAATACATCAGTGGAGCATTATTGGACGTTTTTCCTTTTGAACCAATTTCAAAAATTCCCAATGAAAAAAAGGAACTTTGGGAAAATTTAAGAGCTAAATCAAATGTAATGTTTTCGCCACATGTTGCTGGTTGGTCAAAAGAAAGTTACAAGAATATTTCAGACATTCTCTTGTCTAAAATACTGAATAATAAAGGGTAATTACATAACAGGTTTATAAATGACACTAGTCAACCCGATAAAATTGCTAAATAAAAGGCAAAAATAAACTTGCTAAATCCTTGATTTTTCGATAAACTTGCCCTTTGAAGCGTGGAATGTTGAATCCACATAAATAAAGTTCATTTGGATAGAAAAATATGAGAGATAAACTACTTAAATGGTCGCTGTTGGCAATTGCAGGAATAGTATCTGCAGTGTCATTCGCACAAACCAACTTCGCGGATTTTCGTGTGACCGCCCTAGATGGTGATGGTAAACGTATGAGTGGAGTAATGGTTGCCATGTATTTGAATGGTATCAAAAAAGCCTATGATACCACTGACATGGATGGTAATGTAATTTTCCAAACATTAAATCCAGGCACCTATGACATGGAAGCTTCTAAAGATGGATTTTCAACTCAGAAAATTACAGATTTAACACTTCGTGCTGGTTTGAATGAACCTAAATCTCTAAATATGACAACTTCAATGACTGCGGTGGTTATTTCTACCAAGGCATCGAAGAAGGTTATTCAAATGGAGCAAAATGAGGCTTCCATTGATGGTAAGCAAATGATTAACAGTGGTAGACGTGGAATGGGAGCATTGACATCTACCAACTCTGCAATTATTGAATCCCGTCAAGGTATTTCCGTTCGCGGAACTCGTTCTGATGGTAATGGTACTTTCGTTGATGGTATGCGTGTAATTGGTGGAGGAGCAATTCCATCATTAGGGGTTGACCAGTTATCAGTAAATATTGGAGGTATTCCTGCGATGTATGGTGATTTAACAGGAGGTGCATTCTCCTACACCTCCAAAAGTGCAACTGATAAATACATTTCAATTTTTGAGGGAATAACTTCGCAGTTTTTAGATCCTTATGGGTACAGTACTCTAGAGGGTTTCATCTCCGGGCCACTTTGGATTCAAGAGAAAAAGAATGCCAACGGAACTACTGACAAACTAGTTAAATTAGGTTTTACCTTGAATGGTAACGTGGGTTATTATTATGATCCATCACCAACTCGCACAGGGGTTTATGTATTGAACGATGAGAAAATGGCTGAGATTGAACAAAATCCATTAACTATTACTCCAAATGGTTTTGTACATAGCGCTTCTTTCTTGAGGGAGTCAGATTTCCAAAATATCGCAGCACGTCCAAATTCTCAACAATACAATTCAAACTTCATTGGCAAGTTAGAGTTTAACCCAAATAAGTACATTTCGTTAACTGCCTTTGCTTCTTATTTCTACGGTGGTGGAAGAAGTGTTACAAATAATATATTAAACTTTGCAAATACTGCGCGTATAGATAATCATACGTTTAGATCATATTTGCAGTTCCGTCAAAACTTTAAAGTTGACAAGAGAAGTAACATCAAATCTGCCTTTTACACTGTCCGTGCAGAATATCAAAATGCTTGGTCATTCTCTAGAAACGCAGATCACTTAGATGATATCTTCAATTATGGTTATGTTGGTTCATTTACTGCATATCCTACAGAGGTATTTGCATACTCGCACACAGACGCACAGCAAAACCCTAATAAAGATCCTAGAGTAGTTCGTGATCAATTTGGAAACTATGTTCAGTTAAGTAACTATTGGGAACATATAGGTTATATGGACACGTTGCTTGATTATCAGGCAAGTGATTTAAATCCAGTGCGTGCACGCTACACTTCAAATGTCTATGATTACTTCACCGAAAGAGGTGGCAGAATTACAAATCCACTTACGGTTTTAGCGAGCCAAGGTCTATTAAATGGATATAACCCTGTGAATGTTTATTCTTTATGGTCAACTCCGGGTACAACCGTTGGTGGTTGGAGTAAAAATGAAACAGAGAAGTATTCATTATTTGCTTTAGGTCAGATGCAAGTTAAGCCCAAAACACAAGGTGGAAGACAACGTACACCTCATGATTTACAGGCTGGTTTCTATTATGAGCAAAATATTAATAGAGGATATGGTTTAAATGCAAATGGATTATGGATCCTTATGCGTCAGTTAATGAATAAACATATTGGCGAGTTAGATATTGAGAATCCAATTTTATCTTATGACGAAAATGGTGTATTCACAGATACAATTCGTTACAATAGACTTGTTAATTACGAAGAGCAGTCAACATTTGACCGTAACTTCAGAAACAAACTAATATCACAAGGTTCAACAGATGTTTATGGTAACACCATCAATGAAAGAACGTTTGTTGATATCAATAGCTATAAACCAGGTGATTTCAGTTTAGACATGTTTAATGCAAACGAGTTATTAAACAATGGTAATGGTTACGTAAACTACTTTGGTTATGATCATTTAGGTAACAAAGTAAGAGGTAAGCCTTCTATTTCTGAGTTCTTGAATGACCCAGATAAGCGCACAATTGGTGCTTTCCAACCTATTTACATTGCGGCTTGGTTACAAGACCAGTTCCAATTCAAAGATTTGATCTTCCGTTTAGGTCTTCGTATGGAACGTTACGATGCGAACCAAATTGTCCTTGCTGACCCTTATTCACTCTACCCAATAAAAACTGCTGCTGAAGTTGGTGAGATTAATGGATTACCAATTAATCATCCATCAAATATTGCAGATGACGCAAAAGTTTATGTGAATGATATGGAATCTCCAACCCAAATTGTGGGTTACAGAATGGGCGATAAATGGTTTAATGCGGATGGATCAGAGCAAAGAAACTCTGAATTTTTAGCCAATAAAACTGTAAATGGTCGTATTGCACCGTATTTATACAGAACAGATACTCAAGAGGTAACCGAAACTACCTTCATGGACTACACTCCCATAGTGAATTTATTACCTCGTGTGTGGTTTTCATTCCCATTAGATAAGAGAAAGTCATTCTATGTTAGTTATGATGTGTTAGCACAACGTCCAAATGCAGGAGCATCATTCGTTTCAATTGATGATGTATACTTTTTGAAATTTAGACAAGGATCTACTTTAGCAAATGGTTCGTTGAACTCACGTTTGAAAACAGACTATGAAGTAGGATTTAAACAAATCTTCGGTAGAAGAAATGATAAAGGTTTAGAATTAGCTGCATCTTACTCTGAAATAAGAAACGACTTTGGATTGTATCAAATCAACCAAGGTTACCCTGTAACTTATTCTACATATAGAAACATTGATTTTGCTACAATTACTGGTTTCCGCGGTAACTTTATTATGAGAGATATTGGACCAATGACTTTATCTGCAAGTTATATGTTGCAGTTTGCTGATGGTACAGGATCTAATATCAACTCTCAGGCCGCATTAATTGCTTCAAATCAACCAAATTTAAGAACTGTAATTCCTTTGGGTGATTTAGATATACGCCACAATATTAAGTTGTCTGCAACTTGGGCTTGGGCAGGTGGACGCGATAGAAATCGTAGAAACCTATATACTGGACCAATTTTGTTTGGAAAAGAGATTTTGAAAAATACAAGTATCAACGTTATTGCAAATACCTACAGTGGTGGTCCTTATACTCCTACAGTAAGACCCGTACAAATAGGTGCTGTTGACCGTGCACAGATTAAGGGTGTTCCTTTTGGCGCGCGCTTACCATGGCAGTATAATTTTGATTTCAACTTAACAAAGTCCTTCCAGCTAAATCGTGGAGATTCAAAGAACCCTTTGCGTTTTGCGGCATTCCTGTGGGTTAATAATTTATTGAATACTTGGAATGTTACTGGTGTGTTCCCTTACACTGGTCAACCAAATGATGATGGTTTCTTAACGTCTCCTCAAGGTCAGTTGTTAATCAGAAATCAGGTAGATGCTCAAAGCTATACAGACTTGTATCGCTTATTGTTAAACTCACAAACTGGAAACTGGAATAGTCCTAGAACTATTCGTTTAGGAATTCGTTTCAGTCTAAACTAAAAATTGAATTAATGAAAATGACGAGAAAATTCGGAATATTAGCTGCTGGTATCGCCTTGGTCTCTATGGCGGCAGCACGTCCTGTAGTTAATGTGCAAGGACGTTCTTCGAAATCTAATACCGTGAACAAAAGAGCCGGTGCATTTGCAAGCACTTGTAACCCTGCTTCACAGTCGGTAGACTTAGATATCAACAATGTAAGAACAAAGTTGTTGAACGGAGGAGATATGTGGTGGGATCTAAATAATCCTAAATATGAAATCCCAAAAATCAATGATCCAAACGCAGTTAGAAAGCATTCTCTTTTTGCGGGTGCGATTTGGATTGGAGGAAAAGATAATGGTGGAAACTTAAAGCTTGCAGCAATGACTTATCGTCAGTTTGGTTCTGACTTTTGGCCTGGTCCATTGGATACCACAACCGCTGCAACGGAGCCGTTGCGTTGTGAATCTTATGACCGTATGTGGAAGGTTACACGCGATGAATTAGAGGAGTTTGAAGAATCTAAATTTTTAACCCAAAGTATTGGAATTAGAGATTGGCCTGCTGGAAGTAATCGTTCTGTAGGACTTGGACCAGAGGCAAACTACCTAGCGCCATATAAAGAAATAGTTCCCGATGGAATTTATAATCCGTTTGATGGAGAACATCCCGTATTAGACGAGCGTCGTCCTAATGCTGAAAACGGTGTAAATCGTCAACCAGACATGTTCATTTGGTGGGTATACAACGATAAAGGAAATATTCACTCCGAAAGTTCTGGACAGCCAATTGGTGTAGAGTGTCAAACCACTGCGTTTGCATTTGCTACAAATGATGAAGTTAACAACATGACTTTCTATTCAACAAAAATCATTAACCGCGGTTTTACAACTCTTAATGATTGTTACATGGGTCAATGGGTAGATGCCGATTTAGGTAATTATGCCGATGACTATGTGGGTTGTGATGTAGGCAGAAGTTTAGGTTTTTGTTACAATGGTGACGATGATGACGAGGGTGTACTCGGATATGGATTAAACCCACCAACAATTGGTGTTGACTATTTTGAAGGACCTACTGATACAGCGGGGAACCAAATGGGAATGAGCCACTTCATGTATTACAACAATGATGCAAACCCTATTAATGGAAACCCAGATAGAGGTAATCCCAACTCATTTTATAACTATCTACGTGGTAAATGGAAAGGTGGGCAGAACGTAACATGGGGAGGAAACGGCTTCGGTGGAAGTGAAGTTTCTAGTTTCATGTTCCCTGGTTGTACTGACCCTGAATTTGCAGGGCGTTGTTGGGATGAGAAGTCGGCAGGAAATCGTCCAGGTGACCGTCGTTTCTTGCAATCTACTGGTCCTTTCCTTTTGCGTCCTGGTCAGGTTCAAAGAATTACAGTAGGTGTTGTTTGGGCAAGAACTACAAGTGGTGGTGCAACAGGTTCTTTAGATTTATTAAAACTTGCTTCTGATAAGGCGCAAACGCTTTTTAATAATAACTTTAAAATATTGGACGGACCTGATGCTCCAGATGTAGAGATGCAAGAACTAGAACAGGAATTAGTATTGAAGTTTTTAAATACTAATTCGACTAAGGTAGAGAACTACACTGAAAAGTATAAAAATGCTAGTAATGAAGAGTTAACCTACAAGTTTGAAGGATACTTGGTGTATCAATTAAAAGATGCAACTGTAAATACTTCTGATTTGGATAATATTGACAAGGCTCGATTGTTATTTCAATGTGACGTCCAAAATAATCGTGGTCAAATTGTAAATAAAGTTTTCGATCCTAAATTGTCTCAGATGATACCAGTTGAAAAGGTGGATGGTGCAGACAAAGGTGTTCAACATACCTTCAGTATCAAAAATGACTTATTCGCTACTTCGGCAAATACATCATTGGTGGATTACAAAAACTACTACTACATGATTTTGAGTTATGCAGTACTATCAGATGATACTTTACAAATTGATCCTAATCAGTTCTTAGCCGGTCGTCGAAATATTCAAGTTTACCGTGCTACTCCTCATAAAACTGAATCTGAAAATTTTGGTACAGAGTTGAATTCAACTTATGGCAGTGGTCCAATATTAAAGAGAATTTCTGGTCGTGGAAATGGTGGAATGTCACTTGAATTTACAGAGGAGACCGTAAAAGAGATTTTGGCTACCAATTTCGTTACCCAGCCTACCTACATGGGTGGATTTGGACCTGTAAACGTTAAAGTTGTAGATCCATTAAAAGTACCTACTGATAATTTTGAACTTATCTTTAGAGAAAGAACTCCATCTAATTCAATAGGATTGCGTGATTCTATGACTCGGAATACTGATTGGATTTTAGTACGTAAAGGAAAAAATGGTAATGATACAATATTCTCAGATACTACTATAGGACAGCCTTTTGAGAGTGTTCAAGGTATTCCGAGTGAATATAATTCTACAAAGGAGAACCTTGCAGATTGGGGATTAAGCATTGAAATTAATCAGGTATACAATCCTTCTGAAAATGCTGAAGCTGATCCGCAAAACGGATTGTTAGACTGGACTGTTGAGTGGGAAGATAACGGAAGGCAATGGTTAACAGCTGTAGTTGATAACGATGCTCAAAGTACTCCAACTTCTGGTAGTGTATGGTTAAACTGGATTCGTTCTGGAAGCAATGGTCGTGGGGCTACCTTCGATGGTTATATACATGACTTTATGGGAACTAATGGAGGTCCATTAGACCCCGGACAGGCTTATGAAAAAATCTGGAACGGTCGTATAGCTCCTTATGGCTTGACAGCGCGCGAAAAATACAGTGCAGCCAACGGTAGAAATACGTTTGGATTTGCATGGTCGGGGAATGCTACGCATTTACAAAATCCTTTAGCCGAACTACATAGCTTTGAATTGGTAATTACTCCAGATAAAACTAAATGGACCCGTTGTCCAGTTCTTGAAATGTCAGACGATGAAGTGAAGAACGGCAATCAGGGTGATATTTGGAAGTTTAATATGCGCGATGCGGCTTCAAAGGATATCGACTTTAACGACATACCTGGAAGCACAGGTTTAAGTTGGTTCCCAGGTTATGTAATTAACCTTGAAACTGGTGAACGCATGCAAATCGCTTTCGGAGAAGATAGTTATTTAACTGGAGAGAATGGACGCGATATGATTTGGAATCCTACGTCAACAGTTTATAATGATAATGGATCCTATCCTGCAATTGGTGGTAAGCATTTCTTATATATTTTTGGTACTGGAAATCATGGTTTAACACGTAACATAACTGGTGAGCGATATCTAGGTCCTGATGAGGCGAACTTCGACCGATTTAAAACGGCACTTACATCACCTGCACTTACTAACTTAAATAAGATTAGATTACTTTCTACAGTTACGTGGGTGATTCCTACGTATTTAGCCCCAGGGTACAATATGGACAATGGTATTCCTCCTACAGAGGTTAAATTTAAAGTTCATGTTCAAAAGGCATATACAACTTTTGCTACTGGTGACGATAGAAATGATGATCGTCCTATGTACGAATTTGATGGTGCATCTATCGCACCTTCTATTTCTGATGAAATAGGAACTAAGAACTTAGATTTAGTAAATATAGTTCCAAATCCATATCGCGGATACAGTGAATATGAGAATAGCCCAATTGACTCCCGTGTTAAAATCACAAACTTACCTCCAGAGTGTAAGATTCGTATTTTTGATATGGCCGGAAATCTTATTCGGACGGTTAATAAAGCTGATGATTTAACCTATTATGAATGGGATTTAAAGAACAGCAGTAATGTTCCAATTGCAAGTGGTTTATACTTGATTCATGTAAAAGCACCAAGATTAGGAGAAAAAATAATTCGTTGGTATGGAATCATGCATGCCGTTGATTTAGATACATATTAATAAAGAATAAAATGAACGTAAATTATAAATTGATTTTTGCTTTAGCGCTTACTTGTATTGGGTTCCAATCCAATCCTCTTAAGGCTGGTAATCCTGAAAGACAGGGTCAAGCAGGTGCAGCACAATTAACAATCAACGGATGGGCAAGATCCGGTGGATTAGGTTGGACTGCCGGTGGAAGCATATCAGGCGCAGAATCCATGTTTATGAATGTTGGTGGTTTGGACAGAATGTCTAATAAGACCGAACTGGTTTTTGCAAGAACTGAATGGTTAATGGGTTCTGGAATTGGAATAAATAACCTAGGTTTAGCATTAAAGTTAGGCGAAGATGGTGAAGCCGGGTCTTTAGGTATTCAAGTAATGCAATTTGGTATTGATCCTATTGAAATTACTACAGTGGAAAACCCTCATGGTGGAATTGGTACTTACCGAGTAAATATGACTAACATAGGCGTTGCATATTCTAAGACTTTTTCTAACTCAATTTCTGCTGGTGTCATGGCTCGAATGGTTTCAGAAGGCATTCCTGATGCCAGTGTATCAGGTTTAGCTTTGGATGCAGGTGTTCAATATACTACCACACTTTTTCCAAGCAGAAATGCAAGTAAAAGAAACGACTTTAAATTTGGAGTTTCGGTAAAGAACATCGGTCCAGATATGACGTTTAGTGGTGATGGTTTAAGTTATAAAGCAGTAATACAAAACGGAGATTTCGATAAAACTATGCAAGTGAAAACCGCTGGTATTAAGTTGCCCGCCTTGTTAAACATAGGTGCTTCATATGATATTCGATTAGATAGAGATGATGATATGTATGATAACAGATTAACGGTTGGAATTGCGTTTACTAATCACGCCTTTTCAGCAAATCAGTCTACTTTAGCATTGGAATATTCTTACAAAGAAATGCTTTCTGTTAGGGGTGGATTCTGCTATCAAGAGGGCATCTTCTCGGAAGATACAAGGACATCCGCATTTACAGGTCCATTCGCAGGTTTAAGCTATGATTGGCATGTAAATGAGGAAAATGTTATTTCTTTAGATTACAATTATCGTGCAACTAACCCATTTAGTGGTGTGCATTCATTTGGAGTGCGCATTGGATTGGGTAGTGCTGAATAGAAAAAATTCTTATATTTGAATATAACGTTGCATCAACTGCGGTTGATGCAACTTTTTTTTGAAAGAAACTAACAACATAATATTATGAGTGAAATTCAATACTTTACTCCAGAAGGTTTGGAGGCATTGAAAAAAGAGCTGAGCGATTTAAAGCATATCGAACGACCCAAAATAGTACAAGCAATTGCCGAGGCGAGAGACAAGGGAGATTTAAGTGAGAATGCGGAATATGACGCAGCAAAGGAAGCTCAGGGACATCTTGAAGACAAGATTGCTCTAATGGAACATACTTTGGCTAATGCAAGGGTAATTGATGCATCTCAATTAAATACAAATAAGGCGAGTATTTTGTGTAAGGTCAAGGTTAAAAATCACAATACCGGTAAAGAGGCTGTATATCAATTGGTTTCGGAGAAGGAGGCAAATTTAAAGGAAAATAAAATTTCAGTTAAAAGTGCTGTGGGTGCAGGCTTGTTGGGTAAAGCAAAGGGAGAAGTTTGTGAGATACAAGTTCCAGCGGGTACTATTAAACTTGAAATCATCGATATAACCATTTAATAATGCCGAGTTTATTTACCAAAATTATAAATGATGAAATTCCTTGTTTCAAAATTTTTGAAGATGAATACCATTTAGCATTTTTGGACATAATGCCTTTGGCGATGGGGCATGTTCTATGCATTCCTAAAAAAGAAATTGATTATATATACGATTTGCCCTCTGAAGAACTTGCGGCATTATGGAAATTTACAATTCCTGTAGCAAAAGCAATAGAAAAAGCAATACCTTGTAAGCGTATTGGGACCGCAGTTATTGGTCTAGAGGTTCCTCATGCGCACATACATTTAATACCTCTTCAAACCGTGGAAGATATAAATTTTTCGCGCCCGAAATTAGCTCCCTCTCAAGAAGAGTTAGAAGATATCGCTCAAAAAATCAGACAGGTATTTGTATAGGTTACAGAAATTGGGATATTAGTTAATACATGAGATTTTCTGAAATAATTGGGCAAGAGAAGCTTAAATCTAAACTAATTGTAGGAGTAAAAAATGGTAGAATTCCACATGCTCAATTATTTTTAGGCAAGTCTGGTTTTGGAGGGTTACCTCTTGCGTTGGCATATGCCCAATATATTTCATGTATTAATCCTACTGATAGCGACAGTTGTGGTGAGTGCTCTTCTTGTAGAAAGATGCAAAGCATTACACATCCTGATATGCATTTTAGTTTTCCATTTCCTTCAGATAAAGCCAAGAAAAGCTCTGATCTAATGGTAGAGTGGAGAGCTGTATTAACAGAAAAACCCTATGTAAATTTACCAGACTGGATGTCGGTTTTAGGTGCTGAAAAAAAGCAAGCAAACTTCCCAATTGCCGAGTGTAGAGAAATTATCAGAAGTCTTTCCCTAAAACCTTTCGAAAGTGAATATAAATTTCTTGTGTTGTGGTTGCCTGAGTATTTAGGTAATGAGGGTAATGTGCTTTTAAAAATTATTGAAGAACCCCCTCACAATACAATATTCTTGTTAGTTGCCGAAAACGAAGAAAAGATTTTAGGAACTATACTTTCGCGTACTCAATCTGTTAAAGTTCCGCCCCTATTGGTTAGTGAACTTACGGAGTTTTTGATAAAGTCAAATGAGTTGACAGAAGACGAAGCTACGCGAGTGGCTCATATTTCTCATGGTGATTTTAACGAATCCCAAAAGTTTGCTAATGGCTTTGAGAGCCCATTTTTCGAAACATGGCGAGGATGGATGGCTCTATGTTATGGTAGAAAAATGGGAGAATTGGTAAATTGGGCGGATAATACAGCACAAATGGGAAAAGAATCGTTGAAAGGGTTTTTACAATATGGACTAGAATTATTACGAGGGGTATTGGTAAGTTCTTATTCTAGTGAATTAAATACATGGGATGGCAGTGAGGGTAAATTTATTACCAACATGAATTCTATGAATTTACCTTTTGAAAACTTAGAACTTATGTGCAATGAAATTGAGCGTTCTATTGGATTAATTGAAAGAAATGCACAGCCAAAAATTGTACTTTTAGATTTAAGTTTCCTAATTACTAGAAAATTAAAAAAATAACTATTTCACGGGCAACCAAAAATGTAGATAATACATCTTTGAGTAAATCCCTGTGATGAATACGACAAATGGCATCTCTGAAACGCAGCAACGAATCCTCGTTAATCCAAAAATGTTTGGATGGGAACAGCGATGCGCAGCGTGAATTATACGACCAATTTTCGGGAGTATTATTTGCTATTTGTTTGCGTTATAGCAAGGATGAAGATCAGGCACAAGACATGCTACAAGAATCGTACATAAAAATTTTCAATAATCTCGCAAATTTTAAATTTCAAGGGTCCTTTGAAGGTTGGTTAAAACGTATTTGTGTTAATCAATGTCTTGACTATTTAAGAAAGGATCGGTCTCATTTATTTACCGATGTTAATGACGATGCCTTGCAGGTCTCTATTCCTGAAAAATCATCTGACGCATTGAATGAAAAGTACCTAATGTCTCTTCTACGTCAATTGCCATTAGGTTACAGGACCGTTTTTAATATGTATGCTATTGAGGGATATTCTCACAATGAAATAGCATCAATTCTTGGTATATCTGAAAATACGAGTAAAACTCAATTATTCAAGGCACGAAGGCTCTTGCAAAAATGGTTAGGTAATGAGTGATTTGGGTTCAAATATAGATAAGCTATTTAAAGATGGGCTTGGTGAGACTAAGATTAATCCTCCAAATTCTATTTTTAATTCAGTTAAGGGGCAAATAAATAATCCTGTTCCCAATTCGGTCGCAACAGGTTCAAAAGTTGCAGCCAAGACCTTCGGTTTTACTAGTATTAAGGTAGCTGTAGTTGCTACTGTTGCAGCTTCTGCAATTACCGGCTTATACTGGTTGAATGCGAATAACACTGAGAAAGCCGAGCCCAAAAAAGTTGTGCAGCAGAAAATTGAGGAGGATCAACACTCGAATGAGCTTAATGCCCGGGAAATTGAAGATACCATTGTCCGAAAAAATGCAATTCAAGGTGTAACGGAAAATCAGAGTGCCAATAATGATAATACTTATATAGACAGACAAACTAATGATGCACATCCGGAGCTATGGGTTATTGTTGAAGAAGATGAGGCTATGGAAGCAGATGTTGTGGATGAAGTTCCTCGAGACTTTGCGAAAAATCCTAATTCTAATTCAATAGTTATAAATGATGAAAATATTTCATTCGATTGCAAATTAGTACGTTCTGAAATCGATATTCAAGACAATAGTGTAAACCTAAATTTAACAAATATTTCAGGTGATATAATTCCTATTGAAATTAATTGGGGAGATATAGAGCCAATTCGAGTGGTTTTGGAAAATAAAATTGCATTGAAGCATAAATATTTTGTTTTAAACAGTAAGGAGTTTAAAATGGATATTCGAGCAATTGGAAAAAATTGTGTTCAAAATAATGATAGGTCTTTACTCATAAAGAATAATCTTCTCTCTCAAGAAATTATAGTACCAAATATTTTTACACCCAATAGTGATGGCTTGAACGATTCTTTCTATGTTGAAATGCCTCAGCCAAAGGAATTTAATTTAAGAGTTATAAGTCCAATGAAACAAATTGTTTTTGAAACGAAAAATTGGAAAGACAAGTGGAGTGGTGATTTTAAGGATCGCCGATGTGGGAAAGGTATTTACACTGTAATTTTAAAATACAAATATTCAGGTGATGCAGACTGGAAGTCAAAGACTTCTACAGTATGGTTGAATAGAAATTAATTAGGATATAATGCATAATACAAGCTATAAATGTCAAGGAAATTCAAGGACTTTCAATACAAACGAAGGTAATTTCCAATTATGGCTTAAATCACATAAATTTGAAATCTTACAACAAATGGAAAATATGAAAGGAGTAACCTCACGGATTACAAAAAACCTTTGGGCATTTTTTGCATTGGCGTTTTCGTTAACATCAGTCGCAAATGCTCAAAATTGTCCAATTACAGTTAGTGGAAATGAGTGCGTAGATGCACCAATTTTCTTTTCCGGTTCAACTACCGGAACCACTCACAACTGGACTTTTAAAGATGCAAATAATGGAACTTACACCACTTCAGGTCAATCAACAGTTTCTTATTCGTTTCTTGCCCCTGGGCCAGCAACGGTGGAATATGAAACTACAATTAATGGACAAACTTGTAAGTCATCGACCAAGTTAAATATCCGTCCTAAGCCTGAAATTAAATTAACCCGAAGCAGTATTAGAGAGCAGTGTTTTGAAAAGAACTTATTTTGTTTCAAAGATAGTTCTGCAGTAGATGGTGCTAATGGAGGAGGTGATATCAAAGAGTCTAGATATCTTTTGTCAGACGGTCAATCATTTTCTTATAAATATCCACCTTCAAATTTACCAAATGAAGTATGTTTTTCCATTAAAGATCAAAGAGGAGGTACGTTTGATATTTATATTGAAGTAGAAGATGAGTATGGTTGCGTAGATACAGTAAACTGGCAGGGTGCAATGTTTATTTATGAGAAAATAGGTACTGCATTTGCAAGCACCAAGCCTATAGGCTGTGACTCTGTAGAAGCTAAAATTACTAATGCCACTAGATTAAATAAAAATCTTGTTGACTCAATTATTTGGAACTGGGGAGACGGAACAAAAGAGCAAGCAAAGAACAAC
Organism: Bacteroidota bacterium; assembly: GCA_030834125.1. Taxonomy (GTDB): domain Bacteria; phylum Bacteroidota; class Bacteroidia; order NS11-12g; family UBA955; genus VMCP01. The sequence goes on along the minus strand of JAURFW010000008.1, from coordinate 22,734 downwards.
ACTGGTGATCAAGCCGAGCAAGATTTATTTGATAAATTATGGGGACCACAATATAGTAAGTGGTTCTATGGGCAGGGAACATATAACTCAGTATTAATAGTAACTACTTTGCAAGGTTGTGTTGACTCTTTTCGTGTTAATGCTGTTGCTACGGTTAATGCTTCAAAGGCCAAGATAATTGCAAATAAGGATTCCACCTGTATGTCATCACCTGAGATTGAATTTACAGTGGATCAAGTGCCTTCCGGAGCATCTGGTTTATTATGGAATTTTGGTGATCCAAACTCAGGACCACAGAATTTTAATAATAAAACATGGAGCCCTTCGCACTCATTTACGGGTCTTGGACCTTTCTTGGTGAATCTTACTTATAAACACCCAATTTGTGGTAATCAGTCAATTTATGATACAATTATTATTTTAGGACCGGCATCTACTATAGATGTAATGGGAGATAGAATACCAGATTGGCAGGTTTTCCAATGTCCAAAAGACGTGATGGATACGGTATTCTTTAGAAACTATTCTACTTTCTATCATAATGATCCTGACTTTACCGACGATGATAGTACTTTCTACAAAGCTACTGGAGGTTTAGGTCATACGTTCCAGGTTAAACCTAATGGTGATCCGATTCAAATTTGGCAGCCACCAGTGAGATGGGAAGCAAATTCTAGAGGTGATACAACTGTGTACGCTCCTTCTGGAGGTGCTGCTGCTCCTGCTGGTGGAGGTGACCCATTAAAGCGTGAGCGCTGGTGTGCAACTCGCTTGTGGGATTTCGGAGATAATTTTGGTGCAAAGTGTACCACTGATATTTTACATAATAAGAATGTTACAGTAAACTGTAATTTCTCACATGACACAATTCCATATCACTATTATAAGTCTTGGGATCTAGTAATGTTGTCGGACTTTAAGATGAGTCCAATGGAAGATGCAATATTTATTGATAGTAATGGACTATGTAAGCGACTTTTGGTTTATGCGGATAGCTGGTATTACATTTTCGATGATACTATGATTGCTGTGCCGCCTACTGCATCAGACTCGGCTTCATACAGCGCAAGTGGTAATAAAGGATCTGTGATTTTTAGAAGAGAGAAGAAAGTGGTTGGTCCAGCTGAAAGATACCAAGAAGATTTCATAAGAATACGTTTAGGTGCTAATGACTCAGCTTGGATTGGACCCCAAGAAGGAACAAAAACGTTGGTCGTAGGACCTAAAGATACTATATTACTTAAACCAAAAGATGTGGTTATTTTAACTAGTCCTACGGATTCGTTTGAGTATCTTTATACTGAACATTTACGCCGTGATACTCTCCCAGGTAATTTACTCAAGATTCGATTAAATAAAGGTGAGTTAATTACACCTATAGATTCTTTCAAGAGAATTCCTCAAGGTATTGAAAAATACGATTGGATCATCGATTACAATAGATACCGTGAGTTGTATTACGCACGTATCCCTGCTTGTAATAGTGTTAAATTGATTCATCGTGATACTTGTCACCCATTTAAATGTGAGAGTGAAGCAACTAAGCAATTGGCTATGCTTCACGCAAATGCCGGCGGTGTAGGATCTGGTTTAATAAAGGATGCGATTGAGTGTCTTGGAGCATTAAATCCAACTTATGGTATTACTTTTATCTTGAGTGATTTGAAACCTGGATGTAGTTTTACAGACGTTCAAATCAACTATGATACATTCTCATTCCCTACCAATCAAGCAGCTTCTTGGAATGCTCTACCAGCACTTTCTCCAGGCGGACGTCCATTGAATCCACCTGCTCCATGGTGGGCAACAGCCTATAACTTGTCCGGAAATCCTCCTAATAGATTCTCAATGCAATATAGTGCATCTATGGTGGGTGGACCAAACTCCTGTATCACAGTAGGTATTGTTGTGGGTAACGGTATTGCTAAGCCAGGTGGAAATAGCGCGCAACGCCCACTATGTAGCGATACTCACTATTATGACAAATTTGCTTGTTTCCCAATGATTGATCCTGCAATGGAAATAGCTAATCTTAGCCCACAAAGTTGGGGTGGATTCAAAATTTGTAAGTGGGATGAAGTAATTGTTAAGCCAATTGACGCAAACCTTACTGTAACACGTGATTTGAAATCATTGCGTTGGTTATTTATTAACAACAATGCTGGTCCTGGATATGGAATGAGTTGGTTGCGTTATATCGACGAAGATTACTACCACTACCAAGATAGTGTTCCTGGTAAGAATCCTGATTATCTATACAACTATATCGTTAGAGCTAAATATGCTGAGAACCCATACCAAATTGAATGTACAAATGATTGGGCTAACGGTAAAGCTAAATTAATTGAAGGTCCTGATACAATATTCACTGCCGAAATTCGTGATTACACGGTTGCAGCAGATATTTCTAAGGTTTGGGATAGAATTAAAACTAGACTTGAAGATCGTGGATTTGACCCATTTGCATTAGCAGATACTACTATTGCAAAAATGATCTGGAATAATCAAGGTACAATTGGCCAACCTACAACTGGTGCATACGGTTGTATTGATACTGCAGGTTTTGGTAAAGATATAGTTTTCTATTTTGTTCCGAATCCAGCTGAAACAACTATTCTGCATTATCGTGATTCCACAATCACTCCTATCGATACCTATCAAATTAACGGTGCATGGGTTCATGGTTATCGTTTTGTTCCAGAATATGCTGGATATCATATTGCGGGTCTATCAATGACTTCAGATAATGGAGAATGTGTGGCGTTTGATGGTAAACCAATTATTGTGGGTTTTGCAATGTTCATGGATAAATTTACAGACTCTATAGTTTGCAGAAACGATGGTGAATCATTAACTATTGCTCCAGACTATCGTTATTTCAATATCGATCCACAGAATAACGGAACATGGGACTGGAATTATTATTGGAATGCTGATCCAACTCAAAATCCAACCCAATATGATTACTGGAAAGATCCAGCTAGATATGGTCAAGCTGGGAAAGAGCCTCCAACACGTTGGGACTGGTCTAAAGAAGATGACGATCCGAATAAAACAAATACGATTTTTGGAAATTCCCCTTATGGTGCTTCTGGTATGCCAGGATCAACAAACAACCCATGGGTTCAATTAGGCGGAGGAAGTAATTTGTATTACAAAAATGACTCCGGAGTTTACACCTTCAGAAATATTGCTGGAGACTCAACTGGGTGTCGTGATACAATTACTAAACGTGTATTTATTTCACGTCTAGACGTAAATTTTGGCTTACAACTTGATGGTTTGGGTAAGTGTACTCCTACAATAAAGTTTACAGACTCTTCAGTACTTCATGATCCATGCAGTTGGGCTGTGAAGAATTGTAATGGTCCTACTCCAACAGTTTGTGACTACATGAAGCAATTATATATTGATTGGGGTGATGGTAAGTCTGTACAATACAATAAAAATGGTGTAAATGATGAAGCTCTTCCTGATGCTGCAAGTCACTTGTACACACGTAACGGTACCTTCCAAATCGTATTGAAAATATTGACAGATCAGGGTTGTGGCGATTCATTAGTTAAAGAAATTAAAATTCCTGGCCCAATTCCTCGTTTCGAGTTCGGTACTAAAGCAGGTAATTTTGTTACTATCTGTGTAGATGATAGTATTGACTTCAAGAATACCTCGGTTGATCCTTCTTCTTATGCTAACTTTACTTGGTTCTGGGGAGATAATTCTTTCAATAATGCAGATACCGCCAACATGAATAATAACTTATGGCATAAGTATACAAAGCCTGGTTTATATGAAGTTTATTTAGAGCAGATTGATACATTAATGTTAGATGGAGAAATGAAGTTCTGTAAATCTGTATATCCTGATACTTTATCAGGTCAAGAGAAGTTCCAGATTTTAGTTTTACCTCGTGATTCTGTTCGCGGTCAAATACTTAAGGCTTCAATTTGTCCTGGTGATTCAAATACTTTTATCGACAACTCAGATACTATTCTTAAAGTTTACAAGTGGAAATTTGAACATTACAGTACGGCACAAGGTCAGTGGGTTACCGATACGATAACTACTAACTTGAGTCAGTATACTAAGACTTTCACAGATCCTGGTGTATATCGCGTATTACATTATGCAGATTATGATCCTAGTCATCCAAGACCATGGTGTCCTACTGAAATGGATACTCTTACCTTCTTGGTAGATTCTGTGTACTCAGATTTTGATATTGACTCGGCAAGTAAGCCTGACTTTACATTTACTAGAACTGATGTAAATGGCGTCGAATGGAGATGGGGCTTCGGTCATACACATGATATCACAAAACAATTACCAAATGATTTCATTGAGAATTTGAAATCAGATGAGGTAAAGGTTAAGTGGAGTTATGATAGTTCAAATACGTATTGGGTTTGTTTAATCACAAAGAATTCAACTGGTTGTGAGGACACAATATGTAAGCCTGTGGTAGTGGATCTATTCATTTACTTGGCCAACGTATTTACTCCTGGTGAAGACGGTTTAAATGATACTTATCGTGTGCCAATTCAAGGACAAGATTTGTTTGAAATTAGAATCTTTAACCGTTGGGGTGAAAGAGTGTTCTTTAGTGAAGATCCGAAGAAGCAATGGAATGGTAAGATCAATAATGATGGTCCAGATGCACCATCAGGAACTTACTTCTACCAATTGCAATATCGTTTTAAGGGTAAGGATAAGATTAACTATGTAAATGGTTCGGTGAATTTATTACGTCCTTCGAAATAATTCATCTTTAATTAAAATAAGCCCTAATAAATTTTATTAGGGCTTATTTGTTTTTGTTTATTTTGCAGTAATTATGAATATCCGGTTTTTTGCACTATTTATGTCCCTAATATTCAGTGGGACTATTTATTCTCAAATTGAGCAAATGTTGTTTGAGAAGAGATATAAAGAAATTATTGAGTACAGAGATAAACTGGAAAAATTTGGTTTTAATGGACAAAAAGAACTCTCTATTGCATTTTATATGACATCGGACGTCAAAAGTGCTGCGGAGGTAATGACAAATGCAATAAATATTTACCCGGGTCAAGCAAAATTGGTTGATTCAATTTATTGGTTGAATGTGTTGAAAGCATCAGGGGGTGATTCATTGTATGAAGAATTATTAATAAAAACAGGATATCAAAATGTAGAAGCGACATATTTTCCGGAGTTTGTATTGTTTGATACCATTGAATATAAAAATTTCACTTATAATAATTTAGGGACTAATGAATATGGGTTAATTGAGGTAAATCCTAATACCTTTTTATATACTTCAGGAATAAAAGGGAATAAGAAGTCATTATCTTTTGGAGAAGAACATTTTGGGATATATTTAATTTCAAACGGAGAAAAAAAGATTTTGTATAACAATAATTTAACTTCTACTGAAATTAGTTACATATCGGATGATTTGAAATTTGGACTAATTTCTCAAATGGATATAAATCCTAATAAAGAAGGGAATAAAGTAGTAAAATCATATTTGGTATTTTTTGATTCGGCATTGAATGTAGTTAAAGAGATTCCATTTTCAATAAATTCTGAATTTCATTCAATTGCACATCCTTACTTAGATAGAAAAAATAATAGAGTTTATTTCTCTTCAGATATGGAAGGAGGTTTTGGCGACGTAGATATTTATTATGCTGATTTTGAGTTGATAAACAATGATAATTTAATTATCGGAAAACCAGTGAATATGGGAAGAATAGTGAATACGGAGATGAAAGAAACATTCCCGTATATTGACCGCAATGGAATACTTTATTTCTCAAGTAATGGTCATGGAGGTTTAGGTGGGTTGGACATTTTATTCTTGATTGATAATAAAATTAACGCGATTGAAGAGCCTGTAAATTCTAGTTATGACGACTTCTTCTTTAGAAATACTTCAAATAGGGGCTCTTACTCTTCTAATCGCACCAGTGATGATGACATTTATGAATATTTCGGTAGAAACCTACCAATTAAAGAGGTATTAGTCGTCCCGGACTCAATTTCAATTACGTGGACATTAGAACCAAAAATATCTAAGAAGCTCGGAAATAAAATTTATTTAGTTGAAATAGTAAATGGCATTGAACAAAAAGTAGATTCGGCTTATACCGATGAGAATGGAAGTGTGAATTTTAACTTTGTAAAAAGAGATAATGCCAATTATTCTTTAAAACTGGATGTGAATCCTTGTGGTACTTTATTAAATACAAGCACACCTCAATTTAATTCTGATACTGTATATGTTTCCAAGCCAAATGAGCTCATTCTTGGGGAAAATATTGCTGAAATGGTTGGTGTTCAACAGATAAATTATGAGCTAGGAAGCTATTCATTAACAGTAGAGAGTAAGAATTTGTTATTAAGATTGGTGAATTTCTTAAAGCAGTACCCACAACTTGAACTTCAATTAACTTCTCATACTGATTCTAGAGGATCTTCTAGTTTCAATAAAAAACTGTCCCAAAATCGTGCAAACTCGGTATTAGAATTTTTAGTGGCAAATGGAATAGAGAAAAAGAGGTTGGAGTCACTAGGTTTTGGTGAAACTCAGCTCTTAAATCGCTGTAAAGATGGTGTGAATTGCTCCGAAGAAGAACATTCAATTAACAGAAGGACAGAGTTTATTGTTACTCGCGTTACACCTTGTGATTAAGAGCTATCCTTCTTAAGATAATCCAGTAATCACGCCCTTATTTATATCCATTCCCATCGCCGCTGGTTCTTTCGGCAAACCTGGCATTCTCATTATCGAGCCGGCAACAGCTACAATGAATTCTGCTCCTGCGTTTATAATCAAATTATCAATGTGAATAGTAAATCCTTCAGCTACCCCTACTTTTTTAGCATCCTCGGTGAACGAAAATTGAGTTTTTGCTACGCAAACAGGCCATTTATCTCCTCCTAATTCAATTATTTTCTTTATTTGTTTCCTAGCGTTAGTTCCTAAAACTACTTTACTGCCTCGGTAAATTTTTTGAACTATTTGTTCTAATTTCTTTTCAATTGAATCATTTAAATCATAAGTATGTTCAATTCCTGTTGATGGATCATTTTCAACTATTTCTACAACTTTTTTGGCTAAATCGATTGCACCATCTCCTCCTTTTGCAAAACCTTCATTACGAGCAAATGCTGCACCTAGATTATTACAATATTCTTCAACTAGTGATAACTCATCTTCAGAATCAAAATGGAATTGATTAAGGGCTACAATTACAGATTGATTAAGTCCTTGTAAATTTTCAACATGTCGTTTCAAATTCTCCAATCCTTTAGAAAGTCCTTCTTTGTTAGGAAGTTTTATATCCGTTTCCGGCACATTTCCGTGCAATTTTAAACTTTGAGTGGTTGTAACTAATACTGTTGCTTTAGGAGCAATACCCGCTGCTCTACATTTAATATTTAGAAACTTTTCAGCACCTAGATCACTACCAAATCCAGCTTCAGTTATAGCATATTCTCCGTGTTCCATTGCGGCGTATGTAGCCATTATACTATTACACCCGTGGGCAATGTTGGCAAATGGTCCACCGTGAATGAATGCCGGACCTCCTTCTAATGTTTGAACTAAGTTTGGATTAATAGCATCTTTTAATAAAATTGACAAGGCTCCCGTTGCACCCAAATCAGACACTCTAAAAGGTGTTCCCTCATAAGTGTATCCAAGTAAGATTTGACCTAATCTACGTTTTAAATCATCGAATGAATTAGATAAACAAAGAATTGCCATTATCTCGGATGCAGGTGTTATGTCAAATCCAGTTTCTTGTGGAACTCCGTTTGTGCTTCCTCCTAGTCCAGTATTTATAAATCTTAATGAACGATCGTTTACATCCAATACGCGGCGCCATAAAACCCGTCTCAGTTGCGTAGATTTACCTCTATGAATGTATTGATAATTATCTATTAATGCCGCTAGCGTATTGTTTGCGGAAGTTATTGCATGAAAGTCACCGGTGAAATGTAAGTTAATATCCTCCATCGGCAGAACCTGTGAATATCCTCCTCCGGCAGCACCACCCTTCATACCAAAACAAGGTCCTAGAGATGGCTCTCTTAATGCCACAATAGCCTTTTTACCAATTTTTTGCAGTCCTTGTGTAAGTGCTACTGATGTTGTGGTTTTACCACTTCCACTTTTGTTTGGTGTAGTGGCGGTTACTAAAATTAAGTTGCTCTGTGCTCTTTTGTCCGCATCTAAATTAAAAGTAATTTTTGCCTTGTATTTACCATAAGGTTCTATTGCAGACTCCTCAATTCCTAATTGACTTCCTATTTCAAAAATAGACTTCAATTTCGCCTGTTGTGCAATTTCAATATCACTTAACATGCCGTGAAAATAGGTAAAAAAACCTCGTTTTTACCTCGTTTACACAATGTATACGAAAATTTCAAAAGTGTCGAAAATACACTTGTTTATTGACTTCATCTTAATTGATGTACTTTTGTAATGGTGATTTTAAATGATACTATAGTGGCCGTAGCAACACCTAGTGGTATAGGAGCTATAGGACTAATTCGAATTTCGGGTTCGCGTACATTTGAAATTATTGAAAAACTACTTCGTAAAAGTATACAAGATCAACAATCACATAGCATCGTTTTAAGAGAACTTTTTGATGAGGATGGAATAATTGACGAAGTTTTACTTAGTATATTTCGAGGTTCACGAAGTTTCACGGGTGAAGATACTTTAGAAATTTCTATCCATGGCAGTGACTACATTGCTACGCGATTGGTAAAAGCGGTATTATTTCATGGTTGCAGAATGGCAGAGCCAGGTGAGTTTACCCAACGTGCTTTTTTAAATGGTAAGTTAGACTTAGCTCAAGCAGAAGCTGTGGCTGACGTTATTGCTTCGGAGCACAAGTTTGCACATGAGCAAGCTATGCATCAGTTGAGGGGAGGGTATTCTAAGGATATACAATTGTTGAGAGGAAAACTGCTTGACTTTACATCACTAATTGAATTAGAATTAGATTTTGGAGAGGAAGATGTGGAGTTTGCATCACGTGATGAACTGAAAAAATTAGTACTAGAAATCAAGAACAGGGTAGACCGATTGTCAGATTCGTTTACTTTAGGAAATGCCTTAAAGAAAGGATTTACAATTGTAATTGCAGGTAGACCCAATGCGGGTAAAAGTACTATGTTCAATTCACTTTTAAATGAAGATCGTGCAATTGTAAGTGATATAGAAGGAACAACAAGAGATTCAATAGAAGAACTAATTCAAGTGGGTGGTGTTAGAATGAGGGTAGTAGATACAGCTGGAATTAGGGATGCCACTGATGTTATTGAGAGAGAAGGTATAAATAGAACTTTTAAGCATGTTGAGGCAAGCGGAATAACGTTGTATCTATTTGATCCTAGCAACATCATACCTGAGGATGTCGCAAGTGATTTGTCAACCCTTAAGAATAAAACAGAACGCGTATGGACTATTGCTAATAAGATGGATTTATTTAGAGGTAGTTTATCGGAATATGGAGATGTCAAAGCTGAAATTTCAGCCAAGGATTCTCAGAATGTTGTAAAACTTTTTGAGAGAATTGTGGGTGAGTTGACCTCTGAAATCTCGAAGTTAGGCAATGAAATAGTAGTTACTAACGCCAGACATGCCGAATCATTCCGCTTATGTTCTGTTGAACTACAATCAATTCTTGATGGAATTGAATCGGGTTTAACGGGAGACTTATTATCGTTTCACTTACGCTCCGGCATCAAGGCTTTAGCCTCAATAACCGGAGAGATCGATAATGAAGAGGTCTTAGGGAATATATTCTCTAAGTTCTGTATCGGAAAGTGAGAAATCAAACAAAAACAAACTAAATCAAAGTATAATAGTTTGTTAAACAGTGTTTTATGTTTTTAGTGTTTCTCGTGTTTTGAATGAGAAATAGGTTGTTTTGATCATTTTTGTACCTTATTTGTACCTTTTATTTGTAAATTCGAGTAGTCTTCAAAACGCCGAAGTAATTTCTCCATTTTGAACACTATTGAACCTTTTTATCAACCTTGTTTTCGAGATTTTTTCTCAAAATTGATAAGTGAACCTGAGGTTTATTTAGAGAACCATCTCTTGATTTTGGTGCCTAAATTTACCTTAGATGACATATTGACAAGAGATAGTTTATTTTGAATGGCGGTTCTCATTTGTTGAACACTTTTACTCTTTTGCAGATCATTTTGATCAAAGATCAGTTTGTAAGAATAGTTCATCTGAATAATTTGTATAGTTTCAAAGTTATAGCTTTAGTATAGAATACACAACTCCAGAAACTAATCTCATACTTATAAAGCTGATTTTAAATTACTAAATGGAATTTATATAAATTCTGAGGGTTGGTTCTTGATAGTAAAACAGAAGATATTTTAATAATAACTACATCTTCCGAACGTTAATTGCAGATTCCCCTTTGGGGCTTCTTTCAATTTCGTATTCTACGTCGTCGTTTAGTTTGATTTCATCTACACAATTGTTGATGTGCATAAAAACGCGATCTTGGGACTTTCTATCGGTGATGAAACCATATCCCTTTTCATCGTTGTAATAGGTTAATTTACCTTTACGGGTATTTGAAACCTCTGCATGTTGTACCTGGTAACCACTAACAGAAATATCTTCAGCATTTATTTCCTCTCTTTCTTCTGGATCGGGAGGAGTGTCCAAAATATTTCCGAATTCATCAACATAGGCCATCATGTCTTCTAATGATTTGCCCTTGTTGTTATCTAGTTTACGTTGCGCTTTCTTTTCTTCTTTTTCGCGACGTTTTTGAAGTCTTTTCTTTTCTTTTTCTTTTTTGGAGAATGTGGTTTGGGATTTTGCCATGCAGTCTAAATGTACGCGGTTTATAGTTTTTATACAAAAAAAGCCGCCTATTTTAGGCGGCTTTTATTCCTTTTTAAATTAATAACGATTGCGCTCAGGACGTTCTGTACGTTCTTTGGCAACAGATACGGTGATGGATCTTTCTTTAAATTCAGTTCCATTAAGACCATCAATAGCTTTTTGACCCTCTTCGTCTGAATCCATTTCAACGAATCCAAATCCACGAGATCTTCCAGTTTCACGATCTTTAATAATTCTTGCGGAACTTACAGTTCCATACTCAGCAAATAATTGCTCTAGTTCTTGGTCACCTGTTCTGTAATTCAGGTTAGATACATATATATTCATTTTATACTAATTGGGCTTGATAGATAAAGAAACGCCCAAAATACGGAAAACCAATTAAAGGGAGAGTGTCTTTTCTCAATCAGCCCTCAAAGGTAGTGTTTTGAATTAATATTCTTAAATTTAATTTTTTTGTAAAGATTTAATAACCTCTTCTAAGTAAATAAACCTCTAAACGATCATGGAGATCGTAATAATCATTAGTCCAACCGCTTTGAGTCGCTTTAATATAATAGTCAGTTGCCTTGTCATAATTTCCTAAAAGGAATTCAGAATAAGCCAATGAATAGATTAATGAGATACCGTTATTTCCTAAATTTAAAGACTGAATAAAACACCGATTAATGGTGTTGTACAATTCTTCATGGTTTGTTTCAATGTACAATTCACCTAGCTTTTGGAAGGATTTTGCATTGGTTGAATTGGATTCAATTTGACGCTCTAACTCAATCAATTGACTGTATAAAGCAGAATCATTGGATTTGATTTTATTATTTACGTTTGGATATGATTCTCGCGCGATATTAATGTTGTACTGATTTTGATGAATAAGAGAATCTAATGGAAACAATTTTACGGACTCTTCCACTTCAACCATCCTGTATAATGACTCCATCGTGTTTGTTACTAAATTAGGTTTTAATGATAGGAGATAGTGAGAAACAATATTATTTGAGTTGATTTCTAATAGTAATTCACCAAAATCTACTTCACTAAAGCCAATTGTGTATTCTCCTTTTTTCTCTTTATCCTTAAATAATTCGCCAATTATCAATGGCTTATCATTCATTTTTAAAATTCTTTCATTGTTGCTTCTAAATGGAATTTTATTAATCACAAATTGCAGCCCGATTTCCGTGGTTACGTTTAATTGTAAAATATTATTTTCATTTTCTATTTGCTTAATAACCGTTTTATCAAGCTCATTTTTTTTGATAATGCTATTTAGCGTATCTCTTACTGGTCCATTTTCTGCAAACTGATCTAGTCTCGATTGGCAAGAGGCGAGAATACATAATATGAATAGAAGATTGATTTTATTAGTTATACTTAAATATTTCATCATCCAAAAACAAAGTAAAGGCAAATCAAACAATAGCTTAGAACACAATATCCAAAAAGAAGAAAGTCTTTTTTTATTGGACTTTCATATTCATCCGGTTTACAAGCTCGAACAACGGTAATAATTGTAATAACGAGCAAATACAATATGGTGGTTAAGTGTAACTTGTCAGAAAGATGTAATTCACTAACTTCGGGCAGTAAGCCATCTGTAATATATTTATTACCAATCACACCAAATAAACCACCAAGAATAAGAGAAAATTTAGGTTCGTATTTATGGTTCGGTATAAAAATGCTGATTGCAGCAATCAAAAACGAAATAATAAGAGCTGAAAATAACTTAATAAACATCCATACCGTACCCCTATCAACAGAAATTGAGGCTTTTATTCCGTTATGTAAGGCACCTCCCGATCCTGAAAAACCAGCGGTTCCTAATTGTTCTCGATTGGATTTTGCTACTTCTTGAGATTTTACTTTCCAGTCATTGGGTAGTGATTGTGGTTTGATGATTTCCTTGAGATTGTCGAGGATTAATTTTTGATTATATGCATCACCTTTGGTTAGTTCAACCTCAACAATTAATTTTTCTTTATCAAATGGGTAATCTTGAACATTGAAATTCTGTGAAATCTCGGTATATACCTTAATTTCAGAAAGTACCCTGATGTCTCTTCTTTCAAAGTTGAATTTTTCATTTTTACGATAATCGCTGAGAATTGTATTTCTCGCATTTTTAACATTTAGGAAGTTCTGCAAGTCATACGGCTCTGAACGACTAATTACCCAAATGCGAAAAGTAGCCGAAAAATATCCTTCTTTGTAATCTATTGCGTGAATTTTATCAATGAAAATTCCAGCTACCAAACTATCATTTTTTATTTTGGCATATGCTGAGGATATCCAAAAAAATGAGAATAGTGTTAATAATCCTGCTCTGGCGGATGCTTTGAAAAAACTCATTCGAAGTCCCGAGAGTATTTTATTTAATTATGTCGACTAGATCGATCTTAGCTTCTTTAATTATTTCAGCAAGAAATTGTACTTCATTTCTAGTGATTTTTCCGTCGGCTATGATAATGCCATAGGTTAATTTCAATAATTCAGTTTTCTTAGAATTTTCTAGTGAAAAGAAGGATTTTGATAGTGTATCATATACTTCTTCTGGTGAATAATAGTTGTATTCCTGGTGAAGATCACTAAGAGTTTGAATAAGTTGTTTTTCATTTACTTCAACATTTGTTTTTGCCTCAATATATGATTTGAAGGAAGGAATAAGTTTTGCTTCTCCTTCATCTGCCATGTCATAGGACTGGGCTGAATAAAGCAAAACAAAGGGGATGCGTAATAATTCTTTGTAATCAGTTTGGCTTTGTTGTGTCATGATCTAATTTTTTAAAAAAATAAAATTACATGTATTTGAATAAAAACCAAAATTTAATTCTGTAACCTAATAAGAATTTAATCCTCAACTAATAAGAATTTAATCCTCAATTTTAGACTTAAAGCATTACCCCTAATCGAATAAAATAATCTTTATATACAGGTGCTAGTAATAATAACTCCTTTTCGTATTTGTAATAATAATAGTTCAGTGATAATTGAAAATAGGTGGAGATGACATACGTGGTTTGAGCCGTGAAATTCCATCTTACATACTCCCAATTTACCATTCTGTCAGGATTGCCTTGAAACACATTGCTATTACGTAATAAATTATTTAATATAATTTATATCAGTTAAATCTGGAGAAAAATCTCTCTTTTTTAAAGGATTTTGCTTATCTTAGAAAGCAAAGTAAAAAGAACAAATTAAAACCTATGACGAATATTGAAATCATTTTGAGCGTCCTTTTATTGATATTAAGTATCGCTTTTATTGTTGGAAGGAAAAGTACAAAAAAAGGTTCTCATGAAAATGAATTAATCAAAGAGTTAATTCGGGTTGAAATGCGAGAAAATAGGTCAGAATTAAATGAATCTTTGAAAATAAATCGTGAAGAGTTGAACTCTAATTTAGTAAGGTTGTCGAAAACAATAGAGGATCGTTTAGATAAATTATTAGAGCGCTTGAATCAAAATGCCAAAGATAATAGAGCAGAATTAAGTAACTCACTCAAGGACTTTACTGAATCACAAGGTAAGAAGTTTGATTCTATGTCCCAAAAGCAAGACGAACTAGTAAAAACTACAGAGTTAAAGTTGGATAAAATGCGCGAGACAGTAGATGAGAAGTTGCATAAAACTTTAGAGGAGCGACTAGGTCAATCTTTTAAATTGGTTAGTGAACGTTTAGAGGCGGTGCAAAAGGGGTTAGGTGAAATGCAAACTTTGGCTATTGGTGTTGGTGATTTAAAAAAGGTTTTATCTAATGTAAAAACTAGAGGCGTATATGGCGAATATCAATTGGGCAATATTTTAGAACAGATCTTAGCACCTGAACAATACGATCAGAATGTTAAAACCAAAAAGGGGAGTAACGACTTGGTAGAATTTGCAATTAAATTACCAGGCAACGATGAAGGTGAAGAGGTATATCTTCCTTTAGATGCAAAATTCCCTCAAGATGATTATTTAAGATTGCAAAATGCCGCTGAGGAAAATGATGCTGCTGGTCTTGAGGCAGCAAGAAAGGCACTTTATAATTCAGTAAAAAAATTCGCCAAAGATATTCATAATAAATACATCGACCCACCGAATACAACGGACATTGCTGTGATGTTCTTACCTACGGAAGGTCTATACGCGGAAGTTGTTCGTGAACCTGGATTAATAACAGATATTCAATCCAGTTATAAAATTATTATTACTGGACCAACCACATTAGCAGCTATGTTAAACAGTTTTGCAATTGGGTTTAGGACATTAGCTATTCAAAAACGAAGTTCAGAGGTATGGAAAGTATTGGGAGCAGTAAAAACTGAATTTACCAAGTTTGGTGGGGTGCTAGAAAAAGCTCAAAAGAAATTAAATGAAGCCAATAAAGAAATAGACACACTTGTGGGAACTAGAACTCGTATGATGATTTCTAAGCTGAAAAATATTGAGGGACTTCCACAAGGAGTTTCGGAAGACTTTATTGAAGGTGGAAGTGAGTTGTTGGAATTAGACGGATCAGAAGATTAGTTGGCCTTCTTTACAAATTCAGATTTTAAGCCCATTGATCCAAATCCAGGAACTTTGCAATCAATATTATGATCGCCTTCTACCAATCGGATATTTGGGACTTTAGTTCCCATTTTAATTGGTTTAGAAGCTCCTTTTACTGGTAAATCTTTGATTACTATTACCGTATCGCCATCAACTAATTGTGTTCCATTTGAATCTTTTACAAGTAGAGTATCAGAGTCTTGGTTTTTTTCTTCAGGATTCCATTCATGAGCGCATTCTGGACAAATCCATAGGTGATCCATAGGGTAAGTATACGCACAGTTGCATTTGGGGCAAGGAAAATTTTCTTCCATATGCAAAAGTGCGTATTTTATTAATAAGAGAAATTCTAAATTATAACGAATGTTGTTTTTCGTATTCTTCTACAGAAATTCGTTGTCTATCTTTAATGCCTTCTAAAAGTCTGTTTTTAATTAATTCCGACGACATACGTTTAGTGATTTTGCCATGAAAAACTTTAGACTTAGAACCTGAACCATAGGCTAAAAACATTAGATTTTGCAAATTGTTTTGAGAAAAAGCAATTGCACTTAACATTGCCATAAATATAGATGCAGTGTACATATTACCTATCTCAGAAGACATTTTTTCTGAAGGTGCAATATGTTTTTGAACAAATTCGATGTACGGACTGGATTTTGAAATTGATTTTATCCAATTGTTATAATCTTCTGAATCTCTTTTTTCAGGCTTTTCTTTCCATATGTAGCCCAGTTTATCTTGAATATCCCGGTTGTCTTCGGCAAAATATTTGACCCACATATTAACAGCAGATCTCCTGCCTTGGTATGCATAGGGCAAATGGAAAATCCAAGAATCCGTCGTTTCAATATTTAATTGACTCACTTTGCTAAACATATTTAAGGCACTTTCAATTCTATTGATGTAACATTCATTCGAATATTTGCCATCATAAACTGGCGCTTTTCTGTGTATTGAAATTGTTTCTTCTGGTAAGTCCCAAAAACTCGAAATTAAACCCTCTAAATATGATTTTTCTTTATTCGTTTTGCTCGGATATTTTTTTAACTTATTCACGCCATTGCTTTGCAATAACGCTTGGGCTAATTTTTCTTTATTGAATGTTTGTATTGGTTTGTAGAAATCAAAAGCTGACTGAGTACTTGTGCCTACATTATTGTCAAATGTGATTATTGAATTCTCTGCTGAAATTAATAATGCTACAGCGCCGCCCCCTTGTGTATATTCACCACCTGAATTTAAGTCGTATTTAGCAATGTCTGATGCGATTACTAGACATTTTTTTTTGGGTCTCAATCTTACATAATCTAGGCAAATGTGAAGTGCATCTATAGCACCAATACAAGCGAATGTCATATCTAGAAAATCTACATGTTCTAGGCTAGTATTATATTTAATTTCAAGGTCATTTTGTATGAAAGTAATAGTAGGTTTTGCGAAGTCCACGGCACTTTCAGTTCCTAGATAAATTCTGTCAATTTCTGACCAATCCCAAGTGTTTTGATGATTTTCAATTAAATCTAAAATAGCCTCTTTTGCCATGAAATGAGTTGTTTCAAATGAACTAGGAATAGACATTTTTTTAAGGCCTAATCCTTTGGTGAGCTTATTTGGTTCTATTTTTCTGGCAATTGCTAATTCCTCAATATCCACAAAATTTTGAGGTATATAAATTCCAAAAGATTCAATTCCGGCTGTAATGTTGGTCATGATATTAATTAAAAAAAAAAGTGTCAAATCAACACTTAGAATAAACAATTGGTAAAACAAAAAGTTCGAAAAATAAAAAAAGCGAGGTTTTAATCCCTCTTTTTATCTAAGTTTAGTTCCAAATTACTTGTCAATTGAACCTAGTACGCGTTTCATGAATCCATTAAGTGCATCTTTTTTTGATTCACCATTTTGAATGGATTTTTGAACTTCAAGAGCACCGTAAAGGTTAGAGATTAATTCTCCAATTACATCTAACTCTTCATCTTTTAATGTTGGTAATTCCGTAAGCGACTCTAGTACCTCTATAGTTTCTTCAATGAAATCTGCATCTTTTTGTTCAATGAATTCAGTTAGATGTTTAATAACTGGGATTTTCATAACTAAGCGATTTTAGATACCAATTCTGCCAAAACATCTGCCTTATTTGTTTGCGTTTGTTCCACTAAAGAACCTCCGTTAAATGCGGCAAATGTTGGGAGATTTGTAACACTTGCCAGTTTTCTTGATTCTGGATTTTTTTCAGCATCAATCACTACAAATGTTATATCCTCGTTTTCAGAAGCCATTTTTTTAAATTTGGGCTTCATGATTCTGCAGTTTCCGCACCACGATGCGGAAAATTGAACCATCACTTTTGGGTTGTTTTGAATTACTTCAGATAGAGTATCCGTTTCAAGTTCTAGGAACATAATTTGAATATTTTAGTGTGATTTTAAGTAATCAGCAACTCCATCTCTAGTAGCATTCATTGCATCTTTTCCTTCTTCCCAGTTTGCAGGACAAACCTCACCTTTTTCTTGGACGTGGGTGAATGCGTCGATTAATCGAAGGTATTCATTTACGTTTCTACCTAATGGCATGTGATTTACACTTTCATGAAACACAGTTCCTTGCTCATCGATTAGATATGTTGCACGGTAAGTTACATTTGAACCATTGTATAAATATGTTTCAAATTCCTCATTGTATTCAGAGCTATCAATATCTAAGATTCCTAAAACGCTAGAAAGGTTTCTTGTAGTATCTGCTAAAATGGGATAAGAAACACCTTCAATACCCCCATTATCTTTGGAGGTATTTAGCCAAGCAAAGTGCACTTCGTTTGTATCACAGGAAGCACCAATAACTATAGTATTTCTTTTCTCAAATTCTGGCAAAGCTTCTTGAAATGCATGCAATTCAGTTGGACAAACAAAAGTGAAGTCTTTAGGATACCAAAATAAGATTACTTTCTTTTTGTTCTTTGTAGCTTCTTCAAATACGTTGATTTGTAATTCATCGCCCATTTCTGAAATTGCTGGGACGGTAATGTTTGGGAATTTTTTTCCTACGAATGACATAATTTTTTATGATGTTTTTATTGAAGCAAAATTAACTTAATACAAGCTAAAATGAGACCTTTTCTGATAAATAAAATGTTAATTATTTCAATGTTGATTTATTTTATAAATAATAATTACTCCTAATTTAGTGGCTCTAAATTGATTTTTTGTCAAATTTTTAACCTAAAACATCCAACGCGAGTTAAATTCGCTTTTCAATTAAAAAATCATGTTAAAAGGGAAAAAAACCTTGGTGAGATCAATTATACTTGGTCTTCTTGTGGTGATCTTAAGTGTGATAGTGTCTAAGCAACTTTCCAATCCCACAAAAAAGCAACCGCCCAAAATATCCTTCAGAATAAAAACTGTTAGTGTAAAGCCCTTAGAATTAGGGGTAAATACATTTAGCGTGGAGGCCAGTGGTCGGTTAAGAGCATACAGAAGGTTTGATGTTTTTGCTGAAGTTAATGGCGTTCTACAAAATGAATCGTATAGAGAGGGAACCTCCTTTAATAGTGGTGAGGTTTTAGTGAAAATGAATGATGAAGAACTTGCAGTTCAACTGAAAGCTCAGAAAAGTTCATTACTCGGTTTGATTAGTCAGGCTCTCCCTGATATTCAAATTGATTACAAGGAGGAGGTAGATAATTGGAAGAATTTTGCTTCTGCATTGAGCCCTAACACAAAGCTTCCCGTTTTACCTAATTCTAATAATCCTAAATTAAAACAGTTTCTAGCATCTCGGAATATACTTAATAGTTACTACTCTATACAAGCTCAAGAAGTTCGACTATCAAAATATAATATCATTACACCATTTAGTGGGATTCTAAGTGAGGCGTTAATTGAACCAGGTGCATTAGTGAGAGCGGGGCAAAAGATTGGAACATTTGTACAACCTGGAGTCTATGAGCTAGAGACATCGGTTACACCAGAAGAATTGGTATATTTAAAAAAGACCTCAAAAATTCAATTATATACAGATGCTGGTGAAGTTGTTTGGGGTACTATTAGCAGGATTAATGAGGTAGTTGAAGGCAGTACACAATTGGTTAGTGTATATTTGAGTATATCGGATAAAAGAGTTAGGGAAGGCCAATTTTTGCGTACAAGGATAAACGGTGCTTCGATTAATAATTCTTTCCTAATTTCGAGAGATATGATTAATGAGGATGGAACAATTTTCATCGTTCGAAATTCAGATTCTACTTTAGTTAAGAAGCCAGTTAAGCTATACTCAGTGCAAGGAGAGATGGCTTTAATTTCTGGTGTTGAGGATGGAGATTTGATTCCTTTAAATAACATCTCGGGTGCTTTTGAATCTATGAAAGTAATACCTTCGATAATCGAGAAGTAACATGAAAAAGCTCATAGCTTATTTTATTAAGTATCCTGTTTCGGTAAATACTTTACTGGCAATTATTACTGTTTTTGGATTTATCGCTTATACAAAGTTAACAGCAAGCTTTTTTCCTTTAGTAGAGAGTCGAATAATTAATGTTCAATTAGTGTATCCAGGAGCTTCTCCAGAAGAAATTGAAGAGGGTGTGGTTGGAATAATTGAAGAAAAGCTTCAAGGAGTAAGTGGGATTGAACGAGTTACTTCTAAAAGCAAGGAAAATTCGGGTTTAGTAACTGTTGAGGTAGAAAAAGGATATAATACTAGCACTGCCTTAGACGATGTTCAAAATGCAGTTAATGGAATTAATAATTTCCCTACCGACCTAGAAAAACCCATAGTTTTTCTTAGAGAAAACACCTTTTTTACAATTAACTATGCAATTACGGGCAACAATATTTCCTTACATGCATTGAAGGATTATGCGCGTCAGGTCGAAAAAGATTTGTTGAAACATGAAGGAATATCTAAAGTAAAATTACAGGGTTTCCCAGAAGAGGAAATAGAAGTTTCTTTTGACGACGAAGCGCTAAGACGATTTAACTTTACTATCGAAGAAGCTGGTTTATTATTAAGGTCATCAAACATAGATATAACCGGTGGTACGGTAAAAACTTCCAAAGAAGAATTATTAGTGCGAAGTAGAAATAAAGGATACTACGCCAAAGAGGTAGAAGGTTTAGTAATTAAAACCGCAGCCAACGGAAACTTAGTAAGATTAAAAGATATTGCAACGGTAACTGATAAATGGGCTGAAGACCCAAATAGGATTTTTATTAACGGGAAGCCCGGAGTAGAGGTACTAGTTGAGAGTACCGATAGAGAGGATTTACTTAAAAATGCGGTTTATGTAAATGAGTACTTTACAGAATTTACCAAAAGAAATCCAGAATTAACAGCTACACTAATAAAGGACCAGAGCGAAACACTCAACGAACGTAAGCAATTGTTATTTGAGAATGGTGCTATTGGAGTGATTCTCGTTTTATTACTTTTATCGATGTTTTTAAACATACGAATTGCTTTTTGGGTTGCAATGGGATTGCCCGTATCATTTTTAGGGATGTTTATTTTGGCACTTTGGGCTGGCGTTACAATCAATGTGATTTCACTTTTTGGGATGATAGTAGTGATAGGTATTTTAGTAGATGATGGAATAGTGATTTCAGAAAATATTTACTATCATTTTGAAAAAGGTAAAAGTGCGATAAGGGCGGCAATCGATGGTACGATGGAAGTTTTACCAGCTGTATTTAGTGCTATTATAACAACAATGGTTGCCTTTAGCTTTTTCTTCTTGGTGGATGGAAGAGCAGGTGATTTTTTCAGTGAGCTATCGTTTGTAGTCATTGCTACTTTATTTGTTTCAATGATAGAGGCATTAATTATTTTGCCTGCCCATTTAGCGCATTCAAAAGCATTACGTAATACAGATAAAACTTCAAAAAGTTGGCTAGAACGCTTTACAGATAAAGCTATGTACTTAATGAGAGATAGGTTTTATGCGCCAATTTTAAGATTCTGTCTTGATCATAAAATATTTGCGTTTTTATTTCCTGTTGGTTTATTCATTATCACTATTGGTGCTATTAAAGGCGGGCATATAAAGTTTACATTTTTTCCAAATCTTGAGCGAAATGAAATACCAGTGGTATTAAATCTTCCTCCGGGAACAAATGAATCCCTTACTAATGTGGAATTAGAAAAGATTGAGAGAGGAATTTGGAAAGTAAATGATAGAATTAAAAAGGAAGACCCAAATGGCAAGGATATTGTTGTTAATATAGAGCGCAAAGTGGGTCCAGCTACTAATGAAGGTGAAGTTAAAGCTATATTAATTGGAAGCGAATTTAGAAAGTATAGCAGTGATGAACTTTCAAGTATGTTTCGGGATGAGGTAGGGCCAATTGAAAATGCCGATAAACTAACCTACGGTACGGCCAGTGCATTTGGTAAGCCAGTGTCAGTTACTTTTTTAGGTAGCGATCCAGTAGAATTGGAGCTTGCAAAAAATGAATTGAAAAAAGAAATGCAAGAAATTCCTGAATTAAAAGATGTGGTTGAGAGTGTTCAGCAGGGAAGAAGAGAAATTGATATTCAACTCACTGATAAAGCATATTCAATGGGTTTTACGGAGGCACAATTGATGGCACAGGTGAGGAGAGGTTATTTCGGCTATGAAGCACAACGGCTACAACGTGGTAAAGATGAGATCAAGGTTTGGGTACGATATGATGAAAATCAGAGATCAAGCATTCAACAATTGGAGGACATGAGAATTAGATCCATTTCTGGACAATTAATACCTTTAAAGGAATTGGCAACCATGAAAATTGCGCGTGGGGTTGTGGATATTGATCACTTAGATGGAGAAAAACAAATAACTATTGAGGCAGAATTAAGTTCTAAAATGGTGAGTGCACCGGTTGTTATAAGTCAAATTAAGGCTAACATTATTCCAAACATTTTAGCTAAGTATTCGAGTATAACACCACTTTTTGAAGGTCAAAATCGTGAGGCTGCAAAAACTCAAGCATCTTCAAAATTTGCTCTGCCTTTTGTATTAATAAGCATATTGGCAATAATAACATTCACTTTCAGAAGTGTTGCCCAAGCGATAATAATCTTGCTGTTATTAGTTCCATTCTCATTAATTGGTGTAGCATGGGGACATTTTATTCATGGGCAGCAAATGAGTATTTTGAGTTTCTTGGGGGTGGTTGCTTTAATTGGAATTATTGTAAACGACTCCTTAGTATTGGTGGGTAAAATGAATAGCTTTCTGAAAGAGGGGTATAAATTTAAAGATGCCGTATATCAAGCGGGTTATGTTAGGTTTAGAGCAATATTTTTAACCAGTATGACCACCATAGCAGGTCT
>JAURFW010000092.1 GCA_030834125.1 Bacteroidota bacterium | reverse complement strand
TTCAGTAATTAAAGTACCGTTTTTAGAGTTAGTCCACTGCTGGTATATTCTATCAATATTTGAATGGTGCATCCAAAAAATAGGATCAAATCCCGCTGTTGGAACATTCCCCATTAAACCTGTTCTAGTTTCAGTTTGGGTAATTTTATTATCATATCCAGGACTTAATTTTCTTGCTCCATTACCTATATAATTGTGCATAGCCCCGTGTGGTGCAGCATCAGCATTAGAATTAAATAATTGATAATCAGTATATTGCATTAGTGTTGTTAAATCAAGAGCAGTTCCCATTGTTTCTTCATTAATAGGTTCACCTTTATTTAAACTTGTCCAACGTGCACTTTCAAATAAATTAGAAGTTGAATCTCTAAATATTTCAGGCATTATTTTATCTTCAATATTATCATTTGTATACCCCCAATATGGTAAAGCAAAATCATCCATACCAGATAATTCGCGTATAATATCTTCTAAATAATAAGTATATATTCTATGCCAAGCTAGAAAATGAACTTCTTCAGCTCCTGCTTCTGAGTGTGTACAATTATCCCAGGCTAACTTTAAATCAGATTCTGATGTAGCATATGAATCACATAGTAAATTATTTGGTATACTATCTGGGATCCAGTGAATGGCTCCTTGATAATACCAGCTTCTTGGATCATTACAATCTAATGATTTCATAATGCCAAAGGCTTTATCCATGGCCTCTAAATGTGGAATAGCTTCAGGGCTATTTGCATTGTAACGAATTCGTTTTGTAACTTCAGGTGTTGTTTGACAACCGACTACAGCTACTAATAATAGTAATAATAGTTTTTTCATTTAATTTAGTTTTGAGTTGTTTCTTCTAAGCACATACACATTGTTTCTGGGCATGGGCATTCTTCAGTAGAATCTTGTGTTGGAATTGGAGTACCTACTGGGTAAGGAGCGCCTACAGGAGCAGCTGTAACAGAGGTTTGTCCGTCTTGTGTTGAAAATGGTTTACGAAGTGGTACTGCCATATGATTTAGTGGACCATAACATTCAGATAATAAAATACCATTTTCTGTTTTCCAAATTTTACAGGGCATTTGGAACATATCACTTTCACTTGTAGATGGGGAGCTCATATCAATAGTAAATTTACGATTTACAGGAGCCATCATTTCCCATTGTTTAGTATCAAGGTTAAATTGTGGAATTGTGTCAGTTGGACCATAATACCAAAATAAAGACCATACTGTATCTTCTGTCCCATCAGGAGTATCAAAATTTGTTGAAGCATCGAATTGACCATAAGTACCACCTTTACCATTCATTGCTAGGTTGTAAACGGATGGTCCTTCTAATACAGGACAAATAGCACAACCTTCATCAAATTCTTTTCCTTGGATTATAATTTTCTTTCCGGTTGGTTTAGCAGCTGAAGCGCCACAAAAGGCAAATTTGCCTTGATGTATTCTTAATACGTTTTCAGGTTGTTTTTCTGTAACACATCCTGCTAAGAATACAAGTAATAATAATAATAACTTTTTCATTTGTTTATTTCTTTTTACCCCACGATTTACCTTTACCTTTGTCTTTACATCCTGCGGGGGTAGGTCTACAAGATGGGTATTTTGCTCTCTTTTCGCCTTTTTCTCTACCACAAGCTTTGTAGCCTGTGATTTTACCGTCTTTGCGAATAGGAGAATTACAGTCAACCCAGCCTCCTTTACCTCCAGGAGTTCCTTTACGACCAAACCAAGTGCGAAGTGTTTCTTTTTCGCCTAAGAGAGCCTCTTTAATGAGTTCCCTCATGAAGGCTCTAATATCTTGATCTCGTTCGGTTGAATATTTTATTTTTCGCTTTTCCATATCATGCCTTTTCTGCATTTTACGATCAATCCAGAGCGATAAGCAGATGATTGTGGTATTTTTCTACGCGCTATTCTAAGGCAGCGGTCAGCTTTTTTTTTGTCTTCTTCGTTTACACCTCCACGCATTATAGAATCTGATTTAACAATGCGAACTATTTCTCCTCTATCGTCATCGTCTGTGTGGAACACTTCATAGTCGAAAATTTTTTCTCCAGATAGTTCAGTTCCAAAATCGTGCATGTCTCGTTGTGAGCCACGAACGTCAATACGATCAGATGTTGTGTTTA
>JAURFW010000001.1 GCA_030834125.1 Bacteroidota bacterium | reverse complement strand
TTCTTTTCCGTTTTTTATACGAATGGTGTAATCGTCCCAGGTGTAAATTTTATTTTCATCGATATTTTCAAATTGAGTTGAACCAATAGCCGCTTTAGATGCAAATTCCCATTCAGCTTCAGTAGGTAATCGGTAATCAAGCGATAGAATTCCATCTTCCATGGTAACTTTATATCTATCTTGGTCTTTACGCTTTGCTGGTTTATAGTTTCTTAAAGGCTTACTGCCTAACATATTGTCATTTGCTGGCTTGATTGACTGACCTGCAACTGCAGGACCTTGACCAGGTTGACCACTAAAAACACCGTTATCTTGACCTGCTAGATAAGCTCTAGTGTTGAAATTATCATTTGGATTTTGAACTAAGTAGTCATTACCTACGTTGAAACAAACTATTCCCTCTCTATCAAGAATATATTCATTTACACGATCAGTTCTCCATTTAGCAAATTCACGAGCCTGATGCCAATTTACACCAACTACTGGGTAATCTTTGTAAGCTGGGTGTCTGTAATAATATTCAACAAATGGTTCATTATATCCTAATTTACTTCTCCAACAGTTAGTGTCAGGAAGTATTAAATAATATAAGTAGTTTGTTCCACCATTTGCACTTGGATCAAAACTTCTGCCTGCAAAATCTAATGTGCCGTTAAAAAATGCAACATTAGGATCAAACACTCGTTGATACCAATATTCAAATTCACGATATTGTTGATTACTTACTTCTGTTTCATCCATGTAAAATGAGTGGACAGTAGCTGTACGCTCAGTAGTGTTGTGATCATACATTAAGTCATTCTCCAAGTTTCCCATTGTAAAGGATCCACCTTCAATAAGTACTAGTCCTGGCCCTGTTTCTTGACCTTCGTAATCAAAGTTGCGCATTCCTCCCCATTTTGGATCGTTATACATTTGACCGGTAGTAGAACTTTGCATCTTAGGACCTCTAGGGTCACACGCAGTAAATGCTAATACTAGCATCGCTAATGCAATCGGGTATATCGGTTTCATTTTCATTTTAATCATTATGATTTCAATAGTTTTAACGTAAAATAACGTCAATTATTGCAAACATAGTTAAATTTTCCCTAAAAGTAAAGAGCCCTCAAGGGGCTCTTTGAAAATATTTTTCGATTTTGAATTAAAATTCGGGACACTTCAAAGGTTTAAATGGTTTTGCTCCTGGAGGAACGCACCAATCAATAGTAGCACTAACTTCATGCGATGAAGGGATAGCGCTTCTTCCATCAGAAACCGTAAAGTCATATGAATATCCAAATTTAAATCTATCCTTTCTAAATCCAACTAACATAATAATTGCGTCAGATGTATTATAGTTCCCAAATGTTTGTCGGAACCAAAGTCCAGTAACCAAAGGTCCTTTATTCATGTAAAAACCAACGTTCAATTGAGTGAAATTACGTTGCATCATGAATAATGCATTAGGGGAAATGGTATTCTCTTCGTATCTATTTCTAGAAGTTTTGATAATTCCACCAGCATGAACCGTATATCTAATAGGTAATACTTCATCCGGGTTTTCATAAAAACTCCAATTAGGTTGATTAATATTATGTGCAGCAAAGCCACCGTAAAAATTCTCGTTATAAATAATGGCACCTGCATTGAAATTCGGGTATGTAATACTTGTGTTTGGCTTTTGTTCTCCTGTAGGGTTTTTGAATCCCTGTGTAGGTAAAATCATATCGCCAAATTTAAGATTATTCCAATTTAAACTTTTAAAAGCTAGAGAACCTTGAAGTCCGAATCTCATAAAAGCACGGTTTCTACCTCTACCTAGTGGTAATAGATAGGAATAAACACCACTTACAGTTGTTGTAGTTAACAACCCTGAACCTGCAACATCATGAAAAACCATTGCACCAACTCCTCCACCAACTATAGGGATGTGTTGATCCCATGAAGCACTCAATGATCTGAACGTCCCAGGCAAACTAGGCCATTGATTACGATAGTTTAGAGCCATTCTACCTGCTGCACCGGTTCTACAAACTGCAGAACCTGCCAATGCAGGATTTGTGTATACTGGAGCTGCATAAAACTGGGTTAACTCTGGGTCCTGAGCCTTCAGTTGTAAAGTAGTTGAAGCTAATATGCCTATTAAAACGATTTTAATTGATTTCCTCATTATAAATTATCGCTTGAAAAACAAATGTACATATAAAACGATTGATTGCACAAAATATTTTTATTGGAATTACCAAAAAAGTCCGCAATTACTTAAAATTTTGACCTTTATATGAACCAAAAATTTATTCGTTAACTTACTCATTATCGTAAATTTTCTTTCATGATTTAGTCGTTACAAATATTTTTTCATTTTTCAACGTTAACTTTACAAAATAATTTTATTTACAAAGTAATTTTATTGAAAATAAATGTTTAGACTAAGCACAATATTTACTTTTATCGCGCTTGCAGGTTCAGCCTTCGGTCAAACCCGATCAGAACAGTTAGCTTTTACAAGTGGGAAATGGGTGAAAATTCAGTTTAATGGTGAAAACGTTTATAAAGTTTCGTATGAGGATTTAATTGAATGGGGTATTAACCCTAGTGAAATGCAGGAAGATGCATTTCATTTTTACACCGTGCAAGGTGATATTTTATCCGAAACAAATCTAGATACATCCTGGGGGCATGCCAAAGAAACTGCTGTCTTCTTTGATGATGGTGGAGATGGAAAGCTAAATCCTGGTGATGCTATTTTGTTATATCGCAAAGGTTCCAAAGGTTGGAAGTTTGAAAACGGTAGTTTTTCTCACTATCAAAATATTTATTCAAATAACGAATTTGGCGTAATTGGGTTTACAGGAGCAAATACAGATGTATTGGAATATAATTCTATCAAAATGAATACAATTTCATTTGATCCATCAGCCCAAACTGCTATTCCACAATTTAAGCAACTGCAATTTCATGAAAAGGATGAAGTCAACCCAATGAAAATGGGACGTATTTGGTTAGGAGAAAGATTAGGGAATCTTGGATTAAGTAAGCAATTTACGTTCCAATTAACTCATAACCCGGATTCGTGTAAAATTAAAATTCGTTTTGCCCCATCTATTCAGGATGATACTGGTTCCATTATAGTTAAAGTGAATAATTCAATTGTTGAGCAGATATCTCTTCGCCGAGTTTATTCGTCCGATGAAATTTTTTACACTTTTGACAAAGTTTATACCATTAAAAACCCTGGTCAGGATTTAAAAATTGATTTAACTTTAAATCGTCCCAATACCCAATCTTCATTATATCTTGATTACATCGAAATTAGTTCTGATGATTCCCCTAAAATTCAAAATACATCACAGCATCTTTATATTAAAGAGATGTCTCCAATTATTAGTAATTCTAAAATAGTTATTCCCTTACTAGGTAACCAAAAAGATTGGACAGTATTCGACGTTAGTGATCCATACAACCCCCAATATTTATTGAGTAATTTAGCGAATGGCTATTTAGAAATTCCGGTAGAACCGAATTCTATCTATACTGATTTATTGATATTTAGAAGAAATGAAATTCCTTCACCGAAATATTTCTCGAACATCAGTAATAAATTATTTTTATCAGAAGACTGGGCGGCACAAAATGGTCAGGCTGTATATATATACGGAAATCAATTTAAATCGGTAATTCAGGAAATCGACATTCCAGGTTTTGCTGTAGATGTAAACTCTTTGTATGAAGTTTTTTCTGGGGGGCAACAAGATTTAATGGCGTTAAGGAAATTTTTACAATTTGTATATTTGTCTTCAAATAAACAGTTTAAAACAGGCGCTACGTTAATTGGTGCTGCCTCTTATGATTATAAAAATCGAATAGAGGGGAATACCAATTTTGTACCAGTATATCAAGGATGGGCTGAACAATTAACAACATCTTATTGTCTGGATGATGTAATTGGTTATTTAGAGATTAATCAAGGGGACCCGCAAAAAACAGTTAGTTCTCTTACACTCCCAATTGGTAGAATCCCTGCTCGAACCGATCAAGATGTAATCACCTTCTTTAATAAACGTAAACGATACACAAGTAAAGAAACTTTGGGAGCCTGGAGAAGAAAGTTAGCTTTTGTAAGTGATGATGTTGATGTTTCTTGGGAATCTGAGTTTATCAATGAATCAGAGACATATGCCAATTATATTCAAGATAATTTCTCAATATTTAAAGTTGATAAGATATACTCAGATGCATACAATCAAGTTACGAACGGAAATAATGAATCCTATCCTGAAGTTACACAGTCTATAGTCAATGCATTTGAAGATGGTTGTTTATTCATGAACTATCAAGGTCACGGAGGTGAAAAGGGTTGGGCGCAAGAGTCAATTTTAGACATTCCTACAATTAATGGATTAAGAAACCCAAATAACTTACCTATATTATTTACAGCTACATGTGAATTTAGTCGCTATGATAATCCCGAGTTCCAATCTGCAGGTGAAAAAACTCTACTTAATTCTAATGGGGGTGCTATTGCATTAATGACTACAACTAGATCTGTTTATGTTTCTGGAAATTCAGCAATAAATAACGCTTTCTGGACTCAATACGGATTTCCCAAAGAAGATGAACCCATACCCACAATGGGAGAATTATTCTCGAGATTAAAGAATCGTCCAAGACTAAATTCTGAGGATAATAAATTTGCCTTATTGGGAGATGTGAGTTTAAAAGTAGCCTTTCCAGAACATTTAGTAGTTATAGATTCAATTAATTCAATAAGCGAGAAAATATTTGCAGATACTTTGAAGGCATTTTCTGTGATTCAAATCAAGGGTCATATAAATGAACGGCTCAAGGGTTTGTATGCTAACTTTAATGGGGTATTAGATGTTGAGATTTATGATAAACCTATTGTTAAATTTACTCTAAATAATGATAATTCCGCCGGAGCAATATCATACAGAAATGAAAGTAGTATTATATACAAGGGTAACATTACTATCGAGAATGGGTACTTCAATTTGAATTTCATCATTCCCAAAGACATAAATTATGAAATAGGAGAGGGACGAGCATTGTTTTATGCACACAATGAAGTAACCGATGCTGCAGGATCATGGAGATTTTTAATTGGAGGGTCTGAAAATGTAGATGTGGTTGATAGTGTTGGCCCAAATGTCAAGGCCTTTATTCAAGATACATTATTCAATTCGAAATATACCGTGAATTCAAATGCATATTTCATGGCAACCGTTGATGATGAAAGTGGAATAAATGCAACCGGTAGCGGAATTGGTCGTGATATGGAAGTAGTTATAGATAAAGGAACCGAAATGGAATTGAGATATGTTGCTAATTCATATTTTACCTTTGACCAAAATTCATATAAGTCGGGGGTTATACATATGCCATTAAGTAATTTGAAACCCGGAAAACATATTGCTTATTGCAAAGTTTGGGATATTTACAATAATTCTGGCTATGATCAAGTAGAATTTGTAGTTGCTCCAAAGAGAACATTTATAATTGGAGACGTCGTTGCTTATCCCAATCCTGTAAAATCTAATCAAGATTTAAATATTTCTTTCTCACACAATTTACTTGAAGAAGACTTAAACATTACAATTAATATTTACGATATATCCGGCAGGAAACTTGCAGAGTGGTCAAAAATTGCATTTTTTGCAAATTCAAAAGAAACGATTTCTTGTCCAATGAATGAATTGTTTAGGGGTGGTTATATAACTTCGGGTATATATCTGTATAGAATAAACGTCCAAACTATGGATGGATTAGTGTCTTCAGGTAGTGGAAAGTTTATTCTGAATTGAACAATACAGAATTAGAATGAAAAAAGAACAGAAAAAAAATTGTCAAAGCAAAGAAACAAGCACTAAATTTGCTTCAATACCTATGCGAAAAAGAATTTCAGCCTTAGGGGCTTTAATCTGTACAGTTGGATTGTTATCGGCTCAAACTCAACAACAAGTTTTGTCACCTCAACAATTAGCGGGTCAGCTAAATACAATTACTACAATGGTACCATTTTTAACTATTTCTCCCGACAGTAGAAGCGCGGCTATGGGTGATGTTGGAGTGGCTTTATTTAATCCTGATGCAAATAGCACGTCATGGAATAATGCAAATTTGATATTTGCAAAAAATAACTCTGGCTTTTCATTATCCTACGCCCCCTGGTTACGTCAACTGGTAGATGATGTAGGGTTTTCATACTTTTCAGGGTACTCTAAATTTGGTAAAAATTCAGTTGTTTCCGGTTCTTTTAGATATTTTTCATTAGGGAATATCAATTTTACGGACTTCGAAGGAAACCAAACTGGCAGTTTTAATCCAAATGAGTTCGCGTTAGACTTGGGTGTGGCTACAAAGTTTACCGATAATTTTGGAATGGGTGTAAATTTGAGATACATATACTCAAATATTGTCGGAAGCGGTATAAGAAATGGTATAGATTACAACGCGGGTACTTCAATAGCCGGTGACATTAGTCTTATTTATAAAGGCGATATAAGAATTAATGGAAAAAAGAATAAATTCAATATTGGATTGAATGTTCAAAATATAGGTTCTAAAATGACCTATTCTTCTGAAGAAAAAAGAGACTTTATTCCAACTAATTTAAAAATTGGTGTTGGTTACCATCATGAAATAGATGCTCATAGTGACTTGTACGTGTATGCAGATGTAAATAAACTACTTGTGCCAACAAGACCTTATTATCTTCAGAAGTATGACAACTCAGGTGACTCAATAAATCCAAATACAGGGCAACCGGAAATTGTAGGTATGTATTCAAATGTGACTCCAATTCAAGGTATGATTCAATCTTTTTACGATGCTCCGGGAGGATTTTCAGAGGAAATTAGAGAATGGACTCCAAGTGCCGGTGTAGAATATTTATACGAAAATACATTTGCTCTCCGTTCAGGGGTGTTTTATGAAGCTGCAACTAAAGGAGGAAGGCAGTATATGACTTTAGGTTTTGGTTTGAAATTCCAATCCCTTAAATTGGATGCTGCTTATTTA
This sequence comes from Bacteroidota bacterium, assembly GCA_030834125.1. GTDB lineage: Bacteria > Bacteroidota > Bacteroidia > NS11-12g > UBA955 > VMCP01. Next base: position 241,134 of record JAURFW010000001.1, on the reverse strand, counting down.
ATACCATTTGCAAATAGGCATCCTCTTCAAAATCAAATGCGATTCTCATTTTTATTCGACCTAGGTTCACTTCAGGATTCGGAATAATAAATTCAAGATAAATTAATAAAAAAAGCAGGTTGGCCTGCTTTTTTTATTTGATGATTTTAACATTCAAGGTTGTAACTTTGTTTCCTAATGTCTGATAAAAGAGAAAAATTAAGTTCAAAGCGCAACGAGTCATTTTTGGGAGGTGGAGAAAAAAGAATAGAATCACAACATACCAAAGGTAAATTGACTGCTAGAGAGAGAATAGATCTGCTTTTAGACGAGAATTCTTTTCACGAAATAGGCAGTTTTGTAACTCATAGAAGTTCAGATTTTGGTATGCAGAATCAAAAAATGTTGGGGGATGGCGTGGTAACAGGCTACGGTAAAATTGAAGGAAGATTAGTTTATTTGTTTTCTCAAGACTTTACTGTTTTTGGAGGGTCATTAAGTGAAACGCATGCAGAAAAAATTTGTAAAATTATGGAAATGGCACTCAAAAATGGAGCACCAGTCATTGGGTTAAATGATTCAGGTGGTGCAAGAATACAAGAGGGTGTTGTTTCACTCGGTGGTTATGCAGACATATTTTACCGCAATGTACAAGCTAGTGGGGTCATTCCACAAATCTCTGCAATAATGGGTCCTTGTGCCGGTGGAGCAGTTTATTCTCCTGCATTAACCGATTTTATAAGTATGGTGGAAAACACTAGTTATATGTTTGTTACCGGCCCTAATGTGGTAAAAACAGTTACAAATGAAGATGTGAGCAGCGAAGATTTGGGGGGAGCATCGGTCCATGGGACAAAAAGCGGAGTAGCTCATTTTACAGAACCCAATGAGGTATTAGCACTTAAAAACATAAGGAAACTATTATCATATATGCCACAAAACTGTGAAGAAATGGCTCCCTCAATTCCATACGAAATAGCTAATGAATCTCGAGAAAAATTAATGAATATAGTGCCGGAAAATCCTAATCAGCCCTATGATATTAAAGAAGTAATAGAGAATGTTGTTGATGATCAGTCATTTTTTGAGGTTCACAAAAATTATGCAGAAAACATTGTAGTTGGTTTTGCACGTTTAGCGGGTAGGAGTATAGGTATCGTAGCAAATCAACCGGCTAACTTAGCAGGGGTTTTAGATGTTCATAGTTCTCAAAAAGGAGCTCGATTTGTTAGATTTTGTGATGCATTCAATATTCCTTTATTAGTTTTTGAAGACGTCCCTGGGTTTTTACCTGGTACGGACCAAGAATGGAATGCAATTATCACTAATGGCGCTAAATTATTATACGCATTTTCAGAGGCCACTGTTCCAAGAATAACTGTGATTACAAGAAAAGCATATGGAGGAGCCTACGATGTAATGAACTCCAAACATATTGGTGCTGACATGAACTTTGCATGGCCCACAGCAGAAATAGCAGTTATGGGAGCAAAAGGTGCAGCCGAAATTATTTTTAAGAAAGATATTAAGGAATCTTCTGACCCTGCTTTAGCTTGGCAAGAGAAAGAAAAAGAATATTCTGATATTTTTGCCAATCCATACCGTGCAGCAGAAAGAGGATTTGTAGATGAAGTAATTTTTCCTGAAGAAACAAGAGAAAGACTTATTTCTGCATTTGAAATGTTAGAAAATAAAGTGGTCAATAATCCCAGAAAAAAGCACGGAAATATTCCACTGTAAATGATTGAATTTTAAAAGTTTTAGACGATTTTTATTAAAAAACAACCAAAAAACAGTCATTTTTATTCAAAAAGAGGTCAAAATAGGACAATTTTTGTTTTCTTTGCCAAGCCAAAATTAACCTTATGGATATAAAGGAAATACAACAGTTAATCAAATTCGTTTCCCAAAACTCAGTTGACGAAGTAGAAATTAACCGCAAAGATTTTAAACTTTTAATAAAGAAAAATCCTGCGCAAGTAACCACTGCACAAGTAGTTTCCGCAGCTCCTGTAGCTGCATCGACTCCTGTAGTATCCGCACCCGCACCTGCCCCGGTCGCGGCATCGGTACCGTCAATTGAATCTTCTACAGACTCTAATTCCAATTTAATTGAAATAAAATCTCCTATGGTAGGAACTTTTTATCGTTCGTCGAACCCAGAATCTCCTTTATTTGTAAATGTTGGTGACGAGGTTTCCCCAGGTAAAGTAGTTTGTATTATTGAAGCGATGAAGCTATTCAATGAAATTGAAAGTGATGTAAAAGGGAAAATCGTAAAAGTTCTTGTGGATAATGCGAGTCCGGTTGAGTACGATCAACCTCTTTTCTTGGTTGAACCAATCTAATAAATCCAAATGTTTAAAAAATTGTTAATCGCTAATCGCGGTGAAATCGCATTGCGTATTATCAGAACCTGCAAGGAAATGGGTATTCGCACGGTTGCGGTATACTCAACTGCAGATAAAGAAAGTTTGCACGTTCGCTTTGCTGATGAGGCAGTTTGTATTGGATCAGCACAAAGTAAAGATTCATACTTAAATATTCAGAGAATATTAGCTGCTGCTGAAGTAACCAACGCAGATGCTATTCATCCAGGTTATGGTTTCTTATCAGAAAACTCAAAGTTTTCAGCTTTGTGTAAGGACCACGGGATTAAATTTATCGGAGCTACTCCTGAGCAGATTGACAACATGGGGGATAAGAGTAATGCTAAGGAGACCATGAAAAAGGCAGGTGTTCCAATAATACCTGGTTCAGAAGGACTTCTTGAAAGCATTGATCAAGCCAAGGAAATTGCTAAAGAAATTGGTTACCCTGTCATTATGAAGGCAACTGCCGGCGGTGGTGGTCGTGGAATGCGAATAGTGTGGAAAGAAGAAGAGGTAGAAAATGCTTGGAATAGTGCTCGTACAGAAGCGGGTGCTGCATTTGGAAACGATGGTCTTTATATGGAAAAGTATATTGAGGAACCAAGACATATTGAAATCCAAATAGCAGGAGATCAATACGGAAAGGTTTGTCACTTGAGTGAAAGAGATTGTTCCATTCAGAGGCGTCACCAAAAATTGGTAGAGGAAACACCTTCTCCATTTATGACCGACAAATTGCGTAAGAAAATGGGTGAAGCAGCAAAAGCAGCCGCACAAATTATTAATTACGAGGGTGTCGGTACTGTAGAGTTCTTGGTCGATAAACACAGAAATTTCTACTTTATGGAAATGAACACGCGTATTCAAGTGGAACATCCTGTAACTGAAGAAGTAATAAATTATGATCTTGTTAAAGAACAAATACTAATTGCTGCAGGAGTTCCCATCTCCGGTAAAGATTACATACCTACAAAAGCAGCAATTGAAGTAAGAATTAATGCAGAGGATGTTTATAAAGATTTCAGACCTAGTCCAGGGAAAATAAAAGTACTTCATAAACCTGGTGGGCATGGAGTACGAGTAGATTCCCATATATATGCAGGATATACCATTCCTCCATATTATGATTCTATGATTGCTAAATTAATAGTATCGGCTCAAACAAGAGAAGAAGCGATTGTAAAAATGGAACGTGCTTTAAGTGAGTTTGTCATTGAAGGGATTGAAACGACCATTCCATTACACCAACAATTAATGAAAAATGAAGATTTTAGAAAAGGAAATTTTACAACAGCTTTTATGAATGATTTTAAACTAAAATGATTTCATATTTATGGATGATAAAAATAAAAAAAAAGGCTTTAAATAGCCTTTTTTTATTTAAACTTTACACCGTCTGCATGGAATTTTAGAGACTTCGATTCGTCTTCATTTTCTTCCCAATAAAAATGACCTACAGCGTATAAATTTTTCTTTTTTAAATCCTTGGGAACAGTGAACTTATCTTCAAAATCTACAATAATGGAAGAGTCGGCCACTCGATAAGCAAACCAACAACCCTCAGCTTGACATACTTCTTCAACACGTCCGAAAACAACGAACTCATCTGGTATATTATCCTTTAAAAATCCAGTTGCCGCCTTTTCTATGGAAATAGCCTTTTGAGAGTCTACTATAGCACCAATCTGCTGATGGTTGGAGTTGCACGAAACTAAAATTATTCCGAGAGCTGTAATAATTCCTGAAAATTTCATAATCAAAATTAAGTTTTACTTTATGGATACAACAAATAACACTGTCTTTTAGATTTGAATTCTTCTAATTTAGGTTGCCAAGAATTTCTAATTTGTTCAGCACTCAAACCCGCCTCAATTTGCTTTTGAAAATCTTTGTTGCCTATTAAAAGTGTTAAAAATTCCCTAAAAAATGGACCTTTTTTCATGGTCTTATCATAATCTATTTGATATTTATTGTAAAGTTCAATGATTAATTCAATATTAATTAATTGGCTTTTTTTAATTTGATTTATTTCTTCCGAAGTGAAAATGTGACCATGACATAATTTTCCATTGTATGGTGGGTTTATGGCCTTCCCTTTTATATTTAATGGGGTAAATGTATCCTTGAAGCCATTTAACCATGATGCTCCATAACACTGAAATGGATAGGGTGTTCCACGTCCCATGCTCATAATCGTACCTTCTAAAAGCCCTAGTGAAGGGTACAAACTAATTGAGTTTGAATTTGGCAGGTTCGGAGATGGAGGAACTGGTAAGTTATATGCCATGTTTCTATTGTAATTTCCAATCAAAATAACCTTTAAATCCAATTCATTGGCTTTATTTATCCATTTTTCACCTTTTATCATCAATGCTAATTCTCCTAAAGTCATTCCATGAACCACTGGGATAGGATGTATTCCTACCATGCTCTTTATTTTTGGATCTAAAACAGGACCATCAATAAAGTAACCGTTGGGATTTGGCCTATCCATAACCAATAATGAAACCGCATTCTCAGCACAAGCTTCCATAACATAATGTAAACTTGTTAAATAGGTATAAAATCGTACTCCCACGTCCTGAATATCAAAAATAATAAGATCAATATCTTTTAAATCTTCACCACTTGGTTTTGAGTGCTTGCCATAAAGGCTGATAATCGGGAGCTGAGTTTTTTCATCAATATTTGAATTAATGTACTCTCCGTTTGCAGCATCCCCACGAAATCCGTGTTCTAACGCAAATATTTTGACAATATTAACATTGGCAGAAAATAAACTATCCACTAAATGTACTTTACCAATATTACTACTTGGATTTGCAACAATAGCAACACGTTTCCCTTTTAATTGATTTAAATAGAGTGGAATCTGATCAGCGCCAGGTAGTATTTGCGCGTTAATCCTTATATTAATTAAAAATAAAAATATAATTAGGTACAATTGATTCCAAAGGAGTCTTGTATTTTTGAATAAATTTTTGAACTGGAAGTTATTCATAACGTCAAAATTCCTCACGAAGGAACGAAATTCTAAATCATGGAGCGTGTTTATTTTATCCACGTTTGCCGTTGCTTTGAGTATAGCTGTGATGATAATCTCCATTTCTACATTAAAGGGATTTAAAAATCAAATTAAATCCAAGATATATCAGGTTCAAGGAGATTTCATTATAGATTCAGGTAAAAACACCGAATCTGGCGAGCCTGAACCAATAGAGAATACCATTGCTGAGGACTTATTAAAGTTAGATTCATGTCCTTGGATTAACAGCATCAGTCCATCTATAATGAAGTCTTGTATCTTAAAGTCGGATGAAGAAATTGAAGGAATCATTGCCAAGTCAACGGAAGAAAACTTAGTCAACGGCCCATTAAAGGGATATATTCAACACGGTAATAAAAAGTTAACTCAAAATGGTTGTGCAATTTCTAAATTAATAGCCACTAAATTACAAGTTGAAACCGGAGAGACATTAATTGCTGTATTTTTTTTAGAAGATTATACGGGTAGAGCAAAACCAAGAGCACGAAAATTAAAAATTGAGGGAATTTATGAAACAGGAATTGATCAAATTGATGGGAATTTAATGTTTGTAAATTCTGAACTTTTATTACCACTTACAGTTGAAAATCATTGGTATTCGCAAATTGAGATAAGGATTAATACTGAACTTATTGAAAAATCAAAAGCTAAAAAGAGATTATTGGTTAGCTTACCAAATGCAAATGTGCAAGTAAAATCAATTGAAGAGGATAATCAATCAATATTCGATTGGTTGGCAATTTTAAATACAAATGTTTTGATAATTCTCGTACTAATGTCAATTGTTGCCATTATAACAATGAGTACTACACTTCTAATATTAGTAATTGAAAGAACATCTGTAATAGGGTTGTTATTTACAATGGGTGCCAGATTTAAAGATGTTCAAAGAATATTTCATTATCAGGCACTAATAATTTCATTATTTGGAATTGTATTTGGGACATTGATTGCCGCAATAATTATATTTGGCCAAAATTATTTTCAATGGATTCAACTTCCCCAGGAAATATATTTTGTAGATCAAGTTATCTTGGATTGGAATGTCAAAGATGTTATTATAGTTAATCTAGCTTCAGTGTTCTTAATTTTTATGAGTTTATATATACCAGCTAAATTTGTAAAGAAGATCCAACCAATTAAGGCAGTTAGATTTAAATAACACAGGACCCATTATAAAGTTCCTGCATTTAGTCTAATTTGTACTTAAGCATCAATTTTAGCGTAATGCGCATTTGCTTCTATAAATTCTCTACGCGGTGGTACTTCATCGCCCATTAACATAGAGAATACTCTATCAGCTTCAGCAGCACTATCTAAAGTTACTTGCTTCAATGTTCTTCTTGATGGATCCATAGTGGTTTCCCACAATTGTTCTGCATTCATTTCACCAAGACCCTTATAACGTTGCACGTTAACTGAATCCTCTTTACCCTTACCAAGTTCTTTAATTGCTTCATCTCTTTGTGGATCAGTCCAACAATAACGCGACTGTCCGCCTTTTTTAACTAAGTACAGTGGTGGGGTAGCGATGTATAAATAACCACTATCCACTAATTTCCTCATATATCTAAAGTATAAAGTTAATATTAGGGTTCGAATATGAGAACCATCAACATCAGCATCCGTCATAATTACTATTTTATGATAACGGAGATTGTCTAATATTAATTCTTTTTCTCCTTCTTCATTAGTTCCGATATGGACACCTAGAGCAGTGAACATATTTCGAACTTCCTCATTATCATATATTTTATGTTCTAGAGCTTTTTCTACATTTAGAATTTTACCTCTTAAAGGAAGAATAGCTTGAAATTCTCTATCTCGACCTTGCTTTGCAGTACCTCCTGCAGAATCTCCCTCAACTAGGAATATTTCACAAATTGTGGGATCTGTTTTTGAGCAATCAGATAGCTTACCAGGTAATCCCATCGAAGACATAGCACCTTTACGTTGAACCATATCTCTTGCTTTCCTTGCGGCAGCTCTTGCTTGAGCAGCCAACACTACCTTATCTACAATAACTTTGGCAAGTTTTGGATTCTCCTCTAGGAAGTTATCAAGCATTTCACCAACAGTTACATCCACAGCACCCATTACCTCATTATTTCCGAGCTTAGTTTTAGTTTGCCCTTCGAATTGGGGTTCAGCAACTTTCACAGAAATTACTCCGGTAAGACCTTCTCTAAAATCGTCGCCCTGTATTTCTACTTTTACTTTTTCAAGTAACTTTTCACGTTCGGCATAGGATTTCAGTGTACGCGTTAATGCACGTCTGAAACCCGCTACGTGAGTACCGCCTTCATGTGTATTAATATTGTTTACATAAGAGTGTAAATTCTCCGAATATCCAGTGTTATATTGAAATGCAATTTCAATTGGAATACCGTGTTTATCACTTTCGCAATATATTGGTTCAGGAATAAGTTTTTCTCTGGTGCCATCAACAAAAGTTATAAATTCTTTTAAACCACCTTCACTAAAAAAGATTTCTTCTTTATATGAACCATCTTCCTCTTTTACACGCTCATCTGTAAGTGTTAAATGAATGCCTTTATTTAAATAAGCCAATTCTCTTAATCTTTTTTGAAGAGTTTCGAAATTATACTCTTGAGTTTCAACAAAAATGCTATCGTCCGGCTTAAAGGTAGTGATTGTACCCGTTTTGTCTGTTTTGCCAATTTCTCTCACCGAATACATTGGTTTGCCGCGCTGGTATTCTTGTTCAAAGATCATGCCTTCCCTATGAACAAGCACATGCATATGATTTGATAATGCATTAACACAACTCACCCCGACACCATGTAATCCACCCGAAACCTTGTAAGTATCTTTATCGAATTTACCTCCTGCGTGCAGTATAGTCATTGCAACTTCGAGTGCGCTCTTTTTTTCTTTTGGGTGCATCCCAGTAGGAATTCCACGTCCGTTATCCGATACCTTAATTGAATTATCCTCTAAAATCGAAACTGTAATATGTGTACAATATCCAGCAAGAGCCTCGTCAATACTATTATCAACCACTTCATAAACAAGATGGTGCAACCCTTTAGGACCAATATCCCCGATATACATCGCAGGACGCTTTCTGACTGCTTCGAGACCTTCTAATACTTGTATGTTATCGGCTCCATAATTACCTTTATTCTGATCGCTCATAGAATTTGTTAAAATTTATTATTTGCGTGAAAATAGTACGTAACAAAGGATTTAGACTAACAAAAGAAGCCTACTTTTCCACAATAAAACAGCATTACCAATACGAAAAATTTATCCGTATTATTTTATAGAGATAGTTTGGCTTATTTGGCCATTCAGGCGAAGTAAATCAATCTCGTATTTACGCATTTTAAATTCTTGTTCTATCGATTTTACTTTAGCAGTTAAATATCTATTTTCTCTGGTGTTTAACAAGAATATGGTTCCATCACCATTATCGTATTTTACACGTTCTAAATTGTAAAGTTCGAAATAACCATTTTCAACCTCTTTAAGTGTGTTGTAAACACTCACTGAGGTTTCAACCTGTTTCAAGAGTCCAAGGATATTTAACTGCCTTTCCGTTTGTTTAAAACGTACTTGCTCTTTCTTTTGATAAAATTCAAATTCTGATTTACTGAGTTCACCTCGCTCTTTTCTTAAAAATAAAGGAGTATTAAATGTTAGTCCAAATCTTTGATTTTCACTGAAGTTATTTATTGTGCCCCATTTATAAGGGACGTTATTTTGAATGAATTGGGTTTTTAATTCGAGCTTAGGAAGTAAATTATTTCTGGCTAATCGATAATCAAAAAGTTTAATTTCTTGTTCATTAATTAATTTTTGAATATCCGGTATTTCTGAAACATCTAATGAATTACTAGTAAACTGTTTACAAAGAGAATCAAGTTGCATTAAACCGTCCGGAGAAGGAAAAACATTATCATTTAACTCTACCCAATGATTTTTATCTTTAGACCATAAATGACGACTTAACTGCATTTTGTATTTATAGGTATTTGCATTCCATTCAGTGGACTGGGCTTCAAAAAGTTTTAACTGAATGTGGTTTTCTAATGTATCCATCCCGTTGCAACCACCAATAGCAAACATTTCTCTTAAGGCTAATTGTCTTTCTGAACTAATTGCCACACCTGTTTCAAAAGCAACATACTTTTCATAAGAATTATACCAAAGCAAATAATCATTCCAAATGGTTTCAGCCAGATCTTGCAACATTATTTCACGCTCGATTCTTCCCATTTGAGCATAAATCTTTGCTTTTTTTAAATCATTACGTTTTTCATCAATCCAGAAACCTTTTAAAAGATCTATGGAAATTCCAAAAAAGCCTAAACCACTATTACTCGTGCTTAATTCTGGGTTTAATTTATTCCCCAACCCGTAGTCAATTCCGCTTTCAAGATTAATTGGTGATCGTGTTTTTCCGACCAATGCGAATCTAGAAAAATCATAATATGACTGATTTTCCAAAGTTTTTAGATTGTTGTCTATTGAAAAGATTGGGTCAAATGCACCTCTTTTATTTAATAATTTAGCTTTTCCAATTTCTTCTTCTGATTTGGCAATTCGCACTAATGGGTGATTTGAATTAACCCAATTAAGAAGATCGTTTATTTTGAATTCGACATTAGAAATTTCACTAAGAGTTATACTGTCGTTTTGTGAATTAACAGCAGGGGAAATAGCTAGCCATAATAGGATTAGAAGTTGTTTATTTTTTAGCATCTTTCTGTTGTTTAATTCTTGCTTGATGGTAAAAATCAGCGGGAAATCCGCTCAATAATCGCCATATTTCGTACCAAATTGGTACTCGTTTTAACAACATGTATGATCTTGCACCAACACCAATTTTTAATTCACTTGGCCATTGTTTACCTTCCTTCTCCATTCTAACCAAAACGCGATACTTTCCGTTGGGTTGTAGCGCGTTATCAATAGCGTAAACTTTACCGGGGAAAGTTCCGAATGTGAGTTCAGGCCATCCTGAAAAAACCATTGTTGGCCACCCATCAAAGATAATCTGTACTTCAACCTCTTTGGTTATTAGTGGCATGTCCACTGGTGAAACAAATAACTCTACAGCCAAATTAACATTCGAAGGGACAATAGTGCATAGAGCTTGACCCTCTTGTACGGTTATTCCAACACCGTTTGACAGAGTTTGGGACACTAAACCTGATTGTGGCGCTTTTATAATGTAAAAACCATTTCTAATTTGGTAATTGGAGTATTGATTTCTCAATTTAGAAACTTCACTTTCTGTATCCATTTGATCAGATATTGCACTGAACCGTTCGCTTTCTAATTTGGCTAATTTCTCACCATATTCCACAGAGATATTTTGTATTTCTATTTTTGCGTTTTCTATGGCATTTTTCGCCATATCCATTTTTGATTTTTGAATTAACTTTTTAGCTAATGCCTCTTGATATTTTATTCTTCGATTCTCAATATCTACAGGACTTTTAATTTGTTTTGTACCGAGTATACTATCGCGATCAAGCTGTTGCTTGGTGACTTTCATATTTATCTCTGCTGATTGATATTCTGCTACTTCCTGTGCATACTTTAAATTTTCCTGTTCTAATTTAACCTTTGCCTTTTGCAGGGAAAAATCTCTGTTGGCTTCCATTTGGGTGATTTGCTTATTAATTGCATCCACCTTTGCTGTGTAACTAATTATTGAATTTTCTTTTGCTTTTATTTGAATCGATGTTTGGCCTATTAGATCAGGATTTAAATAATCACTCTTAATTTCAGTTAGAATTGCAATTGTATCACCTTCTTCCACCATATCTCCGTCTTTAACAAACCATTTTGTTATTCTTCCAGGAATCAATGTTTGGATTTCTTGGGGGCGTTCATCTGGACGAAGTGTAGTAACTACGCCTGTTGATTGTATATTTTGTGTCCAAGGAAAAAAGAGTACAAGGACTGTAATACTAGAAATAATTAAAATTATTCGTTTGAAAATTTTTCCCGTCCAAAGAGAATGGCTGTAATGTTTAAAATCAATCATCGTTGCGAGAAATTAGGTCTAACTTTTCTGCGGCAATACCACAATCATACAAATTCTCTACGGTTAAAATTAACTTTTCTATCGCATCAAGCATTGTTATAATAAGAATCTCTGCGGCGAGAAATTGTCCTAAGCTAATGCTTTGTTCAACAAGCAGATAACTTCCTATCACCAACATAAATCCAGTAAATACTACCTTGGTAATTATACCCAACCAAGCTTGTCGGTATATAATCCCAAAGTGTGAAGTTCTATAATTGGCGTAGTTATTAATATGCTGGTCAATTTTCCTTGAAATAGCAGCTTGTTCACTTGGATTTCTATTTAAGTTTAAGAAGTCTAATGCAGTTTCGAACTTAAAGTTTGATTCGAGTCTTGCGGTTTGAAATCCTCTCTTCCAAGTTAGTTGTATAACCGAATATACAACCAGCAAAACAATCCCGCCAAAAATTAAAAACAAAGGATGATAAATGGCTAGCAATAATAATCCAAAGAATGCTTGAAGTAATTTCCCACTAAAATCTACTAATAATTTAGATAAGCTTTTTTGTAAGGTAGTAATATCTAAAAAGAAAAGTATTGTTTTTTCGTTTGTGCTATTAGAGCCCTTTTCGTTTATTTTTGATTTGAATTTTTCACTAAAATAAAGGAATAATCGTCGTTGCAAACTATCTATGATACTTATTTGTGCTAACCTAGTAAGTCCTGCAAATAAAACAAACGAACTAATTGCAACAGCAAGTAAAAACCAACTAGTATTTAATCTCCCGGCCATTACATAGCCAATAATCGATTGAATTCCTAAAGGAATTGCCAATGAAATTAAACCAGAAAAAATCGCATATATATACAAATACTTGACATTTGTTTTTTCCAAACCCACTAACTTGAAAATTAGAAATAGGGGGGTACCAGGATTTTTTTTCTCGTTAATGTTCACCGTGATGTTTTTTGTGTATGTAGATGTTAACAAATTTACATAATAAGAGTTTATTTACCTCTACTTTGGAAAACGATGATGAGTGTATTAATAAGGATTTTAATATCTAAGGCCAAAGACATGTTTTCAATGTAAAAAACATCATATTTCATACGATCAACCATTTGATTCACGTTTTCTGCATACCCAAATTTTATTTGGCCCCAACTAGTAAGACCCGGTTTTACACGTTGTAGTCTTTTATATAGTGGCGCCTTTTCAACTATCTGATCTACAAAGAATTGCCTTTCAGGTCTTGGGCCTACTAAACTCATTTGCCCGACTAAAACATTATAGAATTGTGGCAACTCGTCTAACCTCGTTTTTCTCAGGAATTTTCCCACCTTTGTTCTTCGGTCATCTTTATCATTACTTAATTGTGGACCGTTCTTTTCTGCATCAATATACATGCTGCGAAACTTGATGATTTTAAAGGACATACCCTTAAAACCAACTCTATCTTGTTTAAAGAAAATAGGACCTTCCGAATTCATCTTAATTGCGATGGATATTACAATAAAAAATGGCAAGAATATTACCAAACCAATCAATCCGAATAAAATATCAATACTTCTTTTTACAAATTTCTGCCAATAAGGCATTACTTCGAAATCAACTTCTGCAAGGGATGCACCCAGTATGTTATTCATTTTTACCATCCCCATAACGAGGTTGTAATCACTAGGAAGCATTTTGAGGTGAATTTCCTCATTCTGAATTACATCAATAATTTGTGGAATTAATTCAGATTCATTTGGTTCATTACAAAGAATTATATCTTCTATTTCATTTTCTCTTATTAGCCTGGAAAGAGAATTCCAATCGCCTAATAATGGTGCAGGAAGGCGGTTTTTTTCCTTTGAATTTAGAGATACAAAACCTTTAATAAAAAAACCTTCCTTGACTTTTTGGTTGGAAATTTCATCAAATAAATTTACCGCATTTATACCAGTCCCAATTATTAATGTATTATATCCCCATTTTTGGTTTCTGATTTTATGTATGGTATAAGTTGAATTGAGTAATCTAAACAGTAAGGTCATTCCAAAATGAAGAACCCATAAAATACCTAAAGAACTATAATAATCTTTATAACCACTCACACTATCATCTAGAATCAACGCAAAGAATAAAATTATTACACCTACAGCACTTGTGTAGAAAGTGTTTTCTAATTCTTTAAGTCTCGAGCGTCTTAAAATAAATTGATAATAACCTGTTAGCGTGTAAATTAAAAGCCAAAAAATAGGAATAAGTAGCAGTCCAAGATAAAGTTTAGTATCTTGATTTACTGGTATTGTATATCCGTGTTTAGCGGCTTCAATGAAATTTTTTCTGTAAAGGAATAATCCTAGCCAACTCATAGATGCAGCTGCCCAATCTCCTAATAAATGAACAGTTAAACGTATGACTTTTTTAGATTTCAATTATTTACTTTAAGTAAGTTAAACGAATATTGTCTATGAATATTTCTCGGTTACCAGAGTATTCAGCAGGTACATCGATACTAAACAATATTTCATAAAGAGTTCCAGAAGGTTGCCCTTGAATTTCATAAATGAAATTAGAGTAGAATCGTTTCCATTTGTCACCAGTAGGGTTAATGGAAAAATATGGCACATACTCTTCGCCTCCATTTGCATAATATCTTTTCAGTGCAACTGAAACTGGTAATTCAGTTTTAATATCAAACTCAAAGAAAACTTCCCTATCTGTTGGGATAGAATTGAATTTTTCAAAGTAACCTATATCTAAATATTTTATTGAATCAGAGTCGGCAATATTCAAAGAAAATGCTTTAGTATTACCTTTAAATCTCCCATCTAAATCGAATGATACAGTTTTTACCTTAAAGCTATCTTGAGGGCTATATCTATATCCAATTAGTGACGAATTACCACTTTCAAAATCATCTTGCCATAGCAATTCTGTGTTATTTCTGTAACTAAAAATTGGAGCAATTTGGTAAGTACTATCTTCTATCCAATTAATAGTGGTATCGAAATTAGATAATGATCTTAAGGGGATTACTGATTGACTACTTCCATTATTTTTTATGTATCCTACAAAACTTAACTTATCTTTTTTTACTGGATTGATAGGAAATTTACAAGGAATTGTAAATGTCCCCACTGTTTGATTACCTTGATAAACTTGAATCGCAGATAATTCTTGTATAGGATTTCCTTCAATTGATGAGGCGTCAATGCTTAAACTATCAACCTGAACAAATGAAGGAATGTAACTCTCATCTACATTACAAGAACTTATTATTATTAAGGCCAAAGAATATACACCAGAATAAAGTGAATTAGGTTTTGACCGCATATGAGAACAAAAGTACAAAATTGAGGAGTTCTATCAAAGGCTTTAAACAGCTTGATAGCGTCTCTTTATTTTTTCATTTAGCATTTCGCAAATAAAACTAACATCATGGAGATGATCAAGGTGGGATAGAGGTGTTAGTTTCTTTTCTATATTTTCATTGAAGTTTCTTAATTCCAATTTACGAATATCATAGGGCATGATATTTCGTTCTATGGTAACTATTTTAGAATTTTCAGATTGATTAAGATCAATTTCTAATTCTAATTGATCTTCATTGAAAGACATTTTCGATTCAAAGATTTTGTTGTTTAGTAAATCAATTTGAATATGTTTGTCGGGTTGAAAAACTGAAATAAAATGTTTGTTGTTTTCAATAGCTCTTCCCATGGAAATATTGCAAATGGCATCATTGTCGAACTCCAAATGAATATTTATTAAATCAGCCTGATTACCATAAATAAATATGGGTTTGGCTTGAATACTTCTAATCCCTGATTGGATTATTCTACAGACTAAATCAATTTCATCAGCAATATTCTCAAATATCCAGTCTTCAAAATCACCAAGTCTTGGTGCATTACAAAACTTTTCAATCTTAATCATCCTAGGATTTTTTAAGTATTGAAATGCTGTAGTGAAAATTGACATTCCTTGTAGAAGATTGCTAAATTGAATAATACTTTGAGCCTCACGCCGAAGTTTTTCAAGTTGCTCAATTTCATATGTTGACCAATTCCTGAAACCATCAATTAATATATGCTTCCCAAAACGAATAAGTTTTTTAGCAAATTCGATATCTAATGGGTATACTTCTTTTGAAATTAAAAATAAATCTGCCCGTTGAATTATTTCGTAAAACTGCAAGTAATCATTAATAATGTCTACATTCGATGAATCTATCGGGTCGATGTAGCCTACTAGGTCAATCCCCGCAGAATTAAGAGCATCAGTGGGATAATTTTCAGCAGATTGACTACTTCCAAGAATGATTGCTTTTCTCATAAGAAATCAAAGATTAGTGTACCTTTGTAAGGCAAGATTAATAGTTTAATTAATAATTTTGTCAATTAACATTTTAACATAGTGTGTAAATGCTAGATAGTATAGATACTCCAGTTTTTAAAGGAAAAAGAATCAAGCTAGTCAATGAGTTACGTGAAAAAGGTATTGTTAATGAAGATGTTCTGTCTGCTATTAATCGAGTGATGCGACATCGTTTTTTCCCTAAAGACTTTCAGCAATTTGCATATAGAGATGCAGCATTTCCAATCGATCATGAACAAACTATATCTCAACCATTTACTGTTGCCTTTCAATCACAACTCATAGAAATTCAAAAGAATAGCAAGGTTCTTGAAATAGGAACAGGTAGTGGTTATCAAGCAGCAATTTTAGCCGAATTAGGTGCAGAATTGTATACTGTGGAATACATAAAGCCATTACTTGTTTCAGCGGCTAAATGTTTATTTAAGTATAAGAATCAAATTAAATTAATTCATGGTGATGGTTCTAAAGGATTAATAAAATATGCCCCTTATGATGCAATTATTGTTACAGCAGGCGCTCCAACGATACCTAAAGTTTTGCTAAAACAACTTAAACCTGGAGGAAAGTTAGTTATACCAATTGGTGCTGAACGTAATGAACAAAAAATGATTCGAATTACTCGCGAATCAGAAAAGAAATTCAAAAGAGAAGTTTTTGGGGATTTTAAGTTTATCCCATTAGTAGGAGAAAACGGATGGAAATAAAACGGTTTTTATGAATTCATTTTATTCTCTATTTCTTCCACTTCAATTGGAAAATCATCCATAAAGTCAATCATTCCTTCCTCAGACAACCAAACGTCGTTTTCGATTCTAACACCAATACCTTCTTCTGGAATGTAAATTCCTGGTTCAATGGTTAAAACTGAATTTTCTGGTATAGGCTCGAATCTATGCATAACATCATGAACATCAAGTCCTAAATGATGGCTGGTCCCATGCATGAAATATTTCATAAACGCCTTAGAATTATCCTTTATTTCTTGGGATGTGAGAAGGCCGAGCTCTAATAATTTCTCATTGGTGAAGCGGCACACCTCACTATGGTAATCAGGTAATGTTTTACCTATTTTAAGCACACTTTTTGCAAACCTTTGAACATCTAATACTGCATTGTAAACTTCTTTTTGGCGTTTAGAAAATTTACCATTTACCGGTATACAACGCGTTAAGTCTCCATTGTAATTTGCATATTCAGCTCCAAAATCGAGTAACATTAGATCACCATCTTTACATTGTTTGTTATTCTCGATGTAATGCAACACACATGCACTTTCTCCGGAAGCAATAATTGGATCAAATGCAAATCCTTTACTTCTATTTCTGACAAATTCGTGAATAATTTCAGCTTCAACTTCATATTCCATTACTCCAGGCTTCACAAATTTTAATGCACGTAAAAATCCATTATATGTAATATCAATTGCTTTCTTAAGAAGTTCAATTTCTTCAACCTCTTTTTGCATTCTTAGATTAGAAAGGATAGGTGCAAGCCTTCTGAATTGATGTGCTGGGTATTTATTTTTCAGCTTTTCCGTTAACCAATAATTTGAATAGCTAACTTCACTTAAAAATCGATCATTCTCATTTAAATTGACCATGATTTTTTCGGCCATGAGTATTACGGAATGTATAGTTTGCCAAAATTCATGATACCAAAAAACATTTTGAATACCTGAAACCTCGTATACCTGATTTGGCGTTAATCTTGCACCATCCCAAACAGCGATTTTCTCATTGGTCTCTTTAACAAAAATGAATTCACGAAAATTCGGGTTGGGACAATCAGGAAATAAAACAACAATCGTATCCTCTTGATCCACTCCGCTTAAGTAGAATACATCACTCTGCTGGCGAAAAGCAAAAAAGGCATCCCCATTTCTAGGAGTTTCGAAATTACTATGTAAAATGGCAATACTCCCGGAAGGTAATTTACTAGCTAGTTTAGATCTATTTTTTATAAATAGATTACTTGATATTGATGAGTATTTCATAGAAATGTCAGTTTTTAATTCAACGAATTTACACTGATTAATTGCTACAATTAAATTTCAAAAAAAAAAATTGGTCAAAAAAGAATTTAAAGTAATGAAAATCAATAATTTAAATAAATGTTGTTAATTTTCCTTTATCTACAACATCATTGTCTTGATATTTTTCTCTCATTCGGAAACTACGGGTTTTATCCAAAATGAAAAGCAAATTTATTAACTTTGGGACAACACACACAAACTTCTTTGTGTCAATAATGAAAGAATCAAAAGAGTTTATATGAAGAGAATACTACGAAATTTCCTTTTATTTTTTGTTTTATTATTTGCCGCTCGTGGGAGTAATGCTTCGCACATGATGGGTGCAGACATGCAGTATACCTGTTTAGGTAATGGCAAATATAAAATTGTATTTAAAATCTATCGAGATTGTAGAGGAATCTCTCTTGGAGGTATCGGTCTGAATTATTATGCAGGTACTGCAGGAGGAAATGGATGCGGTGGCGGAAGTATCGGTGGTGTAAAAAGAACTGGTATTCGAGACGTATCAACACGTTGTACCTCTGCATCTGCGCCTTGTGGAAGTCCTAATACGGCTAGCCAAGGTAAAGGTGTTGAAGAGCATACCTTCGAAGTTACTATAGATTTCAACACAGCTCCCTTAAAGAACTTGGTAGGTAAAAGTTCATGTTGTGAAATTACCTTTTGGACAGGACAGTGTTGTAGAAATGGTGCCATTACTACAGGAGCATCCAATAATAATTTTGCCACAACTTGTATGATTAATTTGTGTAATGTGGCAAAGGCTGGAGACTCTTGTAATAGTTCTCCTCAATTATCCAACGAACCTGTCGGTTTCCTTTGCTGCAATACTCCTTGGTACTATAATAATGGTGCGATTGATACAGTAGATTTTGATTCAATATCTTATCAATTAGTACCCGGTTTACAAAGTGTGCCTTCGAGCAGAGTTAATTACTCCTCTCCATTTTCTCCACAAATTCCTATGACCCCTTTTTGTATTCCTGTAACTACTATTAAGTGTACCCCAAAACCAAATCTTGATCCACCACGTGGATTTTTCTTTGACACAACAAATGGTGATATTATCGTACAGCCCATTGATTGTGATGAAGTGCCAATTCTGGTTATTGAACAAACAGAATATAGAAAAGATACATCTGGAAAATGGGTGATCGTTGGTAAGACACGGCGAGATATGCAAATGTGGATACTTGATGAGTGCGGATACAACAAACCACCTAAAATCAATGGACCATTTAGTTGGGATATCTGCGAAGGAGATAAGATATGTAAGAAAATTAAGATTACAGACGAGACATTCAATCCTTATCAAAAAACTCCAGATACTGTTTTAGCAACATGGAATGGTGGTATTCCAGGAGCAACATTTGAGGTAGTAGACCCAAAGAAACGTGAAAAAGAATATGAATTCTGTTGGCAAACTAAACGCGGTCAGGCTAGTGATGTATCGTATTCGTTTACGGTAAAAGCTACAGATCAGCACTGTACACCTCCAATGATTTCTATTCGTAGTTTCAAGGTGAAAGTTAAACCAAGAGCTGAGGCAGAAAGACATTATGATACTTTAAAATGTGGACGATTTGCCATGACTGCAACATTGCCAGCAAACTTCCAAGGTAAAGCATCGCATCAATGGAGTGTTCGAGATAGTACAGGTAAATCGGAATTATTTTTCAGTACCAAGCGAACTGACACCATGATTTTTTATAAAGGTGGGAAATACATTTTTGTACACACAGTAAATAATTCGGCTAATTGCCCAACTGTTTATTATGATACAATAGATGTGCCAGATCCACCAACCGTTGAGTTGGCCACTGGTGATACATTCGCTTGCTATGGAACTGATATGGAACTTAAGCCCAATATTTTATGGGGTAATGATCCTTACAAGTTGAAATGGTCTCGATATAAGATGGATGTTGATTCAGCTGGTGAATATACCCTCAAAAATCTACTTCATATTGATGGTGATACAAATAACACTCTATTAGTTAAAAACATTACTTCTGACAGTGCAATTGAAATACAAGTGACTGATGAAGACGGTTGTATTTTCTATGATACAGCAATTATTTTCCTTAAACCTTTGCCTATTGTAGACTTAGGTCCAGATAAGAGAATCTGCACGTATGAGTCTCAAATGTTTGATGCTCAAAATAATGATACAGTGGATTATGTTTGGAGTACGGGTGATACTACGCAAATAGTTTATTTCAATGAAGAAGATAATTATTGGGTAAAAGTAACTGAAAGGGATTGGGGCTGTGTACAATTCGATACTGTTCGTTTGGATGTAAATGATACCGTTGTATCAATTGCCGGGCCCGACTTGGTTATCTGTAATGAAGATGTAATCAAATTAGTTGCGGATCATAGACCAATTGCGACTACAGGAAGCTATGTATGGACTAATTTAACTCAAGGTCAAGTATTGGGTACAGACATGGTTTATGATGTGTCTCCAAGGAATACTAATGCTAATGGTGGTTCGGATCAAACTTTTAAGTACGAACTATATACTAAGGTAACTGAGGGTGGACATACTTGTGAGCACAAGGATACCATGGAGATTCTTGTACATACTCTACCAATTGTAAAATGGTCTAAGAATCCATTACCTTCTCAATGTTATGATTATGGAGATATCCTATTAAATAGTTTCTTGAATGTTGGCGAAACTGCTGGTGTTCGAATCTGGGGTGGTAGTCTATATAATCCAGATAATTATGTTGATAGTCAAACAGAAACAAGACACTTGTTTTTGACGAGTACTTTAGATAATTCATTGCTTCAGAACGGTAAAAACTTTAGAGAGAAAATTTACGGTTGGTATCAAGATGGTAATGGATGCATTAACAAGGACTCGACAATTCAAATTATAAACGGAAATCCAATTATCGAATTAGTACCTAAAATATATTGTCAAGACTTAGGTCAGGTATCAATGGATAATAACGTAAAACGGCCAGCTACTAAAACAGGTATTACAATGGATTGGGTGGCACGCGAGGTTCCTGCGGGTGTAGATAGCGCCTCAGTGGTTCAGAATTTGAACCCTTGGGGTACACCAGATTGGCAATTTTTATTTGGAGACCCTACTGAGGATTATTATATGGGACGTTACCATTATGAATTATGTGTTACAGATATCTTAACTCAGTGCCGTTCTTGTGATACTGTTTCCAACGTAGTAATTGGTGAGCCTAATGTGAAAGTATTGTCTCCAGATCCGGTTTGTGTCAATTGGGATACTATTGATCTTAATCAGTATGTTACTGTGAATGGTCAAGCTGCAACTAACGGAGATGGAGGTTGGTATGAAGTACCTGAAGTTAATTTTAGTCGGACGCATGCTAAAGTGGGAATGACCTTAACAGATGGTCACATGTTCCCTCCAGGAGAAGGTCCTGGAACATTCTTAATCAGATATTCTAATAATGGTACTGGTTGTTTGAAGACCGATAGTTTCTACGTTTTTGTTAACGATACTCCAGATGCGGTATTGTTAAGTCCTTTGACTCTTTGTAGTAGTGGTCCAGACTTGGATTTAAATACTAGAATTGACATGACTCAAACTCGTCCTTCAAGTGGAACAGCATCATGGACAGGACAATATGTAACAGGTAATAAATTCACGCCAACAACAACGCTTACGTCAAATATTGAAGGACCATATAACGTTAAATTAGCTTACACAGATGGAAATGGTTGTGCGGATACGGAGATTTATGTTTTACAGGTTAGGACTCAACCAGAGATCAATATTACTACTGTGAATCCTTACCCTCAGTGTGAAAATAGTCCGTTCCCTGTACAAAGCGAGAGTAAGTGGAGTAATAACAATGTGAATTGGCAGGTTATTAATGGTTCAGATGGATCCATTGATGATAATTCCTCTGAAAATATTGTATATACACACGGAACAGGGGATGCTGTGAATAGGCAAGCCTTTCTTAAAGTAACCACTGTGCCTATCACTAATGATGTTTGTCCTCCAGTTTCTGATTCGATTCAAATTATTATTCATCCATATCCTGAATTGGATCCATTAAGTTCGTTTAATGGTTGTGTACCGTTAAGTACAAATTGGGAGGTAATTGAAACTAAAGGTATACCACAATCACAATTATCTTACCTGTGGACTTTTGGAAATGGTGATTCCTCACAACTTCAGTATCCAACAGGAATTACATATCCGACTCAAGGAAAGTATACCATAAATGTAACTGTTACTAATAACACTCCGGACGGTGGAACTTGTGCTACAACAATCACTGGTGTTGATAACGTAGAAGCATATCCAAATCCTAAAGCATACTTCGAAACGGATCCATCATTTAGCACAACAGTTGCTTTACCGAAGTTTACTATGATAAACAAGAGTTCAGTTGAGCAATTACCATTTAGTCCTTCACTTAGTTATGTTTGGGATTTTGGAACGGGAGATCCAAATGATACCATGATGTCGGAAAATCCAAGATTTGCTTATTCAAGAGATACTGGTTTATACAACATTACTTTGTATGTAACAACTAGTAACGGATGTAAGGATACATTTACAAGAAAAGTACATATTGGTCCGGACATAATAGTATTTATTCCAGATGTATTTACACCAGATCAACAAGGTCCAACGCAGAACGAACGTTTCAATCCCGTAGCTACAAACTTTAAAACATTCCAAATGTTAATATTCAACCGCTGGGGTGAGAAGTTGTTTGAAACTGAAGATCCAAATTTAGGATGGGATGGTAACGACAAAACTGGTGAACCATGTCAAAGTGGTGTATATGTTTACCACGTAGTTATTACTTCTTTTGAAGATAAAGAGTATGTGTACAATGGAACTATCACACTGCTGCGTTAGAAATAATTTATATGAAAACATGAAAGGCGACCCAATTAGGTCGCCTTTTCTTTTGACTAAATTTCATTTATACCAATTCAGATTTTAAAAAATCAGCAACTACAAATGTACTTCCACCTATAAATATCAAATCTTTCTCATCAATTGATTCAATTAAATAATTGTAGGCATCATTGGTATTTTGAAATTTTTGAACATTTAATTTGTTTGAGTTCATTTCTGTTGCCAATACTTGAGAGTCTAGCCCTCTTGGTACTTGTGGTTTCACCACATAATATTTCCATTCCTTTGGCAATAATGATAAGATTGATTTTCTATCCTTATCATTTACCATTCCCCAAATGACATGAATTATTTTATTTGGATATTGAGATCTTAATTGGTTTATATTGGAACTCACGCCGTCAATATTATGCCCGGTATCTAAGATTACCAATGGTGAAGATTTGTAAATTTCCCATCTGCCTCTTAATCCAGTATTATTTACAATATTCCTTAATCCAGAGTTGATATTTTCATTCGAAATAGGGTATTGTAGATCATTTATTACGGATATAGCCTGAAAAGCTGTTGAAAGGTTTTGCTTTTGATAATTACCTGAAAGTGGAAATTTGTTTAATAATTCATCTGAAACGCGTTTGCTTTCAGTTATTGTTGAATTTAATTCATCTGCACGTTTATAAATAATATTTTTTGCATTAACTGAAATATCTTTTGATATAACACAAGAAATTCTAGATTTTATTATTCCCGCTTTTTCAAAAGCAATCTCTTCAATACTATTGCCAAGCATATCCATATGATCCATCCCAATAGATGTAATTACTGATAACATTGGATTAATAACATTTGTGCTGTCTATGCGTCCACCTAACCCCACCTCAATAACGCCAAAATCCATATTGGATCTGCTGAAAAAATCCAATGCCATTGTCACGGTAATTTCAAAGAATGATGGCTTAATTGATTTAATAATAGGCGAAATTCTTAGAACAAAGTCTATTACGGCTTCTTCATCAATTTTTTTGCCGTTTATTCTTATTCTTTCGGTAAAGTCCACTAGATGTGGTGATGTATAAAGACCAACTTTATATCCAGCTTCAATTAAAACTGATGAAAGGATGGATGAAACAGTTCCTTTACCGTTAGTTCCAGCAACATGAATCCATTTTGTATTTCCTTGGTGAGGATTGTCCAAATACTCTAGCAATTTGATCGTATTTGTTAAGTCTTTTTTAAAAGCAATCTTGCCCATATTTTGATACATGGGAAGTTGTTGAAACAAAAAATCAACGCATTCTTTATAATCCAAGGGGTTTAAATTAAAGGGTCTTTTTTACATTAAGTTTAATGGTACCCGTTTCCGGACACTGACCATTTTCTACTTTAATAAACTTAGAACGGCTTAGGAAATATTTCATAACCTCCTTTGCGTTAGCATCTGTACCGGTGTAATTTCCTTTAGGTAAGATTTTAATCAATCTTGGACCTCCAGAGCATGGTACTTCAACTCTCGCATAGATCTCACCTACACCATTCGCATCAACTTTTTTTACATCAGAAGCAATCTGATGATTTGCGAATCCTGTAGCAGAGAAAAATCCATTTCCAGTATTTTGTGTAATCCGAGTTCCGCCGTTTCCTCTAATTCCTCCAGTATTTGTTCCACCTCCAAAACCAACATTTCCTTGTCCACCTTCAATGCCATTTGGATTTCCAGGACCTGTACTACCTGATCGTTTACCTATGTTTAATTTTGTTAATCTGGAATTTGCAGTTGGAGTAGTGGTTATAGGTGGGTCTAATGGTGGCAATGAAGTCTCTGAAGTTTCATCAGTTGAATTTACTATATCTCCAACTCCACCAGTCGTGATATTTGAGGTATTAGGGGCTGATGCGGTAGTTCCATCACCTCCTCCTTTTGCTGGTGGAATAGGAGATGGGCCACCATCATTAGGCGATCCAAACGAGGTCTCAGATAGTCCGAAATCTAATAATAATTCACCTTTTTCTTTTGGAAAAGGTGGATTAGGTACGGATATCGTAAGTAATTCAAGTAAAAGAATTAATATAATTGAAATTATTGCACTAAACACACCAGCAATTATCTTTTGCTTTTGTGTTGTAGATAAATATGCTTCAATTACGTATTTACTCATTTATTGTAGGATTAATTCTTGAACTCCCACCGTTATTCTCGGAGTTTCTTTTAGATTAACGAGAAAATCGCTTGCTTCTTTTTCATCGGAAAATCTTTGTATAATTATTCTATTAAGACTGCTTCCTTTCACACGAATGTAGGTGGCATTAATTCCTGATGTATTCCAATTTTTGCATTCTAATTCTGCAGCTTTTTGCGTTAAATAAGAACCTCCAACTATAAAGTAATTACCTTTTTGTGATTTTATTTGACCACGAAACTCATCATTTGTCATAATTTGCAAAGGCTTAGAATTATTTTTTTTGTCCTTGCTTAGTGAAATAAGCTTTCCGTTGATGAATAAGAAATTATCTTTTGACTCTTCAGGTTCATTAGTAACGGTTGAGTTAAAACTTATTTCTTTTTTTGAAATTTCACTATTTGCTTTTGATAACAAGGTATGAGATGCTTCAACATTATTTTTTTCATTGATTCTAATCCAAGTTACAGAACTCGTATATAATGTTGCAAAAGTTACCGATATCAATACAAAATTGGCCGCAATTCTCCATATTAAATTCGAATTGTTTTTTGTTTCTTTAGATTTGATTTCTTCATTTCCAATTTCAACGATATTCGCGTCTTCAATCTCTATGGTTGAAGTTTTATCTAACTTAATACTCGATTCATTTATATTATTGGACTTGGGAACCCATTTTAAAGGTTTTAAACCAAATGATTGAGCAGAGATATTGTTTTCCGCTTTAGGTACAAAGAAAATACCTGAATTTTCATTAAAAAAGAAATTTCCCAAAGGATTGAATGCGAAATACTTTTTATCCGATAATTGGTTTTTTAGTAAACTAATTTCTCGCTTTATTGAGTCTTGCGCCTGTTTGTAAGAAATATTAAATAAAGATTTGTAATGACTTGCTAAAATTCCATCATCCACTGAAATTTTATTATTGAATACAATACTAGAATGTCTAGGTTTAATTATACCGTTTATTGGGTTAATTGTTGAATTTAACTCTTTTACAATAAAAGAGCCTAGTCCAGGTAGGGTCACAAACTGATCTCTGACAAGAACTTCCTTTACAATATGTTTAAAAGCATTTTTCACTTAATAACAAAGATACAAATACTCTAGAACAAACCAAGGCTTATGCCACCCATCAAGCTTAAACCATAAGTTGTATATCCGTAAAAATCTTGATAATTTTTGTTTAATAAGTTAGTCCCTTGAACCCAAATTCTGCCTTTACCATTAAATCTATAATCTAATCTTGTGTATAAATTCATTATACCGTCTAAAGATACTTTTTTCAGATACGGTTCATTTGAACTTTCGTAATAAGAAAGTATTTGATTGTAACGCCTACCGGTTCCATTAATTCCCAATTCAATCATAATAGATTCAAACAGCGTAGATGTTGCATAAATATTGTAAGTTAAAGCCGGTAGGTGCCAAACATCATTGTCTGCAGAGAAGTTATTTAATCTCATTTTTGCACCAACTTTTAGTTTTTCTCCGATAATATATTCCGCACCAACTCTAAAATACATTGTTGAAATATCGTTGTAAGTTATCCTTATTGGATTGAGGCTATCCATTTTTCGAATATTGGTATCTAAGGCACTTGCAAACATCAATTGGTTGGAAATGACATTTCCTCCAAAGTCAATATTAAAAAGTGATTTAGATGAAATTTTCCCTTTCAATCCGAAAAAACCGTTTATCTGTTCAAAAGCATTGCTAATAGTCATGTTTTCAGAGAAGAAAGGCATTTGGTTGTGTATTCTTCGAATAGAATTCTTTTGAAGTCCACCATCTATTCCTCCATAGGCGGTCATTTCTAAACCTTTGATTCCTTTTTCTGCATATACATATGGATTAACGAATACTCCATTACTACTATCATTAGTGTTGTTGTTGTAGGTAACGTTGAATCCAGCCTTAACATCTAAGTTAGTAGCTTTATGAAAGAATTGTATCCTCGGTTTGAAGTCAACAAATATTTGTGATGATTGGAATATCTTTCCAGAATCTAGACCTTGATTAAAACCGATATAATCAAATGCCAGATCACCGTATATAGAGAATTTTCTTGCTTTTGTTAAAAAACGAAGAGTTGAATTTAACTCTTGTTCTTTTTGATTAATATTAGTTTCAAAAATTTGAGCTGTATTGAGCCACTGAATATCAGGTTTTCTGCCTCCTGATAGCATTTTGTAATTGATATTTACTCCATAATTTTGTGTTGTTTTGCCTTCGATATTAAGTCTAGAAATTTCGCTACTAGATTCAGTAATAGCACTATCTGCATTGTAAAAGGTATGATAATCACGATGGTAAAATAGCTCCGTACTCAAACTCGAGGATTTGAAATATCTAGCACCATTCATTTGGATTCGTGTATTGCTTAATGCTTGATTTTGTATTGGGTTGTTTGCCTGAAAGTGGAGAGCACTAAAATTGTATGCCCACAAGTTATTAGGTCTATTAGATAAGAACAATTCACCTAAAATATGACCATTATTCCCTCCTCCAGCTCTCAAGTAATTTGCTAAATATGTGCTATCTGAAGATTTTTCTTTTATGAATTCCGGTTCAACAGTAGTTACCATTTTTTCGGTTTTCCACAAAACTTGAGGTGTTTCGAATTGAACTTTGATCTTGGGAGTCTGGGTTTGAGGGATAAGGGGTTCAATAAGTATTTTCGAAGCAGGTAATAAACGAATGTCTGTTCCAGAGACTACGTTCCTACTACTATTGTCAAAACCTTTAGGTTTTTCCTCTTGTGCTCCTACTACTCCAACGAGTAATAGGGCTGTACTCAAAATCGGTGCTTTCATTCCATTTCAAATATCTCAAAAACCTAATAGTAGTTATTCCTCTTAATTGGCGATGTCTATTTTCGTATACAAGGATTTGTAAGAAGAAAAATACTTGATTTTTTTTCAATCAAGTATAGGAAAAACTAAGTTAATGGTTATCTTTGCAACCCATTTTACGTCATGTACGCAATAGTAGAAATAGCAGGAAGACAATACAGAGTTCAAGAAAACTCTAAACTTATTGTAAATCGTTTAGATGCTGAACAAGGCTCTAAAGTTGAATTCGAAAAGGTGCTTTTTGTAGGCGGAGACAAGGTTAAAGTTGGTAATCCTACAGTTAAAGGAGCTAAAATAACTTGTACCGTAGCCGAGCACGGAAAAGGAGATAAATTAATTATTTTCAAAAAGAAACGTAGAAAAGGTTATAGAGTGAAAAATGGTTTCAGACATTACCATACATTATTAACTATCGACAGTATAACCGCATAATTAAAAGAATAAACCATGGCACATAAAAAAGGAGCTGGTAGTACTAAAAACGGCCGTGAGTCTCATAGTAAAAGATTAGGTGTTAAAATTTATGGTGGACAAGCCGTAAAAGCAGGTAACATCATTGTTCGACAGCGTGGTACAATGCACCATCCAAGTGAAAATGTAGGAATCGGTAAAGATCATACATTGTTTGCATTATCTGATGGTATTGTTGCCTTCAGAAAAGGAAAGAACGGAAGAAGTTTCGTTTCTGTAGAAAATAAAGCTGAAGCATAAACCGATTTCACTAAATTTGAGCCGTTGGTATCTCCAACGGCTTTTTTTTTATCTATGGCTCAAAGTGATACAAGAAACCCACAACATTCATTCACTGAAATGAATGAACTAGTTCTACCCAATGATACGAATACACTAAATAATCTAATGGGAGGGAAGTTACTTCATTGGATGGATATTTGTGCTGCAATTGCAGCTCAAAAACATTCAAATCGAATTGTTGTTACAGCTTCAGTAGATAGCGTTTCTTTCAAAGAAACAATTCGTTTGGGTGATGTAGTTACTTTATCCGCTTATGTAACACGTTCATTCAACACAAGTATGGAAGTGTTTATTGAAGTTCATGCTCAGAATATTCCTACGGGTGAAAAAATAAAGTCTAACGAAGCGTATTATACATTTGTTGCTCTAGATTCTCGAAATAGGCCGGTGAAAGTCCCGACAATTGAACCCCAAACTGATTTGGAAAACGAGAAATTTGCTGGTGCATTAAGGAGAAGGCAAATTCGTTTAATACTTGCTGGAAAAATGAAGCCAGAAGATGCCCAAGAATTAAAAAACTTATTTGTCTAAATTAAACCAATTTCAGAAAGTCTCTGCATTAGAAATTCGTTTGCAGTGCAATCTTTATATTTTTTTGGTTGTTCCGCCGAAACACAGGAATTTATACAATCTAGACTTACTTCTGGACGAGGATGTAGGAAAAATGGAATACTGAATCTTGGTTCTGACCATTTATCTCTCGGTGGATTAACTACCCTGTGGGTCGTTGACCTAAGTCTATCATTTGTTAAGCGCTGTAGCATATCCCCAACATTAACAACAATATGGTTCTCAACTTCTGTAACTGGAACATATTCCCCTTGTTTATTAAGGACTTCCAAACCGTCTGCACTCGCACCCACAAGGAGTGTAATTAAATTAATATCTTCATGTTCGCCAGCTCTAATAGCATCTTTAGGGTCTGATGTAATAGGGGGGTAATGAATTGCTCTTAATATTGAATTTCCATTAAATACTCTAGAATCAAAATAATGTTCATCTAATTCTAAGTGCAATGCAATTGCTTGAAGCATTGTAATTCCAGTGTTTTCAAGGGCCTTGTAAAGTTGTTTTCCACTACTATTAAAACTAGGTAATTCTTCAACTATTTTATTTTCTGGAAATTGTGGAGCATTAGGATCTGATTGATCTATGTATTGTCCAAAATGCCAAAACTCTTTTAAATCTCCAGTATTACGACCTTTAGCGTGCTCTTTCCCAAATCCAGTATAACCTCTTTGGCCTCCACCTTCACTATCATCGTATTTTAACTTTACTGATTCATTTAAGTGGAAGAATCCTTCAACATCTGAATATAATTGCTTTAACGTGTCTGCAGGAATTCCATGGTTTCGAATAGCTACGAAGCCAATTTGCTCATAAGCATCGCCAAGATTTTTAACAAATTCTGCTTTTTTAAGGGCGTCTCCAGAAGTGAAATCAGATAGGTCTAATTTTGGGATAGTGTGCATGTCTCAAAGTTAATAATTTATTGATTTGCTCAAATAAAAAAAAGGCGGTTAATACCGCCTTTTTTTGATCTCATCAAGTGTCTATTAAAACGAATGATTTTCCTCTAACAAACTTTCCTCTAATATTATTTGAATATTTGAGCTACTTGGGGCTTCTAATCGAACCGAATCTTTGATTTCTTTTAAATCATTAAGTAAGGTTACCCAATCAGGATTAAAATCAATATTGTTATCGATGTAATCCTTAGTTTGCGCATCAATTTCTCCGTAAAAATAGCAAATGAGATCGGATTGTGTAATAGTTTTAATCATACGCAAAATATTTGTTTTACATATGAATAACGCCGAGGCTCAATTTTTATTTTATCTTGACAGAACTTTTTTCCATCATTTTTCTTAAGTTGATAATTGCGTAATGCATGCGGCCTATGCAAGTATTAATATTGGTGTCCGTAATAGCAGCAATTTCTTTAAAACTTAAATCTGCATAATTGCGAAGAATTAAAACTTCTCTTTGTTCCAAAGGTAGGTCGTTAATCCAGCTGTGTAGCAAACGTGTTTCTTCCTTTTGTACTTGTAGATCTTCTTGTGATGGTGCGTAAATATTCAAAGTTTCAAATAGGTCGTATCCATCAGAGTTTACAACATTTGGCATTCTCTTTTTTACTCGAATGCTATCAATTGCTAGGTTTCTTGCTATTCTTAATGCCCATGGTAGGAATTTATCCTCATGGTTATACTTTCCAGATTTTACTGACTTAATAATTTTGATAAAGGTTTCTTGGAAAATATCTTCCGCAAGATAATGATCATTTACTACTGCTAATACGCTAGTAAAAATTCTCATCTTGTGACGTTGCACCAAGGTTTCAAATGCAGCTTGGTTTCCTTCTAAATAGCGCTTAATAAGAACGCCGTCTTGAATCAATGTTTTAGTCATAATATACCTCCTTTTAGTTAGTAAAACTGTGGTTTATTTTTAGGTAGTATTATGGCTTATAGGCGTTTTTGATTAAAATTGATTTTGCATATTACAAAACAAAAAACAAAAAACCAAATTTCTTTATATTATTTCACTCAGTTTTTTAATCCGTTTACAAAATCTTTGCCCTTCATTATGCCTTTCCCGCTAGGTTTTATTTCAGTAATTTCGAGTATTCCATCTCTAAAGTATAGTAATAATCGATTATCAACAATCTGTAACCCTTTATTATTTGATTCGTTTGTTTTAGAGATAATAGAACTTCTAATTATTTTTAATTCACCAAACTCTTCATCTTCTATCCAAGCCGACGGGTATGGAGACAAACCTCTAATAAGATTATTAATCTCTATTGCCGAATTATTTAAATTAATCCTGCAAAATTCACGGTTGATTTTTGGTGCAGTTTTTAAATTTACAGATTCATCCTGGGGTTCTTGAGGGGTGTTGATTCCATGTTTTGAAATTAGTTCTAGCGTTTCAATCACAACATTAGCACCTAAATACATTAGTTCTCGGTATAATTCCCCTGCTGTTATTTCCTCTGAAATGGATATTGCCTTTCTTAAAATTAAGTTACCTGTATCTATTTCATGTTTTAGAAAAAAAGTAGTTACTCCTGTTTCAGTTTCTCCATTTATAATAACATGTTGTATGGGTGCAGCTCCTCTGTATTGAGGAAGTAAAGATCCATGTAAATTTACGGTACCCATTTTGGGCATAGACCAAACCGACTCCGGTAACATTCTGAAAGCAATAACTACACCAAGATCCGCATTTAATAATTGTAATTTGTTTTGAAAATCGTTTGACTTTAAATTTAAAGGCTGCAATATTGGTAACCCATTTTTAAGAGCAACATCTTTTACTTCACTTCCTTTTAGTTTCCTTCCTCTTCCCGATGGTTTATCAGGAGTAGTTACAACACCAACAACGTTAAATCCTTCATTAATTATTCTTTGTAATGAAAAAGCAGCAAACTCCGGTGTTCCAAAAAATACGATTCTCACAAGACAAAGATCGTGAATATTCTAATTCGAAAAAAGATTGATATTAATCGAAGAATGCAATGATTTAGATTATAATTTAGTGTTGAATAAAATAATTTTTGATTTATTAAAATACTAATATTTGCCTGAAGTAGCCAAAAATAAATCACCCCTTTATTCCGAATAAACAAAAAGCCCCTTTTGGGGCTCATGATTTCGCGGTGAGAGGGGGATTCGAACCCCCGGAACGGTTACCCGTTCGGCAGTTTAGCAAACTGCTGGTTTCAGCCACTCACCCATCTCACCGTTGGGGGTGCAAATATAACAAAGATTTTGCTCCTCCAATACTAGTTTAGAAAAAAAATTATAAGGTTAAACTAAAGCCCACAAATGGAAGTGGTAAGCGTGTTAAAATTTCCGATTTAGTTACTTTAGTTGTAACATTAGTTATTGGATCAAAAGTTTCTTCTGTCTCAGTTATTTCTGTAGAGAATCCAACTACTCCAACATCGAAGAATAAATTCTTTCCTGATTTAATTCTTAAGGCGGGTCCACCCAAAAAGGTTGGTGCACCTTTAGCATGAAATAATCCCCAAAATTCACCTATAAATTGAACTTTATCGGTAGATTTGTATGCCCAACTTATTGTGGCCATTGGTAGGTTTTCATTAGATTTTCCGTAAAATCCCCAACCTAAATTCATGCTAATATTATTAATTTCATTTCCATATGTAGCTGTTCCAAATACAACACCTAAAGATTGCTCATTTGTATACCATAACCTGCCAACCTGTGCACCAGCAGCGATATAAAAGTTTTCGTCAACTTTATAGCTGTACTTTGCATTAATTAAAGTAGGCATAAATGCTGGGGTAGTAGTTATACCAACTGTTAAATTATCTGTTAGCCCATATTGTGCTTGAAATGCCAAAAAATACAACATATTTAAATATCCAGATCCCCGTTTCAAAGGGATTGCAGAAGGCGAATATAAATATCGAGTAGGGTGAGTTTTATACCCAAACAGTTTAACACGATCTATAATTTCTCGCTCTTTAATGGCAAACTTTGGAATGGTTTCTTCGTTTAAATCAATTTTCTTAAGCACTATATAATCGTTATCCTCTCTAACAATCAACCCATAATGCTCT
This sequence comes from Bacteroidota bacterium, assembly GCA_030834125.1. Taxonomy (GTDB): domain Bacteria; phylum Bacteroidota; class Bacteroidia; order NS11-12g; family UBA955; genus VMCP01. The sequence continues at coordinate 208,074 of JAURFW010000001.1, read as the reverse complement.
TGATCATCCTTCGTTAATATTCTGTAAAAATTTGTATCATTGAACTCTATTCTATCTTCTTTGAAATCTTGTCCATAAGCACGAGAAGGAGTAAACAAGATTGCTAATAACAGCAATATTGGGACAATTTTAGTTTTTTTCATAATTATTTATATTTCACTCAAATATAGGTTAAAGTTACATTCAATTAATATGATTAAATAATTGAAATATTATTCAGATTTAACGACCTTTGTAAACTTTTAGAATGAGTAACATTATTATCACGCTTCCAGATGGTTCTACAAGAGAATATGCCTATGGTATTTCTCCAATGGAAGTGGCATTATCAATTAGTGAAGGATTAGCAAGAAATGTGCTATCTGCAAAAGTGAATAATATGGTGGTAGATGCTAATACACCTATACATGAATCTTCTAATTTAACCTTACTTACTTGGAATGACGAGGAAGGAAAAAGTACCTACTGGCATAGTTCAGCTCACTTATTGGCTGAGGCATTAGAAGCACTGTATCCTGGAATAAAGCTGGCTATTGGCCCTCCAATCCAGCAGGGTTTTTATTACGATATTGATTTTGGAGATTATAAGTTCACTAGTGATGATTTCGAAAAAGTAGAGCAAAAAATGAAGGAATTGGCAAAACAGTCCAATGAATTTATTAAGGAAGAAATTACTAAAGCAGATGCTATTGCTTATTTCGAAGAAAAGAATGACCCGTACAAATTGGAACTGCTTCAAGACCTAGAAGATGGAAATATTACTTTTTATAAGCAAGGTGAATTTACAGATTTATGCCGTGGTCCGCATATTCCACACACCGGTCATATTAAATCCATTAAACTGTTAAATACCGCGGGTGCCTATTGGAGAGGAAATGAGAATAACAAACAGTTAACCCGTATTTATGGTATTACTTTCCCTAAGAAATCATTACTTGATGAATATCTGGAAATGATGGAAGAGGCGAAAAAGAGAGACCATAGAAAATTGGGCAAAGAACTAGAAATTTATACATTCGATGATGATGTAGGACCAGGATTGCCATTGTGGCTTCCAAATGGGGGCGTTATCATTGAGCAATTAGAGGCATACGCCAAGAAGATTGAAAATGAAGCAGGATACTCAAGAGTAAAATCTCCGCATATTGCCCGTGAAAGTATGTATTTAAAGAGCGGACATTTGCCATATTATAAGGATAGTATGTTTCCGCCCATGGAGATAGATGGTGTAAATTATTACTTAAAGGCGATGAATTGCCCTCATCACCATAAAATATTTTCCGCTACGCCAAAATCTTACCGTGACATGCCTGTAAGAATGGCAGAATATGGTACCTGTTATCGATATGAGCAAAGTGGAGAGTTGTTTGGTTTGATGCGTGTTCGTAGTCTTCAAATGAATGATGCCCATATCTATTGCACCGAACAACAATTTGAAGAAGAATTTCAGAATGTAAATGCACTCTATTTAAAACATTTTGAGAAGTTTGGAATTGATAAGTATGTAATGCGTTTTTCGAAGCATGTCCCAGAAAAGCTAGGTCAAAAATATATTGATATGCCTGTATTGTGGAATAAAACTGAGGCAATGGTTCGAAAAGTTCTGGACAAAATGGGCGTTAATTATGTTGAAGTTGAGGATGAAGCAGCATTTTATGGCCCTAAAATAGATATTCAAGTATATAGCGCAATAGGAAGAGAATTTACCCTTGCTACTAATCAGGTTGATTTTGCGCAAGCAGAGCGTTTTGATTTATCTTACGTAGATGAGAACAATGAAAAACAAAGGCCTATCATTATTCACCGAGCTCCACTCAGTACTCATGAGCGATTTATTGGTTTCCTACTTGAGCATTATGCAGGTAATTTACCAGTTTGGTTAGCACCAAAACAAGCTATTGTACTTCCTATCTCTGATAAATTTGCTGCATATGCTGAAGAAGTTGGAAAATTCTTGAAAAAAGCCGATATTCGCGCCTCTGTTGACCACAGAGCAGAGAAGGCAGGAAAGAAAATACGAGATGCCGAGATTAAAAAAATCCCGTACATGGTAATTGTAGGGGAGAAAGAAGAATCTACTAAGTCGTTAAGTATTAGAATGCACGGTGGAACTGATTTAGGGTCAATGGAGTGGCAAGTATTTGCCGATAGAGTTATAGATGAAACCAAATTTTAAATCAAGAGGACGAAGAAAAGAAGATCTGCATAAGATCAACGAAAAGATTACTGCTCCTGAAGTAAGACTAGTAGGCGATAATGTGGAAATGGGCGTTTATGCTTTTGAAAAAGCATTAGAAATGGCCTATGATCAAGGATTGGATCTTGTGGAAATAAGTCCGAACGCAACCCCTCCGGTTTGTAAAGTTATCGATTATAAAAAGTTCCTGTACGAACAAAAAAAGAAACAGAAAGAAATTAAAGCCAACTCAGTTAAACAGGAAATTAAGGAAATTAGATTTGGTCCAAATACTGACGAACACGATATAAATTTTAAGTTAAAACATGCTATTTCTTTTTTAGAAGATGGAAACAAGGTTAGAGCTTATGTGTTCTTTAGAGGTAGAACCATCGTATTTATTGAAAGGGGTATAGATTTGTTAATGAAATTTGCAAACCAACTAGTTGAAGACGGTCATGCAAAATTAGAAATGGAGCCAAAAAGAGAAGGTAAGAAAGTAGTTATCTTATTATCACCAAAAAATAAAAAATAAACGTAGATTAATATGCCTAAAATGAAAACTAATTCCAGTGCTAAAAAGCGTTTTAAAATCACTGGATCGGGAAAAGTAAAAAGATTGAAAGCATTTAAAAACCACATTTTAACTAAGAAAACAAAAAAGCGTAAAGAGCGTTTAGCTAAAAGTGGATTGGTGCACGATACCGATATGAGCAACGTGAAATTTATGTTGCGTATAGGTAAATAAAAACAAGAAAACCATGGCCGGAGCTTACAAGTGCAATTAGCCGCTCAAGCCATTAAACTAATATATTATGCCAAGATCAGTAAATCATGTAGCCAGTAAGGCTCGTAGAAAAAAGACCCTTAAATTAGCTAAAGGGTACTTCGGAAGACGTAAAAATGTTTGGACAGTTGCAAAAAATGCTGTTGAAAAAGGTTTAACTTATGCATACCGTGACCGTCGTAAGAAAAAAGGAGAATTTCGTTCTCTTTGGATCATGAGAATCAATGCAGCATGCCGTGAGCACGGTGTGAGTTATTCTCAGTTCATGGGTAAGTTAAACGCTAAAGAAATGGAAATTAACCGTAAGGTTTTAGCAGACTTAGCAATGAATGATCCAAAAGGGTTCAAAGCAGTTTTAGATACTGTAATGAAGTGAAAAATTAACAAACTAAACCAAAATAGGGTTGTCTTCTACAGACGGCCCTTTTTTTTGTCAAACATTTGGATTCAGTAAACACAATTCTGTTAACTTCGTCTAATTACTAATGAAATTTTATATTAAGCTGAATATTAAGTCCATTCTTACACTGTCTATCGCATTTTTGTTTTTTCGCAGTGCTTTTTCGCAGATGAATTTGCAATTGCCAGATTCAGTTTTAATTAATCATGAATATGACTGGGAAGTCATTGAAAGTGAGATGAATTGTTATTCAGCTTTTACACTTCAACGGATACAACAACAATATATCACAAACCAAAATCAAATGTTTTTGGATGTAAAAATAGATACAAGTTATTTAGTTTGTAAGCGTTTATCTGATTTGAATAATGACTTTAACTGCGAATATTTCAGCGATGAATTAGGTAAAAATAAATTGAAGAGTCCTAGTGCTGTAGAAAACATTAGTTATAATATTCGATTTACAGCATCTGGAAAGGTTGACTCTTTATTGAATTGGCAAGATTTTCGTGATTTATTTTTAAATTCATTTTCAGCTCAGGCACGTGCTGGTTTGATAGATGGTGAATATTTCAAAAAGAAAAAAGAGGAGCTTAACAACGAGGAAATAGTTAGATCACTTGTCCTTGAAGATATTCAGTATTTTCACTCATTATACGGAGATAGTATCGATTTAAATTTAAAGTATCTGCGTATGAAAAGAATGAAATCACCATTTAGCGAAGAACTAATTGATGTCTTGGGTAGCTTAGAAGGTGAAAGACCCGCAAGTGGTATTCATTCAATAAAAATTTTTACTCAGAATAAGGCCGGTGAAGATCTTAAACCCTACTTACTTGAGGAATGTAAACGATTCTTGAAGAAAAAGAATACGAGCGATACTCCATTACCTGAAATTCAATCCGTTGGGCTCAACTCTGAGCAAGATTTTAGATATAATAAATTGCGCAAACACCTTATGATGGTTACACTTTCTGATGTAATAAGTATTAATTTACAATCCAGAGGTAATATTAGAACTTACAGGGTGTGGGAAATGGCCAAATTTATGGATTGTGATGATCGTCACAAACGTAATTAAGTATTGAATGTTAAGAAAATGTTAAATATGTGTTATTGTTAGTTGTAATATTCGCAAGTAACTAATTTTGTATAATTATTATGGCTCTAAATACTATACTCAGCATTTTTCTTCCAAAGGATAAAGTGTTTTACAATTTATTCGAGCAAACTGCTCGAAACATATCGACTATGGGACTTCGCTTTAAAGATTTTGTTTACGAAGATGACGGAAATAAGCGCCATATCATTTCTAAGGAGATTGAAGATTTAGAGCATAAAAATGATGAAATTACACATCAGATTTTTCAGGAATTAGGTAAGAATTTTATAACTCCTTTCGATAGAGAAGATATTCATTACTTAGCCACAGCAATGGATGATGTTGCTGATTACATTTATGCTTCGTGCAAAAAAATCCAATTTCACGGAGTAAATCCAAATGATGATGGCATTCAAAAGCTAGCAGAAATTATTTGTCAGGGAGCAATTGAAGTGAGCAATGTAATAATGCAACTTCGTGAATTAAAGCGTCCTGAAAAAATCATGGAATCCATTGTTAAAATTAACAGTTTGGAAAATCATGCCGATAATATTTTTGACGTGAGTATTAAAGAATTATTCGACACAGAAAATGATTTTAAAAATCTCATCAAACGACGTGAGGTTTACACTGTAATGGAAGTTGCTACTGATAAATTTGAAGATGTGGCTAATGTAATCGAAACCATCATTGTTAAATATGCTTAATTAAGCAGAACTTCTTCTAATGTCATTAGTTGTATTAATCATCGTTTTAGCTCTTGTATTTGATTATATCAATGGCTTTCATGATGCTGCAAATTCTATCGCAACAGTTGTTAGTACAAAGGTATTAACACCTTTTCAAGCGGTTCTTTGGGCAGCTATATTTAACTTCGCCGCGTTTTTCTTGTTTAAAGACCATTCTGTTGCTAATACCGTTTCGAAAACAGTAGTGGACAATTATATAACTCTAGAAGTAATACTTTCAGGATTAATTGCTGCTATTTTTTGGAATCTTCTTACATGGTGGTATGGAATACCTTCATCTTCGTCTCATACGTTAATAGGAGGATTTGCTGGCGCAGCTGTGATGCATGCTATTAATTTAAAAGGATGGATGCCATTAGGAGATATTGTTGCCTCCGATAAAATTCTAAAAGTAATAATTTTTATTTTTCTAGCTCCCATTATTGGAATGCTTATTTCGGCATATATAACATTAGTTACAATCAAGCGAAATATTTGGGGTAGACTAAGCATTATTTTCATTTCTGCAACTGCCGTATTTTTTATGTTTAGCTATTTTATGGATGTTAGATTAGAAACCAATTTATCTAAATTTTATCGCGTAGATAAATATAAGAAACAGTATAAATCAAATCCAGAAGTAGCCCAAAATAAAGAAAATATGCAATTGGCAATTTCTCATTACAATGAATCATTGCCATTTTTAAAAGAATATAAATCTATTGGAGGTAAAAAGGTATCTGAACAAATTGTCGAAAATGTAGATTTAACGGATATTTTAATTAACAAGCAACGTGAGAAAGTAGAGAAATTTCTAAAATACGATCAAATTAAAAAGGCAGCATTTTTTGACGAAACCAAGCAGAGTAAATTAGATGCAGTCAACTTATTAATCTCTAGTTGTCAAATAAATTTTGAAAATTATTCTATGGTTGGTCCAGAAAAAACGGCTTCGTCTATCGCGGATAAAATCAATTTAGGAAAAGTTCAAAAACAAAAGTTTATTGCCGGATATAAATTCAATGTTCAAGATTCTCTTTATAAAGATTTATCAAAGGCAGATAATAGGCCACTTACTTATATCATGATAGGAATGTTCGCATTTTTCTCTTTGGTATATGTTTATGTAGAGAAAATCAAAAAGCCAACGGCCGCAAAAATGGCAAATATGTTCAAGAGATTGCAGCTAATATCTTCGGCAGCCTTTAGTTTAGGACATGGAGGAAGTGATGCTCAAAAAGTAATGGGAATAATTGGTGCTGCATTAATTGCAAATGGTAATATTGTTGAATTTAAGGAACTTCCAAATTGGGTGCCGTTAGCATGTTATTCAGCAATAGCATTAGGAACGCTAAGTGGAGGGTGGAAGATTGTTAAAACCATGGGAACTCGAATTACAAAAGTTACTCCTTTAGAAGGTGTTGGCGCAGAAACCGCAGGTGCAATTACATTGTTTATGACCGCTCAAATGGGTATTCCTGTCAGTACTACCCATACTATAACAGGAGCAATAATTGGGGTAGGGGCAACAAAAAGATTAAGTGCTGTTCGATGGGGAGTAACAAGGAATCTTTTATTTGCTTGGATAGTAACTATTCCAATATCTGCAATTGTCGCTGGTTTGATGTATCTTATTATCTCGGCTTTATAAAAAAGGGCCCCTTTTTAAAGTATATTCAATTCCTATTCAGTTCTTATTCACAGTTTGAGAATTTTGAAATATAAGTTGATTATCTTTTAAGTCAATTAGAATTTCATCTGAAGGGGCAACTCTTCCGCTCAAAATCTCCTTACTCAATTCATCCATTATTTTCTTTTGTATTACTCTCTTTAATGGTCTAGCACCAAATTGAGGATCATATCCCAATTGTGACAACCAATCTAGAGCATCTTCGCTAATTACTACATTATATCCTGCGTAGCTCATACGATCGTAGAGTTCCTTAAATTGAATATCTGCAATAGCTCTGATATTGTCTCTGCTCAATGGCTCAAACATAATTAACTCGTCAATTCTATTGAGGAATTCAGGTCGAATACTCTTTTTGAGTAGTTCATATACATCAAGCTTAGTCTTTGCCAAAACTGAATCATGGTTTTCAATAGTTAGGGTTTCATAATTTTCTCTAATGAGTTCAGCACCAATATTTGAAGTCATTATAATTATGGTATTCCTAAAATTCGCGGTTCTACCTTTATTGTCTGTTAGCCTACCATCATCTAACACTTGTAGAAGTATATTGAAAACATCTGGGTGAGCTTTCTCAATTTCATCCAATAAAACAACACTATATGGTCTCCTTCTAATTGCTTCTGTTAATTGCCCTCCTTCGTCATATCCAACATATCCGGGAGGCGCTCCAACTAATCGGCTTAAAGCATGCTTTTCTTGATATTCAGACATGTCAATTCTAACCATCGCTTGGTCCGTATCGAATAAATACTCTGCAAGCGCCTTGGCTAATTCTGTTTTGCCTACTCCAGTAGTACCAAGAAACACAAATGATCCTATTGGTTTCTTTGGGTCTTGTAAACCCGCTCTGCTTCGTCGAATTGCATTTGAAAGAGCTTCAATAGCTTCATTTTGACCAACTACTCTTTTATGAAGTTCAGATTCTAAACTAAGGAGTTTCTGTCTTTCACTTTGTAGCATTTTAATAACGGGTATACCTGTCCACCTGCTTACAACTTCTGCAATATCCTCCGCATCAACTTCCTGCTTTACCATTGTTTTTGCTTGCTTACTCTCTTTTAACTTCATTGTAAGTGCAAATAGATCTTCCTCAGTGTTTTTTATTAAACCGTATCTAATTTCAGCAACTCTTCCATAGTTTCCATCTCGTTCAGCTTGTTCGGCTTCTAATTTTAATGATTCTATAGATGCTTTTTTTTGTTGTATTTGGGTTAGGATGTTTTTTTCGTTCTGCCATTGGGAATTTAGTTCATCACGCTTATCGGTTAAGTTGGCAATTTCCTCATTTAAACGGGCTAATTTAACCTTGTCATTCTCGCGTTTAATTGCTTCACGCTCAATCTCCAATTGCATAATCCTCCTGTTAAGTTCATCTAATTCCTCAGGAACTGAATCCATTTCTAGTCGTAATTTACTCGCTGCTTCATCTAGAAGATCAATCGCCTTATCAGGTAAAAATCTATCGGAAATATAGCGCTGACTCATCTCTACCGCGTTAATAATTGCTTCATCTTTAATTCTTACTTTATGGTGAGATTCATATCTTTCTTTTAATCCTCTTAAAATACTAATTGCTTCTTGAGTATCGGGTTCTTCAACAATCACTTTCTGGAATCTGCGTTCTAATGCTTTATCTTTTTCAATGTATTTCTGATATTCAGCCAGGGTAGTGGCACCTATAGCTCGTAATTCACCACGGGCTAAAGCGGGTTTTAAAATATTTGCAGCATCCATCGCCCCTTCACCTTTTCCAGCTCCTACTAAAGTGTGAATTTCATCAATAAATAATACAACTTCACCGTTACTTTGAGTAACTTCTTTTATTACCGCCTTTAAACGTTCTTCGAATTCTCCCTTATACTTGGCACCAGCAATTAGTGCCCCCATATCGAGGCTGTAAATCTGCTTTGATTTTAAATTTTCTGGAACATCTCCTCTTATAATTCTATGAGCTAAACCCTCAGCTATGGCCGTTTTACCAACACCAGGTTCTCCTATTAATACCGGGTTATTCTTAGTGCGTCTACTTAAAATTTGTAATACACGACGAATCTCATCATCCCTCCCTATGACTGGGTCTAACTTTCCTTCGCTAGCAAGCTCGTTTAAATTATTTGCGTATTTCTTGAGTGAATTGAATTGATTTTCAGAAGTTTGAGAGTCAACCTTCTTTCCGCCTCGCATTTCAATAATTGCCTTTTTCAGGTCTGATTTTTTAATGCCAGCATCTTTTAATATCCGCGAGGTAGAGTCGGTGCCCTCCAACATTGCCAATAAGAAATGTGAATTTGTGATAAATTCATCTTGCATCGACTTCATTTCTTTCTCTGCCTGCACAAATAATTTACTTAATTCGTTAGATGCATATATATTTCCGCCTTCAACCACGGGCAATTGTTTTATTTCACTGTCTACAACCTTTTCAATATGTTCAATATTTACTCCAAGTTTACCAGTAAGAAATTTAATTGGTTCTGGTTCTTCCCGAATTATTGATAATAGTAAATGAGATACCTCTATACTCTGATTTCCGGCGGAAATAACAAGGTTTTGTGCCCTGTTTAATGTCTCTTGCGCCTTAATTGTTAATAGTTGTTGATTCATATTTTATTCGAATCAAAATGTATTCCAATGCTCTACATACAAGGATTTTCAAATAAAACCTAATGATTAGCGACAATTTGGCTGATTTAGAGTGTTTTAATGTATTATTAATGTCACTTTGACATTGGTTTGCGCAAATTAGTTACTGCATCCCGATGGATTTTAAGTACATTAACATGGGTTGTATCAATAAGGGTACCGTCGATGTTACGGATTCTATTAGCCAATTTAAAATATCTAGTCCATTTCGGATTTACCTTTCCGTTATCATCTATACTCCATTTTGATTTACTCGGCGCTGGAATAAGGCTAGCCAAATAAATTGATTCCTCCATCGAAAGTTCTGAAGCATTTTTTTGGAAATAAAACCAACTGGCTTGTCCTACACCAAATATACCAGGTCCCCACTCAATAATATTTAAGTAAATTTCAAGCATGCGTTCTTTGCTTATTGCTCTTTTATTCTCCAGCAACCAAACAATAATAATTTCCTCAAGTTTCCGCGCTAGTGTTTTGTTATGTGATAGGTATATGTTTTTTACAAGTTGCATACTTATAGTACTACCGCCACGAACAATTTTTTTCTTTTGATAGTTTTCAATCAAGGCTTCTCTAAATGCCGATTTATAAAATCCGTTATGATAAAAATAACTTGGATCTTCCGACGTGAGAATAGCCTTCACTAACAAGGGACTTATATTTTCAAGTTTTACATAATCAGGGTTCCCGTGACCTACTCGAAAATTATAAACTTTTCCTCCCGAGAATTGTGTTTGATAATCGAATTCATGTAAATATTTCTGGGGTTCTGTTTTACCCCAATTCAATATTTTAAAATCTGAATCTAACCAAATTTCACTTTCAAAAATTGTAGAATCTAAGTTCTCTGAGTCCAAATTAACATTAAAGTTATATTCCCATTTTCCAACAGATTTGATAGTTGAAGAATAAGGGAATAAACCTTTAGGTAAAGTTGTAAATAAATTGGCAACATTTGATTTTGGAACATGAATAGATAATTCATACTTAGGATTTACCTTGTTTGTGAATGCACCTGAAATGTTAAATACTAGGTTCCCCAAAGAAATAATACTATTGGAGTCTATTTTGAATTTATCTCCATCAATTAAAAGGGTAAGTTTAGTCTTAAGTTTTTGTAAGTCAATGGTTTGATCTGAAATTTTTGGATGAGAGAATTCAAATTCTTCTGATTTAAAATTTAATATACACCCGAAGCTTATGTCGTCTTGTTCAAATGGTAAGATTTCTAGTGATGCCTTGGGAATTGTTAATGATAGGTCTTTCCATTTAATCGCCTCATTATTCCTTGGACTAATAAATAATTTAAATTTCTTAGTTTCTGCTGATATTGAACCTTGTACATCCAATTTGTAAAATTGGATGTCAAACGAATCATTCATCTTTATAACATGTAAAACCTTCATTTTTTGGCATACAATTGAATCCTTGAAGGAGAATTCAAAATTATCAATCACCATATTTTTAGGTAAGAAACTTAAATAATAATTGAAGGTTTGAGTAAAAGATTTTTTTTGATTTTTTGCGGTTGAATTACCCTCTCCGTATGTCTTGTAATTACTAATATTTGAAGAGTCAACTAAATGAAGAGATGAATTTCCTATTTTGAGGTCATTAAATGAAATCGTCCCAAAAACACTTTTCCAGATATTTATATCTAGTTCAACAATCTCACTTTTAAACAGGTAATCTCCTGAATATCCAGAATTTTTTATTAAGAGATTTTCAAACTTGAGCTTATCAAATCCATCAATATTTAAGTTACTGTAACTTAAATCTAAACCTTTCTTCCTTAATTTATTGATAAGTTGAGAGGAAATAATCTCCTTCCTAAAAATAAATAATACCGACGTAATACATAAGAGTACTACGAACAATCCAATTGAAAATCTTAGGAACGATATTTTAGAGGTGCGGAATAACGCCTGTATAATTCTGCGGACTAATATTCTTAAGTTCAATTTTGACATCCTCTTCGATATCTAAAGTATCAATAAACGCATGTATTGACGATTTTGTGATTTTTTCGTTATTACGAGTCAAATCTTTCAACGCTTCATAAGGGTTAGGGTACTTCTCTCTCCTTAGAATAGTTTGTATAGCTTCAGCAACAACTGCCCAGTTATTCTCTAGGTCTTCATTTAACTTTTCAGCATTAAGAATCAGTTTGTTCAAGCCTTTCTCTAAACTCACTAAACCAATTAATGTATGAGCAAATGGGATTCCTATATTCCTTAATACAGTACTATCGGTGAGATCTCTTTGTAGTCTGCTGATAGGCAGTTTTCCCGCTAAATGCTCATACAGCGCATTTGCAACTCCCATATTGCCTTCTGCATTTTCGAAATCTATAGGGTTTACTTTGTGTGGCATTGCTGAAGATCCAACTTCCCCCTTTTTTATTGCTTGTTTGAAGTAATCCATGGAAATATAACTCCAAACATCTCTTGAGAAATCAATTAGTATATTGTCTATTCTCTTCCAAGCATCCAAAAGTGCAGCCATTGAGTCGTATGGCTCGATTTGTGTGGTTATAGGGTTTCTTACTAGCCCCAACTGAGTATTAATGAAATTATCAGCAAATGAAATCCAATCAATCTCTGGGAAAGCTATGTTGTGTGCATTAAAATTCCCTGTGGCACCTCCAAATTTAGCTTTTGCCGGAATGTTTTTTACAGGTTGAATCTGACCTTTTAGCCTAACTGCAAACACTAACCACTCTTTACCTAAATGTGTTGGTGAAGCCGGTTGGCCATGGGTCCTGGCTAACATAGGTTGATTCATCCATTCAGTACCCTGCTTTTCAATAATTGTAATTATTTTTTCTAATTGAGGAATTAATACTTCATTTAATGCATCCTTTATTAACCATGGAATTGCGGTATTATTGATGTCTTGTGATGTTAATCCAAAATGAACTAATTCTCGGTAATAATCCAATCCCCAACTATCTAATTTTTCTTTAACTAGATATTCTACAGCCTTAACATCGTGGTTCGTGGTTTTTTCTATCTCTTTAACTTTTTGTACTTCTTCATCGCTAATATTTCGGGTCCATGCTCTTAGTTCCTTGGATTTATCTAATAACATTCCAAAATCCCAGCCCTTTAGAGCCGCATGTGATAATGCAATCAAATATTCTATTTCAATTTTAATCCGGTATCGAATTAACGCAGATTCAGAAAAATAACGTATTAAAGGTGCCGTAACTCTTGAATAACGGCCATCAACGGGGCTAATTGCATTTAAATTATTCATAGAAAGATGCAAATTTAAGAGTTTACAGGTTCTTGCTGATAATTTATATTGGTTTATCTTGATTTTAGTGCCTTTTTTTATTAATTTGTATTTTATAGTTATGAAAAAAAATAATTTCTTCATTTTTCTTAGTTTTTTATTTGCAACTACAGGGGTTATTGCACAATCAGATAGCAGCGAAATAGAAAAGGATTACAAAGTAGTTCAAAGAGTACGTTATGTAAATCCAACTTATGAATATATTCCACTTCGACAAAATTATATTACCAATGTTGCTTTAGGTCTCGAATACAATAATGAAAGTTTTAAAGGTCTTGGACCAAACAGCTGGGACAGTTTAGATCAATTAAACAATTCAAGTGGTTTCGACTTCTATTTCTTGTTTTCTGCTTTACCAAAATCCATGATAAGTAATTGGGGAAACATTAATTGGGGATTAGGAATGGGGTTTAATCAATTCTCTAATGGCGATCTCCATAATGTAGCACTTAATACAACTAGAGAAGACAGCGCATATACTCATGTTAAAAATAACGCAGTTCACCTTTATTCTATGTTGCGTTATGAATTTCAGTTAGGCAGATTTTATCCGTATTTAGGAATGCAGGGTGGAGTTTCATTCTATAATTCGAACCAGTACACAGAAACTTATGTACCCATTACAGATTACGAAGCTTTTGGATCAGTAGATCTTCATAATTCGGTTGCTGGGTATTTATCAACAGAAATTGGTCTTAGAGTAAGATTAAATACAGCTATTAGTATGTATGTTTCATATATTGATAAAAGAGGAAGTGATTTAGAAGTGGTAGATGTATACAATTCAACTTTCAATGGGCTTTCATTCGATGGTGTAATTAGGGACGTTAAACACAATACGAATCAATGGAAAATTGGTTTTCTATTTGATTTAAGCACAAATAAGTATGAAAAACGAATTATAAAAGAGGGCTATTATGATACAAGTATTGTAGTTCAACCGTTAAATCAACCTTGTCCTCCTTGCCCATGCGAAGAAGGTGATGAATCGGAGGATAGAGGAAGTTCTATTTATAAAGGAAGTGGTACGAGTCCTTCACGCTCTGGAAATTCACCAGCAACAATTAGCCCTAAAAGCTTTCCAGGAGTGAAGCCTTCAACTCCATCAAAGCCTAAATCATAATTCTAATTTTAAGAATTTTGCGGTGTGGCTAATCTTATTTTTAGCCACATCTTCAGGTGTTCCCGCCGATACAATTTTACCGCCATTAATTCCACCTTCAGGTCCCACATCGATCACCCAATCTGCTACTTTAATAACATCAAGATTGTGTTCTATTACCAATACAGTATTTCCCTTATCTACAAGGGTTTGAAGTACCCCAAGTAGCTGCTTTATGTCGTCAAAATGTAAACCAGTAGTTGGTTCATCAAGGATATACAATGTTTTTCCAGTGTCTCTTTTTGAGAGTTCAGAAGCCAGTTTTACACGTTGCGCTTCTCCACCAGAAAGGGTAGTACTACTCTGACCTAAGGTTACATATCCGAGGCCAACATCTACCATAGTATTGATTTTTCTCACAATTTTGGGAACGGCATCAAAAAACTCAACAGCCTGAGAAATAGGCATATCCAATACATCAGAAATACTCTTTCCTTTATACCTAACCTCTAATGTTTCTCTATTATATCTTTTGCCTTGACACGCATCACAATTTACTTCTACATTAGGTAAGAAGTTCATCTCGATTACACGCTTACCACCTCCACCGCATTCTTCACATCTTCCCCCTTTAACATTAAATGAGAATCTTCCAGGTTTATATCCCCTTATTTTGGCTTCTGGTAATTGCGAGAATAAATTTCGGATTTCCTGAAATACTCCAACATAAGTCGCTGGATTACTTCTAGGGGTTCTTCCAATTGGACTTTGATCTATCCTTATAACCTTGTCGATATGTTCCAATCCTGAAATACTGTTATGCTCAAGCACACGGTGATGTGAACCATAAATTTTACCATGTGCCAGCGGAAATAATGTCTCATTAACTAGTGTTGATTTACCGCTACCACTTACTCCGGAAACACAAACAAACAGTCCTAAAGGAATTTCTAAATCTGTATTCTTTAGGTTGTTGCCTTTACAGCCGGTCAATTTAATCCATTCCGAATTTGGGTTTTTTCTCTTTGAGGGTACAGGAATACTGAGTTTATTGCTTAAATACTGAGCAGTTACTGTTTGCGATTCTAAAAATTGAGAAATATTACCAGAAGCAACAATTTCTCCACCGCGTTTTCCTGCATTTGGACCAATCTCAACCAGCCAATCACTAGCTAACATCATGTCCTTATCATGCTCTACAACTAAAACTGAATTCCCTAATTCACGTAAATCTTTTAAGCTATTTATAAGTTTTTCGTTATCTCGTTGATGTAATCCTATTGAGGGTTCATCAAGGATATACAAGACGTTTACTAGTTTCGAGCCTATTTGTGTTGCTAGTCTTATTCGTTGGGCCTCACCGCCACTTAGAGTCTTTGCTGGGCTGTTTAATGTTAAATAACCAAGACCAACACTATTTAAAAACGAAACGCGATTTCTAATTTCTTTTAATAGTTCAGAAGCAATAGTAAGTTGACGGTCCGAAAGTTTAGAATCAATTTCAGTTAAAAATTCATATAATCCTTCGATACTCATATTTGCCATTTCGGCAATATTTAAGCCTGCAATTTTATATGATAATGATTCTTGTTTTAAGCGTGCGCCATTGCAATCGGGACAATTAATTTCATGAACAAACTCCTCAGCCCAAGTTCTCAAGCGGTCATCTGAACTATCATAGTAAGATTCTGAAACAATTTTCAAAACCCCTTTGAATGTGGTCTCATGATTCACAAAACCATTAGCACTCTTTATTTTAAAATCAATAGGATCATCAAGTCCATATAATATGGTATCTAATTGTTTTTTAGATAACTTCTCAATAGGATCTGCCAGGCTAAAATTTAATAGCTTTGCAATGGCTCTCAACTGTTGGAATGTCCAGTTTTCTCTTAGTTCGCCAACAGGTACAATACCTCCTTTGTTTATTGACTTTTTGCGATCAGGTATTATATAATCAATATTTATTTCCGATGTAACACCAAGACCTTCACAAGTTTTACAAGCGCCAAATGGTGAATTAAATGAAAATGTATTCGGTTGAGGTTCCTCGTAACTAATCCCGGAAATTGGATCCATTAAAAATTTACTGTAAGGTTTAGAAGTGCCGTTATCCTGAATTACTATTATATGACCTTCACCCATTTTAAGCGCGGTTTTAATACTATCTCTTAATCTTTTTGGTGATAGTGTTTTCACCTCAAGTCGGTCAATTACAACTTCTATGTTATGAATCTTATATCGATCTAACTGCATTCCCGGCAGTATGTCCTGAATTGATTCATCAATTCGAACTTTTGTATATCCCTTTTTTCGAATTTGTTCAAAAAGTTCTCTGTAATGACCTTTTCGTCCCTTAATTACAGGAGCACATAAGGTTATTTTTTGATTTTCAAATACATCAAGTATGGATTCCTCAATCTGTTCTTCCGAAAACTTAACCATTGGTTTTCCAGTTACATAACTGTATGCATCAGCAGATCGAGCGTACAATAATCTTAAAAAATCATATACTTCAGTTACTGTACCTACCGTGGAACGAGGATTTCTCGAAACAGTTTTTTGCTCAATTGCAATAACTGGGCTTAATCCTTTGATTTTGTCAACATCGGGTCGTTTCATATCCCCTATGAACTGACGTGCGTAGGCAGAAAAACTTTCTAAATATCTTCTTTGACCTTCAGCAAAAATAGTATCAAATGCAAGGCTACTTTTCCCGGAACCTGATAAACCAGTAAATACTACAATCGAATTTCGAGGTATCGTAAGATTTATCTCTTTTAAATTGTGCTCCCTTGCACCCACTACATCAATTACCTCAGTTGTGTTTGGCATATTAATCGAAAGGGAGTTCTCTGAGGTCATAAACCGCAAAAATACAAAAGTAAATACCCAAAAACCTACTTAAAGTGAAATGTTTTAAGTATTGCTCCAATTAATAGTAATTTTGTCTTTGGATGATATCCAAAGTACGAAAATATTATAATCTGCATCCTTTACGATTTATTCTGCTTGTTGGACTATTTTTCAGATTATTAGCCTCATTTTTTAGTCGGGGATATGCATTTACAGATGATCATTTTTTTGTAATGGAAGAAGCTTTTCAATGGATGCAAAGCGGAGACTTTCTGAATCCATCATCTTATGATCCCTTAAGGCTTGCGCATGGATCGCTATATACTTTAATTCATTTTGGCTTTCTAAATATCACACAAGGTATTCCTCCCAATTTACAAATGTTTTTAATAAGGCTTTTACATGCTGTTTACAGCCTTCTATTGGTTAAATGGGTATTTC
Organism: Bacteroidota bacterium; assembly: GCA_030834125.1. GTDB lineage: Bacteria > Bacteroidota > Bacteroidia > NS11-12g > UBA955 > VMCP01. The sequence goes on along the minus strand of JAURFW010000001.1, from coordinate 190,849 downwards.
AGTGGGCAAAACAGAAATATGGTTTTAAGTTAGCAATTCATTCAGCTTGGATTATCTCAATATTTTTCTTATTTCCTTATTTATCTGTTAGAAATTTAGTAGAATTTGTATCAATCCCCCCGTTGTTTTGGGGAATGTGGAAGTTAAACTCAAATCAAGACATAAAACCTATTACTTTGATGCTCATTGGGCTCATGTTTTCAATTGCTTTTGGTCTGAGATTTCAAACGATTTTAGTAAGTGGTACAGCAGGAATTATGTTCTTGTTATTAAATCCATTGAGAAAATCACTTTTGGTTTTCATTGGATTTTTATTTGGTTTTACAATTATCAATGTTGCTTTAGAGATATGGGTTTGGGGTGAACCCTTGCATGAATTGATCGAGTATGTATCTTATAATTCAAAAAACTCTCATTTGTATCCTAATGGACCTTGGTATCAATACATTTTTCTTTTACTTGGAATAGGATTGTTGCCATTTGGGCCATTAATTTTTTTTGGTTTTCTGAAATCATTAAGAATAGATTGGAAATGGTCAATTCCGATCCTCGTTTTTATTGTTTTTCATTCTCTATATCCCAATAAACAAGAAAGATTTATTTTTACAATTCTACCCTTATTTTTAGTTATTGGTTGGGCTGAATTCTTAATGTCATCCAACAAATTTCTTCAAAAATTTCAAACAAAAAAATGGCAAAAGGCATTCTGGTTAACGAATTTAATCCTGATTTTCCCTTTAGTATTCACATCCACAAAACCTGGAAAAATGGATGTTATGTTAACTTTGTATAAAAATGGCGATGCAAATAAAATTTTAGTTGAAAATTCTCAAAGACAGGGTAGGGAGTATTTCCCTTTATTTTATTGGGGGAAGAAGGGGAAAATAGATCACATAACCCAAGAACTTAGTACTTCTGATTATTTTGATTCAATAAGAATACTAAAACGTCAACCTCCTGAATATGTAGTGTTTTTGGATACAAATAATTGGGCTGAAAGAAAAAACAACTTTAAAGAATTGGGTATTGGTTTATCTGATTCAATCAGAATTTATGACTCTTGGATAGACCATCTTATATCAGGAATCAATCCAATAATTAAGAAAAATATTTGGACAATCTTCCGCTTGTATTACAAAGCATATCTACCAGCTTCCGCCAGCGCCGCCACCATTGAAACCACCACCACCACCGAAGCCTCCAAAGCCATCACTGCCGCTCCCAAAACTACGTCCTCCTCTGCTATGGCCGCTGCCAAATCCACCGAAGAAAAGGGGCGTGTGATAAATTCCCCTTCTTCCAATTCCACCTCCACCGCCTCGGCGGAAAAATATTAGGTAAAACAGAACCAGAAATATTATCGGACCAAGAATCTTGGTTAAAGGATTATTAACTTTTTTTTCTGATTTTCTTGTTCTTCCATTAAACTCGCCTTTTACAGCAAAAGCTAATTCATAAGTCGTTTCACGAATGGCGCTGTAATAATCTCCTTGTTTTAAATATGGAACCAAGGCTTTTCTACCAATTTCGCCAATAATACCATCCGTTAAAGCCCCCTGCGTTTTATCCGCAGTAATAATATGGTATTTTCTATCATTAATGGCGAGGTAAATCAATATTCCGTTATTTACACCTTTGTTACCAATTTTCCATCCTCTTGAAACAAATAAAGCACGATCAAAAACGTCATAGGGTTGAGATGATTCCTCAACTAAAACTGCAATCTGAACACCAACGGAATCTTCAAAACTACTCATTAAGGAATTAAGTAATTTCACTTCTTGGGTTTTTAGAACACCACTGTAATCATTAACATAGTTTGTGAATTTTGGCAACGTTTGTTCAGCATAAACTGAACCAATGTTAATAATTACGGATGCAAAAAATAAAATGGTGTTTTTGCTAATTAGCCTTGTGTAATCCTTGAATTTATCCAAAAGTGACTTCGTTTGATAGTTCATTCGGATTTTCTTCAGATGGAGGGAAATGTTTTCCTAGTTGATTTCCAAGTATAGAAATTCCTTTTTCAATTCCTTTTGTAAGGTTTGAAGATTTAATGGTCTCAATAACCTCATCCTTAACTGCATTCCAAAAATCATCCCCAACATGAGTATGAATCCCTGAATCACCGATAATACTGATTTGTTTTTGATTTAACCTTAAATAGATGAGTACGGCATTTCTATTCTTAGTATTTTGCATCCCCAATTGATTAAAGACCTTTTTTGCATCTTCTAGAATATCTAATTTGCCCTTACAAATGGTGTAATGCACTCTGATTTCTGCCGAGGTTCCTTCTTCTGCTAAGGCAATTGCATTTGAAATTGCTTTAACATCGAGATTAATACCTGAAGGAATACGATGTGCACTAAAAATTCTCGCCCAAATACTCATTTGTATTTACTTGTTGTATATCTCTCCTAAATCCGTAGCTTCATCAGCTCCTGGTTTTGATTCGAATCCAACCTTCTTTTCAAACCCAAACATACCCGCAAATATATTCGACGGGAACCGACGTACTTTTTTATTGTATTTAGCAACCATTTCATTGAAGTCAATTCGGGCAGTAGAGATTCTATTTTCTGTGCCAGACAATTCATCATTTAACTTGTTAAACTGATCAATTGATTTTAAATTAGGATACCTTTCCACCACTAACATCAACCGACTGAGTGCACCAGACATATTTTGTTGTGCGGCCTCAAATTGTTTGATTTTATCAGGAGTTAAATTATCACCATCCAATGTTACACCTGTTGCTCTAGATCTAGCTTCAATAACACTCGACAATATATCCTTCTCACTTTCAGTTGCTTTTACAACAGTTTCTGCCAAGTTTTTAATTAAATCTGCTCGGCGTTGATATTGGGCTTCTACATTCTTCCATGATTTTGAAACTTCTTCATCTAAATCTACAAGTCCATTGTATGCATTACAACCAGTTCCAAATAAAATTAATCCCAAAAAAGCGATAATTGCAAGGGTTAAAATTCCAGTTCTTTTCATAAAAAATCTAAATCAAAGTTAACCTTCAAAATCTCTATTAATTTTGATTTCACTATCGATATATCAATTTTTTCGTTCAATTCATTACTAATGCTACTCACTCCTTTATTCTTAATACCACAAGGAACGATATGGTTAAACATGGATAAGTCAGGTGAAACGTTTAATGCCAAACCATGCATGGTAATAAACTTTGAACTTTTCACTCCAATTGCTGCAATTTTTCTTTCATTATTTCCTCCAACATCAATCCATACTCCAATTTTACCAGATACAATTTCCGATTTGATGTCAAATTCTGCAAGCAACTCAATTATTGATTTCTCTAACATTTGAATATATGCTTTTAATCCTAGTTTCATTGACTCCAAATCGAATATTGGATATACTACTAATTGACCAGGCCCGTGATAGGTAATATCACCTCCTCTTTCAACACTGTAAACTTCTGCTCCTCTTTGCTTTAACCAATCTTTAGATACAAGGAGGTTTTCTTGTTTTCCATATTTTCCGAAAGTGTATACATGAGGATGTTCAACAATTATCAAATGATTCAGAGTTGGTTGTTTATTTTCTTTATTTAGGATATTCTCGGCAAATAGTTTCTTTTGAAATTCCCATACCTTAAAATAGGATTCCACTCCCAATTTGTGAATTTTGCAAAAATTCATTGAGCAAAAATAAGTCATCCAAACCGCAAATAACTATCAGGACAATAACTTTGAATTAATGAAACCACAAAATAGAAGAGCGGTTGGATTATATTTTGAAAATGTAGCTGAAGAATGGCTTTTTCGCTCAAATTATGAGATAATTAGCAGAAATTGGCATAATGGCCATGCAGAATTAGATTTAATTGTAGAAAAAAGTAATTTTCGGGCTTTTGTTGAAGTTAAATATTTAAGTGGTACTTCTAATAACTTTCCAGAAACTAAAATAAACTCTAAAAAGTGGAATAATATACTAAAATCAGCCCATCAATTTAATGTTCAATATCCTCATAATAAAAGAATTAGATTTGATGTAATTGCAATTATTAAAAACAAATGGTCAATTCAATTGGTACATTATAAAGATTCGTATACAGGATTTCGTTCGTCTTATTATTAGGATTATCAATCTCATTTTTTGGAAAGATTCTTAAATGTCAAAAAGATTTAAACTTTATTTGTAGCAAAATGCAAAAAATAAAATTTTTAGTGATAGGGTTTTTTATGTTGACTGCACAAGCACATGCTCAACATAAGTGCGGAACCGATATTTATTATGATAATTTGGTTGAAAAACATCCAGAAATTATAAAAAGTCAACAACAATTTGAGGGGGAAGTTACGGATTACAAAAAGATAAAATCCTCTGTGAATAAAAGAGCTACCAAGTATACTATTCCTGTAGTTTTTCACGTGATTCATACTAATGGTCCTGAAAATATCTCCCGTGAACAGATTCTTGATCAAATCAGGGTCTTAAATGAAGATTTTTCTTATACAAATGCTAATAAGTCTAGTTTAAGGTCACAATTTGTTAATCGTGTCGGGTCTGCTGATATTCAATTTGAACTTGCATCTATAGACCCAAATGGGAATTGCTTTGACGGAATCAATAGAATTTATTCCACTGAAGGGGTAGATATGTATATGAATGATGAGCCAGTAAAGGATCTTGCTTATTGGAATTATAAGAAATATTTGAATATTTGGGTAGTAACAAATATTGTTGACGGGTCCGGTACAGGAACTGTTCTCGGTTATGCAGTTTTCCCCTGGACCGCTGGATTTAATAAAGATGGGATTGTGATACGTCACGACAGAGTAGGTACTATTGGCACCGCAGCAAATTCTGACGGCGGTAGAACCCTAACCCATGAGTTGGGTCATTGGCTAGGACTTTACCATACATTTCAGGGTGGTTGCAGTTCAGGTGATGGTTGTGCGGATACCCCCCCTGTAAATGGAACTTTTTCGAATGCAAATTGTCCTGCAAATGGCAATTCTTGTACCAACGACAGTCCGGACGATTTAGATATGTGGGAAAATTACATGGATTATTCAGATGGAAATTGTATGGCGGCATTTACATTTGATCAAATTGATAGGATGCATACTTCATTAACTTCAAATCCTAGAAATGCCAATACGGCGTCATCAAATTTAATTGCAACTGGTGTTTTAAAACAAGCAACAAAACCCTTAGCAGAGTTTACCGCTTCAAGTACTGTGATATGCGCTGGAACTCCAGTGAAATTCTACGATTTATCTTGTAAAGGAGAACCTAATGTTCGATCTTGGACAATACAAGGTTCTACTAAGCCTTCATCAACAGATATAAATCCGGAGGTAATATATCAATCTCCTGGAACATATTCCGTATCTCTTACAGTTCAAAACTCATATGGAAATACAACTGCTACAAAATCAGATTATATCACAGTCCTCCCATCTATTTCTCAGGCATATCCCAATTATGAGGAGGGATTTGAAAATGTTGACCCAACGTCAGACGGCAGAATCGTAAACTTATCGCCATCAGGAACGCAGTTTAAAATTACGGATCAAGTAGCATATACTGGAGATAACTCCTTTTACGCTCCTATAATAACTGGATCAACTCCTGGAAAAGTGTATAGTTTCAAAACCCAATCTTTTAATTTGAAACAGTTGAGTGGAACAAGTTCGCCTAAGTTTACATTTTATACTTCCTATGCTCAACCTTCAGCCGACGTATCAGAAATACTTAGAATTTTCATCTCTACAGATTGCGGTGGGTCGTGGGAACAAATATTCGAAAGAAGAGGAGCAGCATTATCCTACTTAAATGCATCATATACATCAAACTTTAAACCAACGTCTAATAGTCAGTGGAAAAGGCAAGGCCTTGCAGCTTTGGATAATCTTGGTTATGGAGATGCTGAAAACGCAATTTTTAGAATTGATGTGGTGAGCGCGGGAGGAAATCCTATTTACATTGATAACATAAATATCAGTCAATGGTATGCGAACACGAATCATATAAATTCTGATATTGCGGAAATAAAAATCTATCCTAACCCTACAGTTGATTTTGTAAAAGTGCAATTCAATACTTACAAAAAAATTAATGGTGCAGTAGTCTCGATCGTAGATCAAATGGGTAGAGAAGTTTTTGAAGACAAAATTGATAATATTGAGGTTGGATTATTTAAATACAATATAGAGTTGTCAGATCTTGCATCTGGTATATACTACTTAAACGTTAATACAACTGATGGTGCGGCAACTCAAACACTGAATATATTAGATTAAGAACTAGAATGAAGAACTTGGTAATAGTAGAGTCTCCAGCGAAAGCAAAAACAATTGAAAAATTCCTCGGTAAAGAGTTTAAAGTAGTTTCTTGTAAAGGACACATTCGTGACCTTGCTGATGGAAATGACGCAATCGATATAAATAATGGATTTATTCCAAAATATGAGGTGTCACCAGAAAAATTTTCAATAGTAAAAGACTTAAAAAAATATGTTAAAGACAGTGAAGTAATATGGTTAGCAACGGACGAGGACCGAGAGGGAGAAGCAATATCTTGGCATTTGTATGAGGAATTGAAACTTGAAAAAAAGGAAACAAAAAGAATTGTATTTAACGAAATAACTAAGCCTGCAATTTTAAAGGCAGTAGAGAATCCGAGACAAATAGATAATTATCTCGTAGATGCTCAACAAGCGCGGAGAATTCTTGACCGTTTGGTTGGATTTGGAATATCACCGATTCTCTGGAAGCGTGTTCAACCAAATTTAAGTGCTGGCCGTGTACAGTCAGTTTCTGTTAGATTGGTCGTTGAAAGAGAAAGAGAAATATTTGATTTTCAAGCAAGCAGTGAATACCGTATTTGGGCAAAGTTGAAAACTGAAGAGGGTAAATTAATTGATACAGAATTAACCAATCGTCCAAAATCAAATTCCGACGCAAAAGAGATATTAAATCAAATTGCCGGAGCAACATTTAATGTGGACTCAATTGAAGTTAAGCCTACTTACAGAAATCCCGCTCCTCCATTTACAACATCAACTCTTCAACAAGAAGCTGCAAGAAAATTAGGATATGGAGTTGGATTAACTATGCAATTAGCGCAAAAGTTATACGAGAACGGTCATATCACTTATATGAGAACTGACTCAACAAATTTGAGTAAAACTGCTGTAGATGGTGCAAAGCAGGAAATCCTTACTTCTTATAGTGAGAAATTCTCTGCGCCTAAAAATTTTGCAACAAAAAATAGTTCTGCCCAAGAAGCACATGAAGCAATAAGACCTACCTATTTTAGCAATCACGAAGCTGGGAATACCCCACAAGAAAAGAAATTATATCAACTTATTTGGAAGCGCGCAATTTCATCCCAGATGAGCAGAGCCGAACTTGAAAAAACTATTATTACATTTAGCAATAATAAGAATCAATTAATTTTCAAGGCAGACGGTGAAGTGATGAAATTTGAAGGTTTTTTAAAGGTTTATTTGGAAGGAACAGACGATGAAGGTGATGAGGATAATGCTGGCTTATTGCCTAAAGTAGACAAAGGAGAAAAGTTAGCATATGATAGAATCATCGCTAAAGAAAGATTTTCAAAACATCCTCCAAGATATACTGAAGCATCATTAGTGAAAAAATTAGAGGAGTTAGGAATAGGTAGGCCGTCAACATATGCACCTACCATCCAAACTATTCAAAATAGGGGATATATAACCAAAGAGAGTCGTCCTGCCAAGGTTAGAGAAGTAAAACAATTTGAACTTACCTCATATGATATTGTAGAAACCGCTATTTCTGAAAACTACGATGCCGAGTCAAATAAATTATTCCCATCGGATATTGGGATGTTAGTTACAGACTTTTTATCTGAACATTTTACCGACATTATGGATTATGGTTTTACGGCCTCGGTAGAAAAAGAATTTGATGAAATTGCTCAAGGGATGAAGTCTTGGCAAGATATGTTAAAAACATTCTACAGCCCTTTTAAATCAACGCTAGAGAAAACTGAATCAGAAGCTGATAGAGTACGCGGAGAAAGAATATTAGGTAATGATCCAATGTCTGGGATGACAGTTCTTGTAAGAATGGGAAAATTCGGGCCCATGGTTCAATTGGGGTCTTCTGAAGAGACTGAGACTCCTCAATTCGCTAGTTTGTTGAATAGCCAAAGATTGGAATCAATATCATTTGCAGAAGCAATACAATTGTTATCTCTTATGAATACTGGTTTCGAATTTGAGGGAGAACCAGTAACTGTGGGAAAAGGAAGATATGGACCATATTTGAAATTTAAAGACAGATATATAAATCTTGATTCAGAAGAGACCCTACTAACACTAAATCAAGATGTTATCGAAGCTATCATTATAGATGCTTTGAAGCAACCGTCTTTTCCTTTGGAACTTGGAGACTTGGAAGGTTCAAAAATTACTGTAGGAAATGGTAGGTTTGGTCCTTATGTTAAACACGGTTCATTATTTGCAAGTATTCCAAAGTCAGAAGACCCCTTAAGTATATCATTGGAAAGAGCTATTGAACTAATATCAGAAAAAAGAGAATCTGAGAAGAAAAAATTAATCAAAGAATTTGATGGACATCCAGATACTCAAGTGCTTAGAGGGCGTTATGGACCTTATATCAAGCATGGAAAGGAAAACCTAAAAATCCCAAAAGATATACAAGCTGAAGATATCACGATTGAGCAAATTTTGAACATTGCAAAGGCAACTCCTGCAAAGAAAAAAACAACTAAGAAAACCAAAGCTAAATCTAAAAAATAGATTTTGTATTCTGAGTCTCAAATAATAGCCATGGTAAAACTTCTAGATGATGATGATTCTGAAGTAGTTAAAACGGTTAGAAACTCAATGCTTCAAGATTGCGAAAAGATAATCCCGGTTCTTGAAAAATTGTGGTTTGAGGATGCTTTACCTAGTTATTCAGGTATCATTGAGAATGTAATTCAAGAAATACAATTTGAGAATTTAAAATCTGATGTAAAAATAGCATTGTCTAATAATTCTTTGTCTCCTTTAAATGCATGGGTTTTAGCTAGCAGACTTGAATATCCCAATATTACAGAGGCACAAATAAAAGCTCATTTAAATGAGTTGAAGCTTCAAATTTGGATCAAATTAGCAGAGGTGAAAAACCCTATTGATCAAATTCAAGTCATTAATCATGTGTTTTTTGAGGTATTTGGCTTCAAAGGCAATAATGAAGATTATCATCATATAGATAATTCAATTTTATTGAGAGTATTAGAAACAAAAACGGGAAATCCAATATCTTTATCAATACTTTATTTAACCTTAGCAAATAGTTTGGGAATACCACTATTTGGTGTAAACCTACCCCAACATTTTGTATTGGGATATGGTCAACTACAACAAGAATTAAATCAAAATCAAATTTGGGATTTTGATGAGATTTCCAATAAGAAAGTGGAATCCATTATATTTTATATAAATCCATTCAGTAAAGGTCAAATATTTACAAAAGAAAGCTTGTTAGCATTCTTGAAAGTTATCAAAATAAATCCCAATAACCAATTTATGGTCCCTTGCAGTAGTAAGGATATCTTGTTGCGCATGTTAAGAAATATTCATTACTCATATAAGTTACAGAATAATAATCATAAAATGATGCAAGCCAATGAATTACTAAACTTAATTAATGGATTAGAAAATTAAGATTAAATAACTAGATTGGTCGATTAAACAAAAATGACGAAATTCGCACTTTATTGAATATGGCGGAGAAATCAATTCTAGTCCCCAAAATGGGTGAGAGTATCAGCGAAGCCACGGTAATTCGTTGGTTAAAAAATGTTGGTGATACTGTTGAGAAAGACGAACCCATAGTTGAAATAGCAACTGATAAGGTAGATAACGAAATTCCAAGCACAGATAGTGGTGTATTAACCAAGCAACTATTTCAGGATGGTGATGTGGTAAAAATTGGAGAACCTATTGCTATGATTTCATTGGAAGGAGGGTCAGATTCGAAGCCTACTGAAACAGAACCTATCGCAGAGATTCATGATATAGCTGACGTTACAGACAAAATTGAAGAAGAGATCCAAATAGCGATTTCTAGTAGTCAAACTTCAATTAATAATTCTAGTAATAGTCCAAAATCTAATTATCTTCCTAACTCTGGTTCTAGATTTTATTCCCCGTTGGTTATGAGTATTGCTTCAAAAGAGGGGTTGTCTCAAACTGAATTAGAATCAATTGGTGGAACAGGTTTAGAGGGTCGTGTGACAAAAAGCGATGTTCTAAAGTATTTAAAAAATAGAGATAACCAACCTACAACTCCTGCGCAAATTGTTCATGAATCTCAACCGGAAAATATAATAGAGTCAAAGGCAGTAGTAAAATCAAAGCCTTCAGTGTCTCTAAATAACGGTGACGAGATTATTGAGATGGACCGTGTACGCAAAATGATCGCAGATCACATGGTTATGAGCATGCAAACGAGTCCTCACGTAACCTCTTTTGTTGAGGCTGATGTTACCAATTTAGTTAATTGGAGAAATAGAATCAAAGGTGATTTCAAAAAGCGTGAAGGTGAAAATATTACATTCACCCCAATTTTCATGTGGGCAATTGCAAAGGCAATTAAAGATTTTCCTATGATTAATGTTTCAGTAGATGGTAACAAGATTATAAAAAAGCGCAACATAAATATCGGAATGGCAGTTGCTCAGAAAAATGGGAACCTAATCGTTCCTGTAGTTAAGCAAGCCGACTCAATGAATCTTTTAGGACTAACACGCACTGTAAACGATCTTGCTATCCGTGCTCGTGATAACAAACTTGTTGCTGATGAAATTCAAGGCGGTACTTATACGCTTACCAATGTAGGTTCATTCGGAAATATAATGGGTACACCGGTAATTAATCAACCACAAGTTGCAATTATGGCCGTTGGTACAATTCAAAAGAAACCAGCAGTTTTAGAAACGGAACATGGAGATGTAATTGCAATAAGACATATGATGTATCTTTCTCATAGTTACGATCATAGAGTTGTTGATGGTGCACTGGGTGGTATGTTTGTAAAACGTGTTGCCGAATATTTGGAACAATGGGATCCTCATACTGAAATTTAGTACATTTTTAACCGGGTATGGAATTTAAACTCACCCGTTTCGTAAATCTAATTTCAGCAATAATTGCATTTGTTGCTTTATTGCATATTCTAGACGAAGCTTTACACCCAAATATCAAATTAGGTGTAATAGTGGATAATCGGATAGAAGTCCCCTTGCGAGAAAGTTTTAGAATTAATAACAACGTAGATTACACAACTTTAGTAATAACTGAAGAAAATCAAGGTTTTCCCTATATAGTTGAAATAAGTGAAAAGCAATTTTTTGAGTTGAATACTGGTGATACTCTTGTTGTTTTCAAATCTCCAATATATCAAAAGGTCAGAACCGTTATCACCTTTAAAAACCTCTCTCAAACAGAAAAAATAAAATTCGAATATTTAGACTATCCACGAAGCATTTCGACCTTCTTATTTCCTCTATTATTACTAGTTTTTAGTATACTCGCATGGAAGATAGAAGAATTCTACCTAAAATTTGCAGTATTCTTGTTTAACGTGATTTTTTCAATTGTTGTTCAATGGTTGCTATACTAAATAGAAAAAGTAGAATAGCTTATTTTATTTATGTAATAATTGCTGTAATAATTTGGATTTTAGGATTTAATGAAATGCCTGAAATACTTGATGTTTCAGAATATAAATTATATTCAAAGTCGCTAACTGATGGAATGTCTGTATTTAAATTATCGGACAGATGGATGGAGGACTCTCGAAGAACACCTATTTATCCAATACTCATTTCATTCAATAATAATTTCTACATCATTAGACTTCTCCAACTTTTTAGTTGGTTAGCCTATCCTTTAATATCTAATCAAATATTAAAAAAATTATCATTACATGATGTATCAATAGAACATTGGGTAATTGTGTTAACTTCTTTATTTCCTTTAGGATATTACTACTCGTTCATAACAATTCCTGATATATTTACCGGTATTTTATTGGGATTATGGATAATCAAAACCTTAGATAAGAAATTCTTTATTGCATCTGTAATATCAGCAGTATTAATTGGCCTAAAGCCTATATTTATTTTTACAGTACTTTTATTTCCATTTTTTGCAATTACAGATATAAAAAAATGGATTCTATCGCAGTTTATTGTTGTTTTTACTATTACTTTTTTAATGTTTTGGAATTTCAGCCGTACAAATCGTTTTGAAATATCTTCAGTATCCACTACAAACCTTTATGATTATAACAGAAAATTAGTATTAAGATTTGAATTGGGAACTGAAACCACAGATTCGATTTATAAAGCCGAAAAGGATTTAATCCAAAGAAAGAAACTTAATGAAATTCAATTAAAGAAATTTTTACGACAACAGTCGGTGAATACTATTCTTGAATATCCTTTAACATATTTATTTATTCACTTCAAAGGAATGTTTGCTACGATTATTGATCCCGGCAGATTTGATGCAATGGTTTATTGGGGATGGAAAAGATCAAGAGGATTTTTGGATGTGAACGATGGACATCAACAGTCAAATTTGCCCTGGTTTCAATGGATTTATATAGCTGCATTTCTAGCGATTAATATAATTAGAGGTATTGTATTTAGTTTGGGTATTTGGAGGAACCGGCAAAATTTAAAAGTATTGTGGTTATGTTTTCTAATAATTACTTATTTGTTTTTCATCGGACCTGTGGGTTCGGCTAGGTATCTAATTCCCATAATAATACCGATAATATCAATTTCTGTTCTTGGTCTCAGAAATTCACTTTTAGCAAATAGTAAATGAAAATTCTATTAATCAGTGATAATCATGGATATAGTGATGAAAATATTATAAATCACGCTAAACAGGTCGATGAGGTATGGCATGCCGGGGATTGGTTAAACAATGATCTTTGGGATGAATTAAATTCAGTTTGTGTTTCAGTCATTGGAGTTTATGGTAACATTGATGGACTTGAGGTGAAACAAAATTGCCCAATAGTACAAAAGTTTACACGCCAAGGTATGAAAATTTTTATGACACATATTGCAGGTAAACCCGGAAGATATAAAGCTGAAGTAAAAAAGGAAGCATTAGAATTTGGAGCAAATATTTTTGTTTGTGGTCATAGCCATATGCTCACCGTACAATATGATAAAATTTGTTCCTGGCTTCATTTGAATCCAGGCGCGGTCGGTTTACACGGTTTTCATAATGTGAGGACTGCCCTCAAATTCGAAATAAACGAAGGGAAGATTGAAAATTTGAATGTAATTGAATGGAAAAGAAGGCATTGAAAAATATTTTGTGATTACTTGTGAAATTTACGGATTTGCTTATTTTTGCAGTCCTCTAACAAGAGGCCCAGGTGGCGGAATTGGTAGACGCGCTGGTCTCAAACACCAGTGGGGTTAAACCCGTACCGGTTCGACTCCGGTCCTGGGCACCACTTGAACTCCAAACAAACATTGGAAATCCAAACTATCGACGGTCGAAACATGGCCGTCGATTTGTTTTTGCCTGAAGATATCATAGGTGATAAAGGACTAAATATTACCGTGTTTTGTCATGGTTTTAAAGGTTTTAAAGATTGGGGATTTATTCCTTATCTCAACGAATTTCTTGTAGACGAAAACAACGCATTAATTACTTTCAACCACTCATTAAATGGAGTTAAGGAAACAGATTTTGATGATCTTGAATCATTTGCTGTTAATACAGTAGGAAATGAGCTGAGAGATTTGGAGTCTTTAGCACTTTGGATTAAAGATACTGCTTCTAAAAACTATCCGTTAAATCCAAAAAACATTACATGGATTGGTCATAGTAGAGGAGGGGGAAATGTTATTCTGTTTGGCTCCCTATTTCCAGATTTTGTAACAAAAATTGTTACTTGGTCATCGATTGATTCATATGAGCATCTTTTCAATTATGTGGATAAAGAAAAGTGGGAAAAAGAAGGTATTTATTACATAGAAAATAAAAGAACAAAGCAGCAAATGCCTTTGTCTTTTGAGCTATGGAAGGAATATGAAGATCACAAAGATCGTTATCAAATAATTCAATCTGCTCGGTCCATAACACAACCACTTTTAATTCTTCATGGAACAGGAGATGAGTCAGTAAATATAGAATCTTCAAAAAAAATCTATGAATCATGTCTTCACTCAATATTTATTCCAATTGAAGATTCTGGACATACTTTTGGTTGTGCTCATCCAATGAATAGTCTTGCTGATGCTTCTGAAGCATTCTGGAAAGTATTAGAAAATACTTATGAATTTATTACTGAGTCCATGGGTAGTGATAGTCTAGCTGAAAATAAAATAATTCCCCCTCAAGACTAAACTTTAGAGCTAGCAGCTCGCGTCAGTCTGTCGTTAATTGCTCGACCAAGTCCTTCTTCTGGACCAAGTAATATCCCCACGTTTGAATATCCATGTATATCAATATTTCTCAATTCTTTGAAAAGGTTTTGAGCAGCTTCTGATAAGTCTCCAGATTTACTTAGTAATATTATCTTATGGCGCAAATTCATATCAATAGGCAGTTTCAATGGGATTACTGATATAATTGCGTCATATGAATCAAATAATTCAGCAGTATTATTAATTATTTCAAGCTTACAATGCGGTGAATAGTGGTGTTCCAATTGCCCTGGTGCAATGGGGTTATCTTGGGGTTTAATTGAAAGTCTAATATTTGGATTGAATTCCATTAATGATTCCACAGAAATACCCCCAACCCTGAGAATAGTCAATATCCCATCATCTGACTTAACTATTGTTGATTCCAACCCAACTTCACAATCTCCGCCATCCAGTATATATGAGATCTTGCCGTTCAATTGATCCTTTACATGAACTGGGTTGGTGGGACTAACATATTTGAATGGGTTGGCACTTGGAGCGGCTAAGGGGAAATCAATACTTTTTAGAAGTTTTAAGGTTAACGGATGTGATGGCATTCTAATGGCAACCGTATTTCCACCAGAACATACAATATCTGGCACAATTTCCGATTTATTAAAAACAAGAGTAAGTGGACCAGGCCAAAATTTATTAATTAGAGGAATATAATGCTCTGGTATTTCATTAACTAAAGCATTCAAATCATCCTTATTGCCTATATGCAGAATTAATGGATCAAAAAAAGGTCGATTTTTTACTTTAAAAATTTCAGTACAAGCTTCAGAATTTAATCCATTAGCCGCCAATCCATAAACTGTTTCGGTAGGAATAGCAACTAATTCTCCATTTTTGAGCAAATGCGATGCTTCCAAAATGGAATCTCCAATTCGAGTTTGATTACTCAAATTATCTTCTTTTTAATTGATACTTATCGATCTTATTGTAAAGATGACTTCGCTGAATATCAATTTCCGAAGCTGTTTTTGCAACGTTCCACCCATTCTGAATGAGTTTTCGCTCAATAAACACCTTTTCAGCCCAATCTCTAAAGTCTTGCAAGGTCTGATATTCATCAACCACTCCAAATGGATCTGAACCACGTTGTGCAGGATTACTGAACATGTATACATCATCACCAGATATATTTTTATTACATAATATCACTAAACGCTCCACAACATTCCTTAACTCCCGAATGTTTCCGGTCCAGTTTACTTCTTTAAGAGCTTGATAACCATCTTCAGTAAAACTTTTATCAGCCATATTGTTTTCGGAACAAATTTCCTTTAAAAATTTGTCCGCAATTAAAGGGATATCATCAACACGTTCGTTTAAAGTTGGCACGTGTATAAGGATAACCGATAATCTGTGGTATAAATCCATCCTGAAATTTCCATTTTCAATTTCAGTTAGTAAATCTTTATTTGTTGCGGCAACAATACGCACATCTACCTTAATTTCTTTGTCACCTCCAACTCTGGTAATCTTGCCTTCTTGTATGGCTCTTAATACCTTAGCCTGAGCTGCCATGCTCATATCCCCAATTTCATCTAAAAATAAAGTTCCACCATGGGCTTGTTCAAATTTACCAATCCTTTGCTTGATCGCTGAAGTGAAACTTCCTTTCTCATGACCAAATAATTCGCTTTCTATTAATTCTGTTGGTATTGAAGCACAATTAACTTCTATTAGTTGATTGTTGGCTCTAGTACTCCTTTCATGAATCCACCGGGCTACAAGCTCTTTTCCAGTTCCGTTTTCTCCAGTGATTAATACTCTTGCCTCGGTAGGTGCAACCTTTTCAATAGTATCTTTAATTTTCGTAATTGCTGGTGTTTCACCAATGATATCATAAGTTTTTGCAACACGTCTTTTTAAAACCTTTGTTTCAACTACTAGATCATTCTTCTCAATTGCATTTCTTAGTGTGATGAGTAATCGATTTAAATCTGGCGGTTTCGTTATAAAATCAAAGGCGCCCTTTTTAGTGCTTTCAATGGCTAATTCAACATTTCCATGACCCGAAATCATAACTACTGGAGTTTCTGGCTTGAGCGCTTGTATGCGTTCAAGTAATTCAACCCCATCTATTCCAGGCATTTTGACATCACACAAAATGACATCAAAATCATTTTTTTGAACTAACTGCCACGCTTTTTCACCATTCTCAGCAAGCGTTACATCAAATTGTTCATATTCTAATATTTCCTTGAGTGTTTCTCTTATTGGAGCTTCATCGTCTACAACTAGTATGTTTGGCATGTTTTATTTTTTATTGTCTACAAATATGGTGAATTATTTTTTAGACAGTAATCAATATACAATACAATTTTCCACTCTTTATTGACAAATTATTTATCACTTTTTTGTAATTGAATTTCAATTAGTTATGTATATTATTTAAAATAAACCATGTGTGTAGAATAATTACAATATCACAAACAACTTACTCATTTTCATTTGTGCTAAATATGTAATGAGAAAAATATGTTGAAAATTGCCACATAAAAAATATTTGTATATCTCTATCATTTGGAGCATATTTGTTATTGATTGAATTCAATTGAATCGTACATGAAAACAAAATTACTCGGTTCTCTATTGATTGGAGTAGGAATTATCGGAACGGTAGGAGCGCAGCAAGATCCTTCTTACACTCACTATGCATTCAATAAATTATTATACAATCCAGCTTATGCGGGCTCGTCAGGTAATTTTTGTTTGAATATTGTAAATCACCAACAATGGTTAGGATATGAAGACCAGTCTTCAATTTTGAAGACTCAAGGAGGAACTCCAATTTCTGAAGATTTTGCACAAAATATTGCACCTAGAACAACAGGTGCAGCATTTTCGGCACCAATAAAAATAAAAATTAAGGAAGAAAAAATCAATGTAGGTGGTGTATTTGCTTCGTTTATAAAGGATAATATTGCCTACGAAGAAAATACCTTTTTTAGAGGGGGATTAGCAGGGGCTTATGCATTACCAGATGGTTCTGAAATTAGAGCGGGTATAGAATTTACTTCATTAACCAAAAATTTAAATGGTGATAAGTTAAGAGCTCATGATCCAGGCGATCCAAATATACCAACAGGTATAACAGGGGATACAAAACTTACAATGGGTGGGGGAGTTTATTACACTAATCCCAATATATTAAATGGTCTTTGGGGTGGAGTAAGTATGACACATCTTATGCCCCAAACATTTGCGTATGGTTCGGGAGGTACAGTTAAAATTTCTACTCGACAACATTTATATGTTGTAAGTGGCGTTACTGTGGATCAGTTTATGGGTAATCCATCTCTACGATTAGATCCATCATTTCTAGTAAAATCAGCTATGGGAGATCAAGGTGGATTCGTTAAGCCTGAATTGGATTTACAAGGTTTAGTGACTTATAATGAATTGTATGCTGCAGGATTGAACGTTAGAGCATATGGCATGGGGCTCGATGCTGTGAGTATTTTACTTGGTTATTATGTGCCATTAGGCGGAGGAGCAGGAAATGTTCAAACTCTTCGTGTTGGATATGCTTACGATATTCCCGTATCCTATGTGCGTGTAGCAAGTGTTTATGGAACGCATGAGTTACAAGTTAATTATTGTTTCAATTTTGAGTTACCTTCAAGACCACCAAGGATTTACAGACACCCTAGGTGGATGATGAGAGATGTTTCATCGGAATAAATTTTATCCACATACAATAAACATTTTAAAAATTCGTTAATGAATGTGAAAGCGAAAAATACTTGTCTAATTGAATAGATTGTATATTTTTGCAACTTCACAAAAAATATACTGTAAAGTAAATAAAAGGAAAATGAGAAACCGAGTATTAGGTTTGTTTAGAAAATCATCACACAAAAGGACACTGCGAAACAGTGTTGTACGAGGACTATTCTATTCTTCAATAGCGTCAGTGGTGATTATTATGGCAGGTTGTCCTGGCGATACGGGCGATCTAACAGGTGTGTTAGGCCGTGCACCATGGTTCCATCAAAATCCTCCGGGAATGGTTTACGTAAAATCTGGAACATTCCATACGGGTCAAGGTACGCAAGATGTGTTCAATTCATATCTTCAACCAAATAAACAAATGACCATTACAGGTTTTTGGATGGATGAATCCGAAATTACTAATAATGAATATCGTCAGTTTGTTCATTATGTCATTGATTCTTTGCAAAGAGAAGTTTTATTACATCATGCGGGTGATCCGAGTGAGATTTTTGTACAAGAAGAAGCAGCGGATGAGCAAAACGTTACTAACTTTTCAAATGATATTGAGCAAAAGGTTCCATTATGGACGACTAGAACTATAGAGCGTTCAGATGAAGATTATGACCCAAATGAGGTAGCATATGATGATCAAGGAACAGAAATCAATCATTTTGTTATTAATCATGATGAACCAGTTGACTTGAGGCTATACATGAAAGATGCAGCAACACCTTTAGTAACTCTACTATGGGAAGACTCCTTCTACTATACAGGTAAAGAGCGATTCAAATTTCAAAAACAAGTTGATACTCGTCGCCTAGTCTATGAATATGAGTGGATTGACTATCGTAAAGCCGCCTTCGAGGATCGTGATCGTTACAATGGTATGAACAGAGAGAATTTTATTGTTCATGAAAATGTATTGATATATCCAGATACTTTATGTTGGATTCGTGATTTTACTTATTCTTACAACGAACCCATGGCACGCCATTACTTTTCGCACGTTGTATATGATGATTATCCTGTAGTTGGTGTGAATTGGGCACAGGCAAGAGCATTTTGCGACTGGAGAACTAATAGAAAAAATAGTTATTTCCGTCAACAAGACCTTCCAACAGAAGAGTTTTTTAGACTACCTACCGAATATGAATGGGAGTATGCTGCGCGAGGTGGTAGAATTGGAAATAGATTTCCATGGGGCGGACCTTATGCAAGAAATACCAAAGGATGTATGTTAGCAAACTTTTATCCACTGCGCGGAGATTTTGGAGCTGATGGAGGTGTATATCCGATTAAAGTAAAATCATATTTTCCCAACGATTTTGGATTATATGACATGTCAGGTAATGTTGCTGAATGGACTCGTACAACGTGGAGTGAAGGGAATAACACATTTGTACACTCATTAAATGGAAATTACGAAGTATACATTAAAGAACATGCTTACATGAACGGTAATTATAAGTACGGATATGGTGGTGGCCAATCGGGTAGTGCGAAAGCCTACGACGCAGCTAATCCAAATGATCTTCAGATTGCCCAACAACAGCAGGATTCTCTTTACAACATTCATAAATCTCGTAAACGTAAAGTTATTCGCGGAGGATCTTGGAAAGATGTTGCATATTATATTGAGTGCGGTGCCCGTACTTTTGAATTTCAGGATTCGTCTAAATCTTATATTGGATTCCGTTGTGTACAAGAGTATCTCGGACGTTCAGCACTTGACAAATCTGCAAACTGATTAACAACAAAACAATAAACAAAACCAAATAACAAAAACAAACTAAACTAATTAACATGAGCAAAAGTTTTTTTGAATCAAAGAAGTGGAAGAAAACCATGAATTTTATTTATGGTGTTGGTGCAGCCGTAGTAATTGTAGGAGCACTTTTTAAAATTCTTCACCTACCAGGTGCAAACATTATGTTGTCTGTTGGATTATTGACAGAGGCAGGGATCTTTACTATTTCTGCATTTGAACCAGTTCATTCAGAACCAGATTGGTCATTAGTATATCCAGAATTAGCGGGTGGTGAGCCAACTGATCGCAAAAAAGGTGGAAGTGTATCTCAACAATTAGATTCGATGTTAACTCAAGCTAAAGTAGGTCCGGAGTTAATTGAAAGTTTAGGCAGTGGACTGCAGTCGCTATCAACTAATGTAAAAGATATGGCTTCAATGTCTAGTGCTGCTGTTGCAACAAACGAATATGCAGAAAGTGCTTCAAAAGCTGCTTCAAATATGAATTCTATATCTGAAAGCTCTTCTGTGGTATCTGACTCTTTAGGAACTTTCTCCAGCAGTTTAAGCGGTGTATTGAATAATATCACTGCAACAGAATCTGCGACTGCACAGTTCAAAGAGGAAATAGAAACGTTAAATAGTAATTTGGCTAACTTGAATACCATTTATGGTAACATGTTAAGCGCAATGGGTAAATAATCGTTAATTAAAGAATAAAGATTTCATAAAATGGCAGGAGGAAAAGTTTCACCACGTCAGAAGATGATCAACATGATGTATCTCGTGTTGACGGCACTTTTGGCGATGAATGTGACAAAAGAAATCTTATTAGCATTTACGGTTATCGATAATTCATTGATAAAATCAACTGCTAACATTGACACAAA
This sequence comes from Bacteroidota bacterium, assembly GCA_030834125.1. GTDB lineage: Bacteria > Bacteroidota > Bacteroidia > NS11-12g > UBA955 > VMCP01. The sequence continues at coordinate 170,000 of JAURFW010000001.1, read as the reverse complement.
AACTGGTCAAATGTTAACGCAGTTGCAAAAAATATCAGGGGAAAATCAAGCTGCTGCGGCTGCTTTAAAGCACTCTGAAGATACCCGTAATATTGCTGGTGAGTTCGTTAATAAACTTCATGATATCAAAACAGATTTAATGCGTTATGTTCAGGGTGCACAAGATCCAAAGGATAATGGAATTGATCCAGTTGATGCATTAAAAATACCTGAAGATGAGGCAGAAAAGAAAGATTTTGAAATTTTCAAAAAATTTCCTTGGGCTTTAAATAAAGCTGGAGAAATGCCGCCATTGCAAGCAGGTGACAATCTTGATGATCATGTACGTTATTTTAACGAAGAATTACAAGGAAAAAGAGGTAAAGACCTTGAGCTGATGATTAACAAAGCGCGCGTAGATATGCTCGCTGTTATTTCAGAGGCTTTGAAGGATACATCTTTAACCAAGAATGCACAAACAAAAACTTTCTTATCTGGAAAGATGAAAGAATTGGCGCAAAAAACGGCACTTCAAGCGGGGAAAGTGGATGATCCATTTAGCACCAAGTCTGGAAAAATTAAAGATTCTGAAGGTAAAGAAATGGCATGGGCAGAGGTTTATATGCACTCAACACCTTTGGCCGCAGTATTTGCAATGTTATCTAAGATTGAAAATGATGCTAAATTATTGGAGTCAGAAGTGTGTCAAACGCTAGGGGAGGCAGTTTCTGCTGCAGACTATAAGTTCGATGCTATTTTACCGGTGGTTTCAGCTAAAACTGGAGCGGTTGTTACTGGTCAAACTTACGAAGCAGATATAATCTTAGCTGCATACAACTCAAAAGCAAATATGAAAGTATTCGTTAACGAGCGCGAGATTCCTGTAGAAGCCGGTAGAGGAAAATATAAGGTTACGCCGCAATCACCAGGTAGTAACAAAATGAATGTTAAAATTGAAATTCCAAAACCGGGCGGTGGAACTGATATTAAGACGGCCGAAGCGGAGTTTACTGCTTTTGCTCCTCAAGCTACTATAGCCGCTACAAATATGAATGTGCTTTACGTAGGTTTAAAAAACGATATTAGTGTTTCCGTTGGTGGTGTGGATCCCAAAAATGTCATAGTTTCAATCTCTCCCAGTTCTTCGGGAATTAGGTTAACAGGTTCTGGTGGAAAGTATGCTATAGAATTGAATAATTCATACCAATCGCAAGTTGTGACAGTTAATGTTGCTGCTAAGATTGATGGAGGTATTAAATCTATGGGTAAACAATTATTTAGAATTAAACAGGTTCCTAAACCAAGATTGACAGCGGGTTCCATTTCTAACTGGTCTGGGAGTTTGGATGCTAGTAAGGTAGCAGGTATAAACAGATTAACTGCGTATTTAGACGGTTTTGCATTTGAAGGTGTTAAATTCGAAATAATTAGTTATGGAGTGGAATTGAGACGTGGTGGTGGTAAAATGACCGGTGAAGGTCAGGGTCCAAATGTTTCTGGAAGTGTAAAAAATATTTTGAGCAAGGCACGTAGAAAAGATCAAATTATATTCTATGATATCAAGGCCAAAGGTCCTCTTGGAATGGTGTATCTGGATAATGTTAATTGTTCAATTAAATAAATTTAAATATGAAATTAAAGTTTGTTTTTTGTTTAATTTTCTTTTCATCACTGAGCTTGTTTGCTCAAGATTTTGAAATGGATGATGCGGGAGATGATAACTTCGGTGATTTTAATGATAATTCTTCTAATGGAGACGATGGTGGATTGACCTCCGATTTTTCATCAGGAGATGATGGTCCAAAGGAAATTTCTGTTGATTCAGTGCTTAAGGATAGGTATAAAGATTGGAAACCATCTTATGCTCCTGATGGTTCAAAAAATGGTGATCCAAAACGATATGTCGAACCCCAATTTGTAAACAAGGACACATTAGATGCAATTTCAAATGGTCGTTTAAATCTTATAACGAGACCATATTTAGTAGAATCAGATATAAAATTTCGAAAAAGAATTTGGCGCCGGCTAGATTTAAACCATAAGGAAAATCTTGTTTGGAGGTGGCCAGGGGCTCCAATTACAAAAATTATTCATGAGTTAGCTTTGGAAGGTGTAGTACCTACCTATTTTACTGATTCTTTTGAATTTGGCGTTCAAGGCTATATGTCACCGGAAGACGTTCAAAGACGATGTAAGTACTTAAAAGATACTTCCCTATTAAAGGCTTCACATTTAGATCCTGATGACCCAGCAAACTACAAGGATATGAAAATTCCAGGGTTTTACACATTTGAAGATATATTGATGTTTGAAATTATGGAAGATTGGATTTTCGATTATAAACATGGATCATTTGAACCTATTATTATTGGAATTGCTCCCATAATGTTAAATGTTACAGGTGCTGATCAGTCCAAAAATCCGACCTACAGAGATCTTGTAAGTTGGCATGATGGTCTTTATTGGGTAAAAATGGCTGATTTAAGACCGACGCTTGCACAGTCAGAGGTATTTAATAGATATAATGATGCGCAGAAATCTAACTGGGATAGACATATAAATATTGATCGAAGATTTGATAGTTATATTGTAAAAGAATCGAATGTATATAATCAATATATTCATGAGAGGCCAGAAACTAAATTTGATAAAATTGCGGCTAAGCTAGAGGGTGAAAGAATAAAAAATGATCTTTTTATATTCGAACATGATTTATTCGAATATTAAGTAAATTTATAAATAACAAAAAGGCGGCTATATAGTCGCCTTTTTTTATGGGTATTTGCAAAAATGAAAGGAACATTTTGTATCTTTGCCGTTCATTTATCGTTATGTCATTTATTTTGAGTGAATTTGATATTGAGTTTGTCAAGCTGAAAATAGCAAAACACTCCTTGGAATATCATATCGATAAAACGTTCTTTGAAAATTTTAATAATTCTGATGTATTGAGTTCAGATGTTAAAGTGCAAGTTCTCCTAGATAGGCAGGAAAGTATGTTGCTCTTGAATATCCATGGTGATGGAATGCTTAATATGCAATGCGTGCGTTGTTTAAATGATGTAAGTTTTAATGTTAAACCTAATCATAAATGTATTTATCATTTGAATCAAGAAAATTTCAATAAAAATGATAATAACCCATTAGATTTAGATGTAGTTTATTTAGCCTCTAATGAGTTTAAAATAAATGTAGCGCAATATGTTTATGAATCATTTTTAACTCAAATACCTATGGTTGTTAACTGTGAATTAGAGAATAATAAATCTTGCGATTCAACCATGTTAGAAAAATTAAAAGGAGTTTCAAAAAACGAAAGAGAAAAAGGAACAGATCCCAGATGGGATGCGTTAAAGAAATTAATAGATAAAAAATAAAATAGGAAAAAATGGCACATCCAAAGAGAAAAATTTCCAAAACACGTAGAGATAAGCGTCGTACACATGACAAACACACAGCTCGTCCTATGATTGCTGATCCAGTTACTGGTGACGTTTCCCTTTACCATCGTGTTAACCTTGAAACAGGTATGTACCGCGGTGTAAAGGTTATGAAGGGTCGTAACGATTAACTCTTAGCGACAATGAGAATTGGAGTTGACGCAATGGGTGGAGATTATGCTCCACTTGAAGCAATTAAAGGGGCGACACTTTGCCGTGATCGTTTCGTTGATGTCAACTTTGTTCTATACGGCGATGAAGCAGTTATAAAACAAGTTGCAAACGAGCATAATCTTGATATTTCAGGTCTCGAAATAGTACATTGTTCTGAAGTTATTAAAATGGGTGAGCATCCAGTTAAAGCAATAGCTGGTAAAAAAGACTCTTCCATATTTAGAGGTTTTGTAGACCTTGCTGAAAAGAAAACACAAGCGTTTTTCAGTGCGGGGAATACTGGAGCTATGTTAGTTGGTTCAATTCAAATTCTTAAAACAGCGAAAGGTGTTGAGCGACCTGCACTTTTAGCCAGTGTACCAAAGCCTAGCTTTAAAAGTGGTATAATACTTGATGTGGGTGCTAATGCCGATAATAAGCCTGAGCATATACAACAATTTGCCATTCTTGGGTCTATCTATGCTAAATATATACAAAAAATCGACGATCCTAAAGTTGGACTCGTTAATATAGGTGAAGAGGATGAAAAGGGTAGTATTCTTTCTAAAGCAAGTAATCAAATCCTTCGAAATACGGGTCAAATTAATTTTGCAGGTAATGTTGAAGGTAGAGATGTTTTTAAGGATGGCGTAGATGTTTTAGTTTGTGACGGATTTACCGGGAACGTAATTGTAAAAATAATAGAAGGTTTTTATTACCATTTAACCAAGAATGGGGTTGATGATCCTTTTTTGAATCAGTTGAATTTCAATGATCATGGCGGCGGCCTAATTTTAGGTGTAAATGCTCCTGTCGTTGTTGGTCACGGTATATCTAAGGCTAGTACATTTATTAAAATGGCTGAATTGTGTATTAATTCAGTTGAATCAAATTTTTGTGAGCATGTTAACGAAGCTTTTACTAAATTGCTTGCTCAACAATCATCTGAAAACTAAGAATGAGTTTTAATGCAGCAATAACCGCAGTCGGCGGTTACGTTCCAGAATATATTTTAACAAATAAGGAACTTGAAACTATGGTGGATACCAATGACGAGTGGATTCGATCACGAACTGGTATCATAGAAAGAAGAATATTAAAAGAAGAAGGGAAAGCCACTTCTGATCTTGCAGCTAGGGCAATCTTGCCAATGCTCGAGAAAAAAAATATCGATCCAGCAGAAATTGATTTAATTATTTGTGCTACAGTTACTGGTGATTATATTTTCCCTGCTACTGCAAATGTTATTGCTGATAAAATCGGAGCAGTTAATTCTTGGAGTTTTGATATTGCTGCCGCTTGTTCCGGTTTTTTGTATGCACTTGAAACAGGTGCTAAAATGATTGAATCAGGAAAATATAAAAAAGTTCTTGTGGTAGGTGCTGATAAAATGAGTGCTATCGTTAATTACGAGGATAGAAACACTTGTATTATTTTTGGTGACGGAGCGGGTGCAGTGTTATTAGAGCCTAACTATGAAGGAAATGGGGTTATTGATTCTATTTTGCGATCTGACGGAAGCGGTAAAGAGTTTCTTAAACAGCCTGCAGGAGGATCTATGATTCCACCATCACACCAATCAATAGATGATAGATTACATTATGTTCATCAAGAAGGTAAGACCGTTTTCAAATTTGCCGTAACAAACATGGCTGATGTAAGTTATGAAGTAATGCAACGTAATGGGCTTACTGGTGATGAAGTCAATTGGCTAGTTCCGCATCAGGCAAACTTAAGAATTATTGATGCAACTGCAGATAGAATGGGATTGGATAAATCAAAAGTTTTAATCAATATCCAAAAATACGGAAATACAACTGCAGCCACTCTTCCTTTGTGTTTGTATGATTTCGAATCTCAGTTCAAGAAAGGTGATAATTTAATTTTTAGCACTTTTGGTGGAGGTTTTACTTGGGGTGCACTATACCTCAAATGGGCTTATTAATCTACTCGTTTTATTAAACATCCATATATAAAATCACTTCCTCCAAAATGGGAAGTATGAAAATGATTTTGCCACTCCACTGAATAATTAGAGTTTGTGTTTAAGAATTTATCTACTACATCTTCGTTTTCAGCGCGAAATATTGAACATGTCATATAATAAATGAACGAATGACTGTGATTATTTGCAATGTTTTGTAAATATCTTAATTGGCGAACTGAGTAATTCAATATTTCACTTTTGTTAGAGAAGCTAAGCCTTTCAGGAGTTCTTCTCCATGTGCCGCTTCCAGAACAAGGCATATCGGCAATAACAATTTCGGTAGCAGGTATTTTAGATATAGAATCAGCTTTTGATAAATCAATGATTTGAGTTTCTGGATGAGGTATATCTAATAGGGCAAATCTGTTTTTTAAATTATTTATAATACTTTTTCTAATATCCGAGGCTATGTGTTTTTTATTATTCAGTAAATAGCTTAATAAAATACTCTTACCACCTGCACCTGCGCATGTTTCCCAAATTGAATTGGGTTGCATTTTTTCCAATAAAAACTTAATACTTGCCGTACTCGACCAATCTTGTATTATTCCAGCTCCACTTTCAATATACGTTTCCAAGTTTGTATCTGCCTTAAAAGCAATACAATTATCTATATCAGTTCGTTCTCCATTTTTTATTTCACCAATAGAATTTAAATGATATAGAAAAGTTGGAGCTTGTGGCAGAAACCACTCTTTTAAAATCGTATTATCAATTCCGGCAGATAATTCTAAATTGAATTTTTCATAGGGAGATGTTTTTAATTCCTCGGGATCTTCCAATTTGTTAATCAAAAAATCAATTGTATTTGAGTCATTCAAATCATCTATTTGATGTGCTGTCTTCCAATATAAATACGATATTTCTCGGTAAAATTTGCGGTCCTTTGATCCCCAATTTTTATTTTGTTTAAAAATTTTTTTTATGTATATAGAAAAGGGGATATCTCCGGGATATTCTTTAATAAATGAAAGGGCAATCTGTATCCGACGGTGAATTATGCTCACTTAATCCCAACAAATTAATTCTGATTCTTTTCGGTAAATAAACCTAATTCCTTTATTTATCATACCATATTCGCTTTTTTTAAGAGCAATGTTATTTATTGTTCCTGAAAATTCAGCTTTTGGCAAAAACTCCATAAAATCAATCCCAAATGTTAACAATGCATTTCCAATAAACCACATTTGATCATAACCTTGATAACCAAATCTGCTAGGTTCTGCATGGAAACTATCTAAGTATTGATTAGAAAATTCTTGCGTGCTTGAATCTAATCCGAAAATATAATTTATTGTGGGGTAAATTATTAATGACTCATCAACTTCCTCCGTAGATAGGAAATTGTCAAACCAAGTATGATCTGCAATTATATAACTGTTGGTCTTTCTATTAATTCTTTTAGTTAGACTCAATTTTTGAGTTTGGGAAATTCCATCAATCACCATGATAATATCATCACCAGAAGGAATATTTGGTTTTATAGATCCATTTTTGTAGCTATGATAACTCACAGTTTTACTATCCTTATCATCTTTTAATAGATTTTTTACAGTGATTTGCGCTTTAGCTATATTATTAGAAATAATGCATATTTTGTAGTTTGAAAACCTGTTAACTACTCCTTCGAAAACAGATTCAAATCGATTCTCTTTTTTCTGAAAAAAGTTAATGGTATTAGAATTGTTTTTTAGGTATTTTAAAGGAGATACTTGTATAATAGTTGGGTTTGATTGACTAATCTCAACGGCCACTTTATCGTCGATAGGTCCAATAAGAATATCTAAAGATTTAAAGGTATTCGATTCAATTATTTGGTTTAGTTCTGTGGTAGATTTCCCATGAGAATTCCATGTGTAAACATCAGCACTAAAACCAAGTTTAGATAGGTTTTCAAGTGCAAGCTGAATGCCACCATAGAAATCCATCATGGCATATGATATTAATTGCTGTTGTTTATCAATATTCCCTTCGGCATCAGTTGATGCTGAAAACGGAAGAAACACACCAATCCTGTAATTGCTATTTGATTTAATTTCACTTTGACCGTTAATATTTAAAATTAGTAACGAGAGAAATAAAATAATGAAGCTCCTATAAAGATTGTATTTTTTAGTTATTCCCATTCAATTGTTGCTGGTGGTTTTGAACTTATATCGTATACTACTCTGTTAATACCTTTTACACGATTAATAATTGCATTTGATATATCTGCTAACATTTCGTAGGGTAAATGAATCCAGTCAGCCGTCATTCCATCGGTACTTCCCACAGCACGTAATGCCACAACCTGTTCATATGTTCTTTCATCACCCATGACTCCGACGCTGTAAACCGGCAATAAAATTGCTCCGGCTTGCCAAATTTTATCGTACCAGCCAGTAGATTTAAGTTTCTCTATATATATGGCATCTGCTTCTTGCAATAATTTTACTTTATCTGCAGTGATGTCTCCAAGAATTCTAATTCCCAATCCTGGTCCAGGAAAAGGATGTCTATTTAGGAAACTATCTGATAAACCTAATGCTTTTCCTACTCGTCTTACCTCATCTTTGAATAACATTTTTAAAGGTTCAACCACTTTCAAATGCATTTTTTCTGGTAATCCACCAACATTATGGTGACTTTTAATAGTTGCTGAAGGACCTTTAACACTTACACTTTCAATAATGTCTGGATAAATAGTTCCTTGAGCTAACCACTTCGCATCTTTTATTTTAGCCGCTTCTTTCTGAAAAACTTCAACAAACACTCTTCCTATTGCTTTTCGCTTTCCTTCTGGGTCTGAAATTCCCGATAGTGCATTATAAAATTCCTCAGAAGCATCAATACCTATTACATTCAAGTTAAGCTGTCTATAATTTTCTAATACCTCGTGGAATTCATTTTTTCTGAGAAGACCATTATCAATAAAAATACAAACTAATCTTTTTCCAATGGCCTTATGGAGTAACAAACTGGCAACGGTTGAGTCTACACCGCCAGAAAGCCCTAAGATTACGATGTCTTGTTCACCAATTTCATTCTGAAGTTCTAAAACTGATTCATCTACAAAATGACCAGGGGTCCAATCACCCTTACATCCACAAACTGAATATACAAAGTTTTTAAGTAGCTCTAATCCCTCAGTACTATGATAAACTTCAGGGTGAAATTGAATTCCATAAGTAGGATTTTCAGTACCTGTTAACTCGAATGCCGCTACGGGAATACTATCCGTGGTTGCAATTATTTTTGTATTTTCAGGTAATTGAGTGATACTGTCGCCATGGCTCATCCATACTTGGCTTTCATATGTTAGTCCGTCAAGTAAGGCGTTATGATTGCCATTTTGTATCATTTTAGCACGACCATATTCCCTATGTTCACTTTTTTCAACAATTCCTCCATGAGATTTTGCCAAATATTGAGCACCATAACAAACACCTAAAAGCGGAACTTTCGAATAAATTTCTTTAGTATTGATTTGCGGGGCATCTTCATCATTCACAGAACATGGACTACCACTCAAAATAACGCCTTTAACTCCATCATTATAATCTATGGGTTTGTCGAAGGGTTGAATTTCACAAAAAACGTTTAATTCTCTTAATCTTCTGGCAATTAGTTGAGTGTATTGTGATCCAAAATCTAAAATGATAACTTTCTCAGACATCTGACTTCAAAATTAATTCAAAAAGTCGGTTGATTTTAGATTCTTCTGAACATTTCTATCAATTGATAAATTGCATGTTGAAGTGCTCTTTTCATGAACTCTTTACGGTCTCCTCTCAATTTATAATATTTTATTTCAATCTTATCATTGAATCTAGTGCCGATGTAAATACTACCTACGGATTTATTTTCAGTACCTCCGCTAGGACCAGCTATTCCAGTAGTAACAATTGAACATTCTGTTTTGAATCTATTTTTTAGCCCTTGGATCATCTCAGTGGCTACTATTTCGCTAACTGCGCCATATTTATTTAATGAATCATTTGAAACTCCTAAAAGGTGATTTTTAGATTCATTACTGTAAGTTACCAAACTACCTGGAAACACTTTAGAAATGCCAGGCTGTTTTACGAGTTCATTGGCAATATATCCACCAGTGCAACTTTCGGCAGTAGAAATTTTCCAGTTATTCATTAGTAGATATTGAGTAAGTGTTTCAATAGGAGATAGGCCTTCTGTTGAAATAAGCTCAGGACCCAAGCTTGAGATTAAATCTTGCCAATAAACATTAAAAGATTCTTCTGAATAATTTTCTAACAGCGTTAGCCTCAATTTTACTGTGTGGTAATTGGGCAAATATGCTAAGGTAATTTGTGGAGGTAATTTAGATTCAAAGTAATTTAAGTCCTCACTTATTTGACTTTCAGGTTTCATCATTGTAGTGAGTGTCTTGTATATTTTTGGTGTTAAATTAAATCGTTCTGATAATTTTGTTAAAATGGAATTTTCCCAAATTGACCTTACTTCATAGGGGACACCAGGTAACGATATAATTATTGAATTGTTTTTTTCAAACCACATGCCTGGAGCTGTACCTACCGGATTGAACAAAGTTTCGCAATTATTTGGAAGATTTGCTTGATGTCTATTGATATCTGATAATGATTTACCCTTGGATGCAAATATTTTTTCTAGATGTTTTTCTACATCAGAATCCCTTCTCCAGCCTCCTCCAAAATAATCTTCAAGAACAATTTTTGTTTTATCGTCTTTTGTTGGACCCAATCCTCCCGTGATAAAAATTAATTTAAAATTAGTTAAGCCATTTTCTAATGCATCAGTTATTGCAGTTTTGTCGTCAGAAATACAAATTTTAGTTTTAAACTCTATTCCCAGGTTTTTAAGTTGCAGTGCCAGGTAATTGCTGTTTGTTTCTATTGTTTGTCCTAATAAGAGTTCATCACCAATACCTATGTAAAGCGCATGCATATTCAAATTTACAACGATTTGTGTTGACAATTGGTTTTATCGATTAAGAAAAGAAGTAATAAGTTTGTTGAAGTGACAAAGAACATAATAATATACACAGATGGTGCAGCCTTAGGCAATCCTGGTCCTGGTGGTTTTGGAGTTGTAATGATTTACGGAGAATATAGAAAAGAGATAGCCGAAGGTTTCCGTAAAACTACAAACAACCGTATGGAGTTAATGGCGGTGATAAGGGCACTCCAGAAAATAAAATCAAAGGATATTCCAGTAGAAGTATATACCGATAGTAAATATGTATGTGATGCTGTTTTAAAAGGGTGGTTGGAGAATTGGAAAAAGAAAGGATTCAAGAAAGTCAAAAATCCAGATTTATGGAAATTATTTGATCAGGAACATCAAAATTTCAAACAGGTAAATTTTAATTGGGTAAAAGGTCATGCAGGAATTAAGGAGAACGAACGTTGTGATGAATTAGCCACAGGTATTGCTAGAAAAGGGCCTACTGCAATAGATTCTTATTACGAATCTCAAGAAGAATCGGGAGAACTTTTTTAAAACTGACTTAACAATTCTTTGGCTGTTTGATAAGCACTTTCCAATTGTTCGGTTCCTGATAGCATTTTTGAAATTGCTGTAATTCTTTCTTCATCAGTAAGTTTATGGATTTCGGTTCTAGCTGTTTTATTATCGATTTTTTTAACAACTTCAAATTGGTGCTGACCGGCACTTGCTACTTGCGGTAGATGAGTAATACAAATTACTTGATGTTTATCTCCCATTTCCCTCATGAGAATTCCCATTTTAGCTGCTACATTTCCACTAATACCGGTATCGGCCTCATCGTAAATAAGCGTTGGAAATTGATGGTTTTTTGAAATAATGCTTCTAAAAGCAAAACTCAACCTTGATAATTCTCCTCCGGATGCTATTTGAGATAATGATTTCATACTTACGCCTGGATTTGAGCTAAACAATAAATCAACTGAGTCATTCCCATTTTCCGAATAATCTTGAAGTTTTTCCCATGAAAATTTTATTTGGGTATGTTCCATCGAAAGGCCTTTTAGAATTGATAATACCTCTTTTTCTAATAAACTAGATTCACTTTTTCTTGCTTCTGATAATTGATTGCCTTTCGAGGTTAATTGAATTAAGAGTTGGTCAACATCAGCCTCTAACTCTTCAATTTCACTCGAAATCAAATCGTTTTGATTTAATTTTTGATCGAGCTGTTCTTGAATATTTAACAATTCTGAAACTGATTCAACTTGATGTTTTCTTTGCAATCGATGAATCTCTCCAAGTCTTTCATTTAATTGATACAGGAATTGGGGATTGTCATCTGTATTCTCTGCTAATTGAAATGATTCTGATGCAATATCACTCAATTCTACAATGCAGGACTCAATTCTTTGCAGGATATCCTCGTACTGTTTTGAAATTGAAGAAATGGATTGAAGATCTCTAGAGATTTCACGTAGAATATTTCTAATACTTTGTTCATTTTCTTCAATCAAGGAGTTTACCTTAAATAAAACCTGTTGAATTGTTTCTGCCTGACTAAGTTTGGCAATCTCATCTTCAATGGTTTCATCTGCAGTATTTAAATTTAATGAATGTATCTCGTTAAATAAGAATTCATTATAATCTCTGTCTTTTTCAAATTCTAATTTTTTTCTTTTTAAAGATTTTAACTCGGATTCCTTAGTACGATGAATTTCAAAAATATTACGATATTCTATAAGTAATTCTTCAGGGATAAGAGAATCCACAAGGCTCAATTGAGCCTCATTTTGAGTCATCAGCAATGACGAGTTTTGACTTTGAATATCAACCAAATAAGATCCGATAAGTTTTAATGTAGTAAGATTAACAAGGCAGTCATTTACGAATGATCTTGATTTTCCTTGTTTTGTGATTTCGCGTCGGATTACACAAGAGTCTGAGTAATCAATTTCATAGTTGTTGAAAATAGAATTGAGATTTAATCCGGCAATATTAAAATTTGCTTCTATAATACACTTTTCTGATTCATCTGCGATATCAGTTGTATCTGCACGTTTACCAAGAATTAAACTAAGTGCACCAAGTAGAATACTTTTTCCGGCACCAGTTTCCCCAGTAATGATCGTGAGTTTTTTGTCAAAATTGATCTTAAGCTCATTGATGAGTGCATAATTTTGGATATACAGTGAGCTCAACATATATCAAACTATCGCGTTAATATATCATTCATTATCCAAAGATTCTCATTTATACTTTTCTTATTGTATATAGCATCTTGGAAGGGTGTGAAAGAAATTTCATTGTTAATGACTCCAATAGCAACATTTGTATTTCCTTCGGTTAAAGCTTTTACTGCGTGTGCGCCAATTCGAGAAGCAAGTATTCTATCGTTAGCAGATGGCTTTCCACCACGTTGGATATGGCCCAATACAGTTACTCTAGAGTCTATGTTAGGAAAAACATCTTGGAATTTTTTTGCAATATCAAATGCGTGACCGTCTTCATCTCCTTCAGCTACAACGAAAATTGAAAATTTTTTGTTCCTTGATTTTTTTTCATAAGAATCGATAATATCTTCAAATTCATTATCCTTTTCAGGAATGAAGATACCTTCAGCACCACCTCCAATTCCAGCATAAAGGGCAATATGGCCTGAGTGCCGTCCCATGACTTCAATAAAAAAAACTCTATCATGAGCATCTGCAGTATCTCTAATTTTGTCCACTGCATCCATGGCTGTATTTATGGCTGTATCAAAACCTATTGTAAAATCAGTTCCGAATAAGTCATTATCAATAGTTCCTGGACATCCAACTATAGGAATTTGGTATTCCTCGTTGAATTTAAGTGCTCCTGTATAGGTTCCATTTCCTCCAATAGCAACGATCGCATCTATGCCATGAGATTTTAAATTATTAAAAGCTTTTTTTCTACCTTCCGGAGTCATGAACTCTTTGGATCTTGCAGTTTTTAAAATAGTACCACCATATTGGATAATATTGGCAACGGAAGATGCATCCATAGGGTGGATATCATTTTCAATCATTCCTTGATATCCTCCATGAATTCCAAAAACTTCCATTCCAAAATGCACACTTGATCTAACAACGGCGCGAATACAAGCATTCATCCCAGGGGCATCACCACCAGAGGTGAATACCGCAATTTTCTTTATTTGTTGGTTTGGATTTGACATTTTTTGTGGAGCTTCAAATTAACAAAAAAACCCTCGAAGCATCGAGGGTTTTTATATAAAGTGTAAATATTTATTTAGAAAATCAATCCGCGCATGTCAAATTGGTAGTAATCATTATTATTTCCAGCTGCTGGCAAGTCAACAACTCCAGTGATTTTCACAAGAAATAAATTGAACTCAATGTCTTGTCCAGAACGTACTAAAATAACATCACCTACTTCCATATCTGATATGGTTTCTTTCAAACTGTTCTTATTTGCTTTGTAAAGTTGGAATAAGTAAGTAGTTGAAGTTCCATTCTGCCAATCGTTTGGATCAACTTTTACAAATGTAGAACCATTGTTAGATTTCCAAGTTTTTGACCACTCCGCTTGACCTGTAGTAGTTGCATCAATAATGTCTTGATTTGCAGGTGTACCGGTAATCATTGCATTCGCTCTATATAAATCAAAAGAAATGTTCAACCCCTGAGAGTTTGCATTATACAATTGAAAGCCACTTTGTCCATCTAAGCTAGCCTGAATAGGCATTACTGAAACAACCACTTTAGCTTCACCCGTAGTTCCATTTCCATCATTTGCGGTAATGGTGTAAGTTACATCATCTCCAACAGAACCTAAAAGGATAGTGGTGTAGGTGAATTCGGTTGATTTAGAGGTGATTGTAGTATCAAAAATATTTTCTGTTTTACCATCCCAGGTTGCTTTAATTGAAACACTAGCAAGGGCTTCAGAACCAGCAGTGGCAGAAACTACAAATGAGATTTCCTCACCGGAAATAATTTCTGTGTTCGTTGTTAGTCCACCTTCTTTCAATGTTACCGTTGGCTTTGGAGTATCACTAGCGCTGTCTCCACATGCTCCCAAAAATCCTAAGATCGGAAGAGCTAATGCCGCAATAATTAATTTTGTTTTCATTGTTAATCTATTATCTGTGTTTACAAATTTCGAGAAAATAGATGTAAATACAAATAATAAATAATGTGTCAAAATGTCTTGAAATATGACAAGCTGTTCAAATGTTTTCGAAATTATTCATAAAAATTACAAAATTCGTCTTACAATTTTTGTTCGTGAACATTTGGCATAAGCGTTGTAGTTTTGAAGAATAATGTTCGAAAAAGATCTAAAGTTCATGGGTATGTCAGGTGATGAAGATACAGTTGATGAATCTCCAGAATTCCTTCCACTTTTTTCTAAACAAGAAGAAGATGAAAGTAACAAAATGGAAATTCCTAACGAATTACCCGTTTTAGCTATAAAAAATACAGTTCTATTTCCCGGAGTGATTTTTCCAATTACCGTTGGTCGAGATAAGAGTATAAGACTTGTTAAAGAAGCAAATAAGAAGGATAAAACTATAGCATTAGTTTCACAAAGGAATTCTGACATTGAGGACCCATCAGGGGATGATTTGTTTGAAGTTGGTGTATTGGCAAAAATTATCAAACTAATGCGAATGCCTGATGGAACAACAACTGTAATAATCCAAGGTAAAAGGAGAATAAAAATAGGAGAGTATACAGCTATTGAACCCTATTTAAAAGCTAAAATTCATCCTGAACCAGATTTGAAATTCAAGGAGGATAAGGAATACAGGGCAATTATTGATTCAATTAAAGATATTTCTAATCGAATTGTAGTACTTTCATCAAATATACCATCTGAGGCAGCTATTGCGATTAGAAATATAGATTCAAGCGTTTTTCTCATACATTTTGTCGCATCTAATCTGAATATTACAGTTCCTGAAAAGCAACAAATACTGGAGAATTTAGACCCAAAAACTCGTGCTGTAAAGGTCTTGGAATATGTGACCAAAGAACTACAAATGCTTGAGTTAAAAGACCAAATTCAAAATAAGGTCAGAACAGACATTGATAAACAGCAGAGAGAATATTTCCTTCATCAACAAATAAGAGCTATCCAAGAAGAGTTAGGTGCTGATAGTCCCGATAAAGAAATTCAAAATTTAAAGGAAAAAGGTGCAAAAATGCGTTGGAAGCCCGAAATTAATGAGCATTTTGAAAAAGAGTTAGAGCGATTATCAAGGATTAATCCAGCATCGCCTGATTACTCTGTGAGCTTGAATTACGTGCAACTAATGTTGGAACTTCCGTGGGAATCATTCACCAAAGATAATTTTGATCTAATTCATGCGGAAAAAGTATTAGATGAGGATCATTTTGGCCTCGAAAAGGTTAAAACTAGAATCCTAGAGTATCTGGCAGTATTGAAGTTAAAAGGAGATATGAAGAGTCCCATAATATGTTTATACGGACCTCCTGGTGTAGGTAAAACCTCTTTAGGTAAAAGTATAGCAAGAGCGCTAGGAAGAAAATATGTAAGAATGAGTTTGGGCGGATTGCATGATGAGTCTGAAATCCGCGGACATAGAAAAACATATATTGGCGCAATGCCTGGTAGAATTATCCAAAACCTGAAAAAGGTTTCTTCTTCCAATCCTGTTTTTGTTTTAGACGAGATTGATAAGTTAGGTCGTGATTTTAGAGGAGACCCAAGTTCTGCACTACTTGAAGTCTTAGATCCTGAACAAAATACTTCATTTTATGACAACTATTTAGAATTGGATTACGACTTAAGTAAAGTACTTTTTGTTGCTACAGCAAATTCGATAGATACCATTCAACCTGCTTTATTAGATCGAATGGAAATTATTGATTTGCATGGTTATAGTATTGAAGAAAAAGTTCAAATAGGCAAGAAATACCTTATTCCCAAGCAACGCAAAGCTCATGGATTAAAAGGTGCTCAATTGAAATTATCTGATACGGCCATCGTGAGTATAATTGAGCAGTATACAAGAGAAAGTGGAGTAAGAAGTTTAGATAAAAAAATTGCTGCGGTAGCCAGATTTATTGCAAAGAAAATTGCGTCTGAAGAAGAGTATAAAAAGAATATAAAACCAGAGGATATAGAAACTATACTTGGAAATGAGAAGCTAGATCCTGAGATGTATGAAAACAATGAAACTGCAGGGGTTGTTACAGGTTTGGCTTGGAGTCCAATGGGAGGTTCTGTCTTATTCGTTGAAAGTACTTTACTCCCAGGAAAGCCAGAACTGAAAGTTACGGGTCAATTGGGTGATGTAATGAAAGAAAGTGTTAGCTTGGCGAGTACTTTCTTAAAAGCGCATTCTGACTATTTAGAACTAGAGGCATCAATATTTAAAAACTGGGGTGTCCATATTCATTTCCCAGCTGGTTCCATACCAAAAGATGGTCCATCAGCGGGAATTACTGTTTTAACATCTTTAGCTTCATTATTCACTCAAAGAAAAGTTCGAGAAAACTTGGCAATGACTGGCGAAATAACCTTAAGAGGTAAAGTATTGCCGGTGGGTGGAATTAAAGAAAAAGTATTAGCAGCTAAACGTGCTGGAATTAAAGACATTATTCTTTGTAAGCAAAACGAGAAAGATATAGAAGATATTAATCCTGACTATTTAAAAGGATTAAAATTTCATTATGTAAATAATATGTTCGAAGTATTAGACTTTGCTTTGTTGGAAGAAAAAGTCAATAATCCTGTTAATTTACTGGCAGTTACCAATACTGCCGAAAGTTAATAATATATTTGGACATGATTCTTCAAAAGATTTGGAATTATATTTCGTTTAAAAAGAATAAAAGCGAAAAAAACAATCTTAACTTACGCATGATGCATGGCATAAATCGAATTTCTTTGATTATGTTCATGGTTGCAATTATTGTTATGGTTGTTAGATTCTGCAGATAGTTCTTTAGATGAAAAAATGTATCCAACTTTTTAAACAATTAGTTTTACTATTTTTATCCAACAGTTTATTTGGGCAAACAAATGTTTTCCTGAATGATGTAGGTGTTTCTACTAGACAATCCTCAAATATGGGATTTGTTCCACTTTTTGTTATTTCAAATTCAGAGGTTCAGTCACCACTTGATATGGCAGCCCCTGATATGGATAATGAGGTTAAAAATTACACAATTAAATTACCAAAACAAGAGGTAAAAGGGTGGTTGTATGGGTGGTTATTTCAAGAACATAATATTTCAGACTATAATTCGAATAACATTTTATTTATAACGAAAAACGAAAAGATTATTACCCATAAGGGACCTGCTCGGATTTTTGTATTGGATAGAAATCACGATTTCGATTTTACTAATGATAAAGTCGATACATTATGGGATTCTAACCCGAATAAATTAATCTCGTATTTTGAAGACTCTACAACAAGTACAGGGATTACAATTGAAAATTTTCCGCATAACAGATTCTGGAAATTCTCGAATATGATAGATTTATTTATAAATGAATCAAAAGGAAGGAGGGTTTTTGTTGGAGCTAAGTATTCACTAAAAGTAAAGAGATATCAATTAAGGTATTCCCAATTTAAAATTGGAAATCAGAAACTCATTTTTGGCATTTATGATAAAAATAACAACGGAAGAATTGATGACGTTGGAATAGATGAAGCCTTTATTGCTCAGAATTCAAATAAAACAAATGAATTTGATTAAGAAGTTCAGTAGGTTTTGATAGCCAGATGTTATTGACTTGGCTAGGAAATGCTTATTTGGTAAAATATTACCCGTTGAATAAAGTATTTTCAATAAGGCAAGCAACAGTAAAATGTTCTGAGTTTACTTTAATGGTTGGACAAAAAATTCCTCGAGTAAAGTATTGTATTGCAAAGAAAGAAGGCGGTAGAAGTTCGATAAGGAAAGTTAACCAGGATAATGGTAAAGTTATTGTAGTTTGGAGTGCATTCGACTCTACATTTTCTAATGACTCTACCTTCTGGCATGATGCAATCAGATTGTCTAATAAAAACAAAAAAAATATTGATTGGGTGATGCTTAATTATGGTGGAGCCGTGAAATATTTGAGTCGTTACAATAGAACTTATAGTTTACCCAATGATTGTTTACAAGGAGTACTTAGTCCAAATGAAGTTGAAAAGTTAAAATTACAAGAAATGCCACAATGGTTCATTTTGGATAATCGAAATGTTATTCAAAAAATTGGGAAGGGGTATAATGAATACCAGCAATATCGAGATGAAATAAATTAAAAGGAGTACTGCAGAATTATTAAGAAGTACTCTTAAATTTGTATTATTGTACTTTATTTATGAAAAAAACAGCAGTTATTATCGTATTGTTGATACTATTGATTTTGTCAGCAGGAACCAATACCTATCTTTATCTCAACAATGAAGAGGCACTGGCCCAGAAACAATTAGAACTTGTTTCAATGAGAGACTCTATGCAAAAAGAGTTAATGCGCATGGAAGATTCATTAGATGCAATAGTACAGTCACTTCAGGAAGAAAACCAAATGTTAGCCAATAAGGTAACGGAATTGGAAGGAGATAATAACCCTAAGGTTATTGCAGCGTATCAGCAAATAAGATACTTAAGGAGGCAATTGCTTGAATATTCAGGCGGAGATATTAATGTAAACTCTTCTGGTAAAAAAGTAAATCTTTCAGGTATCAAAAAGCAATTAGCAGACGCCAAAGATAAAATCACTACTCTAACTGCGCAGTTGGATACAATTAGACACGAGCGTGATTCTATTATTGTTGGATACGAGGTTGTGGTGAACGAGAAAGAGGCTGTAGAAGTAGAAAATGTAGAATTAAAAGAAAGACTTGAGAGAGGTGCAATTCCTCAATTTGGAACACTTATTACTTCAGCATACGATAATAAAGGAAGATTAAAAGATAAAGCTTCTAAAATTCATAAATTCAAACTATCATATGATATTTTAGAGAACCCAATGGTTACAGAAATTGTTGAAGAGGAAGTAACCATTAGATTGATCGATCCAGATGGTGGTGTTTTATCATTGACTAATAAAAAATTACAAGATAAATCTCAAGTAAACACCGTTAAAGAAGTTGTTAAATTTGATGGTGCATTGCAAAAAGTTAAGATTAGTTTCCCCCCCAGTGGAACATTAAAAGGTAAACTAAAAAAAGGAAAGTATACTACTGAACTTTGGACCAGAGGATTATTAAGGCAAAAGAATACATTCACATTGAATTAATTGAGTTTCAATTAAAAATAAAAAAGGGAGCATATATATATATACTCCCTTTTTTATTGCTCAATAACTAACTACTAACATAAATCTGTGAAGTTATTACCTGGTGAATTTGTAGATGGTGCGGAAATAGAGATTGTAAATTATAAAATGATTGGTTTTGCTTTGAACTGATTATTGGTTGTTTTAAATGAACTATTAGTTTTCATTTTTATATTTTTGATAAGGTTTTAAATAAAAGGAGAGCTTTTCAGTCCCCCCTCTCAATAATAATTCAATCAATTCTTGTTCTTACCTCGATTTGGTTTTAGTTCTTTATCTGGATTGTATTTAATTCCAAAGAGTTTGTAAATCCGAACTTTCGTTAATTCATTTAAATAATAAAGATTTGGAAGGATGAACAAGGTAAGTATTGTTGCAAATCCTAAACCAAAGATCATAGTCCAACTCAAAGGTCCCCAGAATGCAACGCTATCACCTCCAAAATAAATATGAGGATTTAGTTCAGTAAATAAAGTTATAAAGTCCATATTTAAACCAACAGCAAGTGGAATTAGTCCTAGAATTGTACTTGCGGCAGTTAACATTACTGGTGTCATTCTTGTTCTACCTGATTCAATAACGGCTTCTTTTAATGTCATACCCTCATTTCTAAGCTGATCTGCAAACTCAACAATTAAAATTCCATTTCTAACAACAATCCCCACAAGTGCAACTAAACCAATACCTGTCATGATAACTGAAAAACTCATGTCAAATATGGCAAATCCAAGGAATACACCTATTACTGAGAACAAGATTTCACTCAAAATAATAATAGGTTTAGAGATGGAATTGAATTGAGAAACCAATATTACGATAATTAAAGCAATTGAAGCTAACATTGCCGTTCCAAGGAATCCCGCAGTCTCTTTTTGTTCCTGTTGTTCTCCAGTTAATGCAATTTCAATTCCATCGGTATTTGGATATCTCTTAAGTGCTTGTTCTACATTAGTAACAACTTCATTTGGAGCATAGCCACCAAGTACATTAGACGCTAAAGTAATAACTCGCTTTTGATTTAATCTGTTTATTCCACCATATGAGTTAGTATACTTTACATCTGCCACTGCGCTCAAAGGAATCTGACGAAGCATACCATCCGCAATCATATCACGAAAAGCAATTCTCGTATTTAAAAGAGCATTTAAATCATTTGTGGTAGATTTTTCAATTCTAACCATAATAGGGTAGTCTTCATTTTCATCTTTAAATTTAGAAGCTTCAGCACCATATATACTATTTCTCAATAACATCCCTATTTGGGTTGTACTAATACCATAGCGGTTTGCTCTTTCTCTGTCAATAACAATTTGAACTTCTGGCTTTGAACTAACAAAGTCACTTTTTAACTCTTCAACACCCGGAATTTTTTTATCCTCTAGGTAAAGTTTCAAAGAAGCCCCTGTTTTTACCAATGTTTCAAATTCATCTCCTCTAATTTCAATATTAATCGCTTTCCCTACAGGAGGTCCATTACGTTCCTTTTCTATGGTCATTTCAACTCCAGCAAATCCTGAAAGATTTTTTCTTATTTCATCAAGGATTTTTTGAGTACTTTGTCCATTCCGTTTTGAAAATTCTACAAATGCAACCGTAATCTTACCCATATTACTATTAATACTTCTGTCACCGCTATTGGGGTCAGTTGCACCTACAGCTACGTTAGAAATAACACTTTCAACTAGCTCCTTATTCGTTTCTTTATTTAATACGTCAAAAACCTTTTCTTCAGCAATTTTTACAATACTGTCGGTATGCTTTGCACTTGTTCCAGTGGGTAAAGTCATATAGATATAAGTGAAATTGGGATCGGCTTGTGGGAAGAATACTACTTCAGGTTTACGCAGAGCAGTAATAACAATACTTAATACAAATAATCCGATCAATGATACTAGAATCATTAATGAACGCTTCCCAGATAAAGACCAGGCAACAATCTTTCTGTAACCTTCTTGCACCTTCGGCCAACGAATGGTTTGAAAGCGATGAATAAATCCTTTTAAAAACCAATAGTGTAAAGCATATAAAGAGAATAAAAGAATAATAAAATTACCTAAACCAAATCCTCCCGCTAAATAACCAATTAATGCTAAAATGCTCCAAATAGCAGCATTTTTAATAAACTTCTTATTACTCTCAGCTGTTCTTTTTGGTTTTTCATCTTTTTGCATGAAATCAACAGCAAAAACAGGATTGATAATATAAGCTACCAAAAGTGAGGCCAAGAGAGTAATGATAAGTGTTACAGGGAGAAAGAACATAAATTTACCAACTACACCTTTCCAAAATGCCAATGGAACAAAAGGTGATAGGGTAGTTAGAGTTCCGGATAATACTGGTAGGAAAACTTCACCGGCTGCTTTTTTTGCAGAATCTACAATTGATAAATCCTCTTTATTGAAAATTCTATGGGTATTTTCAATTACAACAATTGCGTCATCTACAACAATACCTAAAGCCAATAAAAATGAAAATAAAACAATAAAGTTTAAACTGAATCCAATAGATGGCATAATCAAGAATGCAACAAAGCATGATAGCGGAACTGAAAGCCCTACAAAAATGGCATTTGTAGTACCCATAAAGAACATTAAAATCAACGTTACAAGAATGAAACCAATGATAATGGTATTAATCAGATCATGAACCGTAACACGAGTCTGTGTGCTTTGGTCGCCTGTAAAAACTACGTTTAAATTCTTTGGGAATGCACCGTTAGACTGAAGTTCAGAGATAATTGACCTACAATCATCAGATGCTTGGATTAGGTTCTCACCAGAACGCTTGACAATATTTAGTGTGATTACATTTTCACCTTCTAATCGTGCGTAGCTTTCCTTTTCTTTGAATCCATCCACTATTTCAGCAACATCTTTGATGTAAAGTGTTGCACCAGTGTTACTCCTAATTACGGTGTTTCCAATTTCAAAAGCATTTTTGAATTCCCCAGATACACTCAATGTTCTTTTCATTTTGTCAATGTCAATATTTCCTCCTGAAATACGCATATTTTCAAATTGAATACCGCGAACTATATCGTCAATTGTGATTCCAGCCCCAACCATTTTAGTAAGGTTCAGGTTTATTTGTATTTCGCGATCCAAAGCACCTACCATGTCTACTCGGGTAATTGAGGGCAGCGATTCTATCTTATCCTTCGCAATTTCTGCATAGCGTTTTAAATCTTGTAAGCTATAGTCCCCGGACATGTTAATGTACAAAATTGGCATATCGCTAAAGTTTACCTCCATCACAGATGGGTCTGAATCTAAGTCATTTGGCAAATCAGCCTTTGCCTTATCAACTTCATCTTTAACTTTAGCTTTTGCTACAGGAACATCTACATCTGTATCAAACTCAACAGTAATGATTGAAAAGTCCTGTTTAGATTGACTTTTTAACTTTTTAACTCCGCTTATTGATTTGATTTTCTTCTCAATTGGCTTGGTTATTAGGTTTTCAATATCCTTTGGAGATGATCCCGGGTAAACGGTCTGCACATAAATTGTTGGAATAACTATGTCAGGAAACTGTTCTTTGGGTAATTTGATGTATGAAAATATTCCTGCAATACTTATAAATATGGTCAGGATATAAATACTGGTTCGGTTATCGATACTCCAACTAGTAGGACCGAATTCTTTAAAAGATTTCTTCGCCATTTTATTTTGCTATTGAAACTTTTTGACCATCTGCCAATTCTTGGAAACCATTAACAATTAATTGATCGCCAGGGTTCAGCCCTCCTAGTATTTCGGTAGAATTCATATTGGTCTTGCCAATAATAATATTCACCTTTCTAGCGGATTTTTCTTCTGTACTGTATAGCATAACAAAAGTCCCAAGTTCTGTACTTTGGATTGAATTTGCAGGTATAGCAATTGCGTCATTCTTTATGTATTCAAGGATTCTCAGCTTGGCAATCATATTAGGCTTGATCGAATTTACCTTTGGTAATGAAACCTCTACCTTGAAAGTCCTGTTTAAAGGATCAATAAACTTAGAGGCAAAACTTACAATTCCAGAAACGGTCTGATTGAGATCAGGAAATAAAATTCTTACACTGTCACCAGCGTTTATTTTACCCGAATAGGATTCTGAAACCTCAGCTTTCACCTTTATATTACTTAGGTTCAACAACTTGAAATATGGCATACCCGGTGAAGCAACCTGACCAATCTTTAAATCAATAGACTCAACTGTTCCACTAATCGCAGATTTAATATTATACATATCAATATTGCTGTTTAGAGTATTTAGGCTTTTTTCAATTGCATCTCTTTGATTTTTTGCTGTTAAATACTGCACCTCTGTACCTATGCCCTTTTCCCACAAACGATACTGCTTTTCATAAATAGTATTGGCAAAACTTAATTGTTGCTCTAGTTCTCTTTTTGAACTTTCCAATGCCGTACGATCTAGAGTAGCAAGGATCTGACCTTTTTGAACAGTTTGACCCTCTTTTACGAGGATATCAGTAACAGTACCTGGGGCTTTTGCCGTTGCAATAGTGCTCCCCGATGCATTAACGATACCTTCGACTGTGATTTCACTTACAAACTTAGATGTTTGAACCTCCATGATTTCAACAAGTTTGTTTTTGGCATCTGCATTATCTCCAAGCATTGCCATTAACTCAGCCTCTCTTGTTTGAAGCTTCCCAATCTCAGCACGAATACTGTCTAACTCAGTTTGAATTTTTGCATTCTCAGGATTGCCTGAATTATTTCCGCAAGATGTAAACCATCCAACTAGTGCTAATCCAGCAATTAATAGTGGGTTCTTATTCATTTTATTTAATTGTTTTTCCGATTGAATTGTAATAGTCAATTTTTGCGATTACTAGATCGTAAAGTGCATTGATATAATTAATTTGAGCAGCTTTTAACTCAGTCTCAGCTTGAGAAATTTCTAAAGTACTACCCACTCCCTCTTTAAATTTTAACAATGTTTTTTCATGAATTTCATTCGCAAGATTCAAGTTTGATTTTTGAATATCTGCTTGCTCCACTCTAACCTTAATTGTTTGTAAAGCGTTATAATATTGCATTGTAGCCGCATTTTTGAAATTGTCCAAGTCAATTTGCGCTTGGTCTATTTTGTATTGTACTTCCCTGATTTTTGATGCAGTACTTAAACCATCAAAAAGCGTCCATTGAAGTTGTAAACCAACTACATCTGAAGGAACCCAATTATTATTGGGCGTAAGATTGCTTTCAAAGAAATTGAATTCTGGGCGCATGGTCATTTCTTGATGCTGGTAGAAGCCAACCAAACGAGGAAGAAATCCCATCTGATATCGTTTCTTATCTAATTTACCTAAACGAATGGATTGGTCTAATATGCTGTATTCTGGACGCATGCTAACATCAAATTTTTCCATATTATCAGAATCTATCATAGTGATTTTCTCATCTACAGTTTCAATTTTGTCTGTTAGTTCAATTTCCTTGCTCACGGACATACCTATTTGTACTTTTAAAGCATTCTTTAGAAAGGATACCGCGTTATCTAGTTTTTGTTTTTCAACTTCTAGGTTTGAAAGTGATAGTTTTAGACGTTTTACATCTAAATCCTCTGTAAAACCTTCCTCATACATTGCAGTAACATCATGTAGACTCTTTTTTACTGTTTCAATATTGGCGTTGAGCAATTCGATGTTTAACTCAGTACTAACCACTGCTAAGTATGATTTTGTAACGTTTGATATTAATTCTGCTTCGGTCTGATTTTTAATAAATTTACTCATATTGAGAAATTCTTGTGTTGCTTTCAGTCCAACTAAATATGAACCATCAAATAAGAGTTGATTTACTGAAATATTGGCAGTACTATTTACCTTTTGTTGGAATTGTAGAAATATGTACTCAGGCGCGCCAGGTTGAAATGCAAAATTTTTAATCCATTGACCAGGTACTGTTAAGTAATGCTGATAAGCTGCAGTAGTGCTTATTTGTGGTAATCCAATTGCTACCGTCTGTTTTATAGTTTCTTTTGAAATGCTAATGTCAATGTTTGCTTTCATTAAATCGGAATTATTTTTTAGCGCGTGATCTATAGCTTGCACTAAAGACAGTTTTTCTGAGGATTGATTTTCTTCAGACTGAGCATTTATACCTATTGAGGCTAAAAGCATTAAACCGATTGCGATGTATTTTATCATTTTATCTTTATTTTTTGAAATATTGTAATACAGCTTCTTGACCTTGCTGTGAAGCAATTCCCCTAACATGATATTCAATTAAGCTTTTAATTAAAATGGGTTCAAAATGGGTTTCTCGAGATGCCATTTTTTGTGTTATATGTAATAGCTCATTGGAAAAAACTTCGCTTATAAATTCTATAGGAATTTCTTTTCTAAAATACCCCAATTCAATTCCTATGATTATGTTTTGGTGAACCATTTTGCGAACAAAGTTTTTTCTAATTCCAACAATCTCTAAATAGATATTTTGATGATATTGTTTTAATTCTTTTATAAATGTTGGGTTTATTTCAGATAATTTTTTAATTGCTATATCAGATGCATGCCATAACTGTTCGACTGGGTTATGGTACCTATTTGCTATTTCAGCAATTTCTATTTCTATACGATTGAAAAAACCTAGAAAAGAAGACCTTACTAGGTCCTCTTTTTTGCCAAAATATTTATAAAGTGTCTTTTTAGAAATTCTTAATGGTTTGCAAACATCATCCAAGGAAATACTTCTTAGACCCGAAGTGAAATATAAATTTTCAGCAGTACTAATTATCCTTTCTTGGATTTCCATTTTTTGCAGGCGCAAAACTAATAAAAATCCAAATTGGAAACTTTGTTTGCGTGTTGAGTTTCCTTTAAATAAAGGTTGTTATCGATAATTAATGAATTTCTATCGACCAAGGAAGTCTCATTTGAATACCTTGAATATTAATCAAATCCTTTTGAGATTTATTCACTGCTTTGATTACTGCAGATTTGCTAACAGTATTATCCATGTATGTTTCAATTCCAGCATTGAAAATCTCTTGTAAGGGACTTTGAGATTTTGGATACTCCACAATTCTGTAATTTTCCACTTTAGATTTAGCTGCAGCAGCTGATATTGCACGTTCTATGTTACCAAAATCATCGATTAGGCCAATTTGTTTTGCGATAATTCCAGAGTATACCTTTCCTTGAGCTAGTTGTTCTACTTCAGTCATAGTTAGACCTCTGCCGCGAGCAACAGTCTTTTTAAAATCTATGTATATCTGGTTTACAGTATTTTGCATGACTTGGGCCTGGAAAGAATTTAGCGGTTGATCAGGTCGCCAAAGTTCTGAATGATCGCCCACGCCAACTGATTCATAATTTAAATGAGTGTATTTATTGAAGAATTCTTTTGTATTGGGTATTAATGCAAAAACACCAATAGAGCCAGTAATACTGTTTGGAAGGGCAAAAATACTATCGGCCAAACATGATATGTAATATCCACCAGAAGCTGCAACATTTCCATAAGAAGCAATAACGGGCATCTTCTTCTTGGTTAACTCTATTTCTCGCGCAATAATATCGCTTGCTTGAGAGCTTCCGCCCGGGCTATTTACTCTAATTACTAACGCTTTTATTTTTTTGTCCTTACGAATATTGCGAATTAGGTTAGCATAATAATCTCCTGAAATTTGTCCCTTGTCTTTTGAATTACCAGGTACAATATCGCCGTCCATATACAAAACGGCAATTTTATCTTCTTTGTATTTATATGTTTCCTCAACTTTTAAAAACTCTGAAACTTTAACATATTTTGGATTACTTACTTTTTTCTCAATGTTTTTTTCTAAGTGGTCCCAATATATAGTTTTATGGATAAGTCCATGTTCTTGAGCATCATTAACGGTTACTACTTTTTGACTCATTGCAATATCCCATAATGATTCGAAATCTATATTTTTATCATTTGCAATGTCTTTTACCTGAACTTTATAAATATCAGTTAAATACTTAATTATTTGAGATCTATTCTCCTCGGAAAGTTCTTTTTGCACAAATGGTTCAACGGCACCTTTATGAGTTCCAACTTTGAATACCTGTACCTGTACTCCTAATTCATCAAGTAATCCTTTATACATTAGTATTCCACTACTAATACCGTTAAATTCAATTATACCTTGCGGATTTGCAAATACGCTGTCACATGCTGAAGCAATATAAATTCCTTGTTCAGAATAGTTATTTGAATATGCAAAAACCCATTTTCCAGATTTTTTAAATTTATTAATTGCATTTCTTATTTCACTGGCATGGGCAATACCTCCTGCATAGTTACCAGCATCTATGACAACACCTTTTATTTTGGGGTTGGTTTCGGCATTATTAAGCGCTAATCTTAATTGATTAAGACCAATAGTATTTGATTGATTAGTGATTTTATTTGTTATTTCTTGAAGTGGATCATCTGAACCCTGTTCGGGTATTGAACTTCCCAATGTGATATTTAATACTGAATGGTCTTTTAATTCATAGTTATCTTCAAATTCGCCAAGACTACTAATAGCAATAGCCATAATACCGATTAGAACGCCGAGGCCAAGAAAAATTCCTAAAACAAAGGTTAACAAATGGGTAAGTACTTTTTTCATATTACTTCAGAAATGCAAAATAAACTACAAATGTATATCCCCCGTTTATTTTGTCGATAATACAATCAGTTGATTCGATACGCATCTATATTAAGTAAGTTTTAGAGGCAATGTCTTCTAAATTGAATAATATCACTAAAGAAAAGTCAGATTTACAAAGTCAAATAAAAGCATGTCAAAGCGAGAAGAAAACTTGCATTGAAAATGAAAGTATTTTGAGAACTCAAATTATTCAAATGGACGCAGATATGCTTGAACTTTCAAAGAGTATGCAAGAAAGAAATAAGACTATTGAAACCTTGAAAGAGAAGATTGGTGTATTGGAAACGGAATTGAAAAATTGTAATGATAAAACGGCACCTTCACCAGATGGAGATAATTAAAAACTCACAAACCACCTAAGATTTATACGGCGTCCTGTAAGATATTCTGGGACCCCGTATCTATTATTATTTAGATCTTTAACCCAAGAAAAAGCTATTACGTTATTAATATCGAGGAGGTTGAAAATATCTAAAGTAATCCAACTCTCTTTTATTGCTTTGAAGCCATTGCGTTCTTCTCCCAGTTTTCGGAAGATTTTACTAAAACCAATATCTACTCTTCTGTATGGAGATATTAAATTAGGGTTTGTTGTATAACGCGCATCACCATTTAAATAGTAGGGTACAGCGCCCCCAATTGTTAAACTTAGATTTACTCTAATACTTGGATTATTGGGTAGTCTGTCCTGAAATAATACTGCAAAATTTACTCTTCTATCAGTTGGTCGTCTTAACCAGTCAGATTGAATAGTTTCGCCATTCTCATTTTCGTATGTGATTTTCTCTTGAGTTTGTAAGAGGCTTAATGTGAACCAACTCTCTAAACCATCATTAAATTGACCATATAATCTATTATCCAATCCCATAGCATACCCCTCAGAACTATTGGTTGCGTAATATCTTATTCTAATATTATCGTACAAGTATGGTACAAGATCTGTAAGTTTCTTGTAATAAGCCTCGGTTGTGTATTTAAATTCTTTACCCCAAAGTGTAACTACTTTGTCCATTCCAATAACGGAGTGAATTGATTTTTGAGCTTTTAGTTTAGTATTTAAATTTCCTGAGAAATCACGAATTTCTCGGTAAAATGGCGGCTGATAATATGCGCCAACAGCCATTCTTAGTTTAGTTTTTTTATCAATACTTGTGTGATTTATAGAAAACCTAGGCATCCATAAAAGCTCTTTATTTAAACTCCAATAATTACTTCGAATACCAATGTTTACTCCCCAGTTTCTCCAATTAAATCGAGATTGAATGTATCCACTAAGGCGATCAGTAAAAATAGAATTTGAGGCCCTTACAATATCTCCTAATACAATACTGTCTTGGCTAAATGCCCAGGGTGCCACATTGTAATCTGCAGAATCCATATATAGCCACTCAAAATAGCGATCATAGATTTGTTCTTTATTATATCGTACACCGTATTTTACTTGAATTTTATCTGTACTTTTTCCAAATTCACCAATATGAGAAATATTTAAAATCCTGCTCTGCATTCTATTTCGTCCGTGATCTAGGTAATAACCGTAACCAAGTGTCCGAAGTGGTTTGCCTAAATTATCACTCCCTAAGTCTCGATCTAATTCACTAAGATTATAGGCCCCTTGTACATCGAATGCCTCTTCTTCATTAATTGCAGTTAATGAAGAAATTAATTTAAAGGTCTGCCTAATACTTGGTTGATATTTTAAGGTAACTGCACCTAATTGATAATTATAGTTGAGGTTTTCTTGTCCTGCCATATATACATTCAACTGATAGGCTGCTTGTAATGTTCCAAATTCAGTTGTTCTACTTTCCGGTCGAAGTTGAAATGAATTTTGAGCCAAGTTCCCTAAGAAATTTAATGACCATTTCTTTGAAATTTGATAATTCAAATAAGTCTGAATATCAGCAAAATTCATATCGTAAGTACCTTGTGTATTTAAAGTACCGGTAAGTAAATTATTCGTAAAATGACGGATGCTCAAAATTCCCGATAACTTACCTTTCGAACCTTCAACAGCCAAGCTGTTAATCATTGTCCCCAAGTAAATTTGAGCATAGTTTGAATCTGGTTTATTATATGAAACATCCATTACGGAACTCATTTTATCTCCATATTGCGATTCAAATCCACCAGCACTAAACTTAATTTGGTCCACCATCATGGGGTTGATGAAACTTAAGCCTTCTTGTTGTCCGTTTTGAATTAACTGAGGACGATAGATTTCAATATCATTTACATAAATGAGGTTCTCATCAAAATTCCCTCCTCGAACAGAAAATTGTGAAGACATTTCATTATTTGAACTAACACCGCCGAGCATTTTGATAATGTTCTCAACTCCAGAACCTATTCCAGTATTTAGCCTTAGTTCTCTTGCCTTAATAGTTTGCATAAAATCATCAACACTTTGAGATTTTATTTCAACAGTTCCAATAAGTTGAAGTCCTTTTCCCCAATAAATAGTGTCTACCTCAGCACTAGTAGAAGTATAATGTCCCCATACTTTTTCATTATTTACATACCCAAATAAGAGTGTCTTGTTTGAACTTAAGTCTAAACTGAGGATATTATTGGGGTCAATGGAAATTAACTTCTCATTTGCTGAATTTCTAACTTCGAGAAATTTTATGTCTTGTGGAAGATTCTTAAAAACAGCCTTGTATTCAAACTGTCCAAATGAAAGTTGGAAAAATAAAAATGAAATGAGAGTAATTGAAAACCTCACTTAGAGAAAACGCTGATGACAGAAAATTATTTTAATAATTGAGAAATTGTATCATTTGGGTTGGGAGAGGAGAATACGGTATTACCAGCAACCAATACATTTGCACCAGCGTCGAATAATGCATTGCAATTATCTAAAGTTACACCACCGTCAATTTCAATAAGTGTATCAAGCTTGTCTTTTTGAATCTCCGCCGCTAATTGTTCCACCTTTTTAAATGTTTGTTGAATGAATTTTTGACCACCGAATCCAGGATTGACACTCATTATACAAACTACATCAATATCTGATAAAACATCCATTAAGCCATAAATTGATGTATGCGGATTAATAGCAACACCAGCCTTCATACCATTTTGTTTAATTTGCTGAATAGTTCTGTGTAGGTGAGTGCTTGCTTCAAAATGTACCGTAAGAACATCTGCACCTGCTTTCGCGAATTCTTCAACATATCTCTCTGGTTGCACAATCATTAAATGTACATCTAGCGGTTTTGTAGCATGCTGTTTTAATGGTTTCATCACTGGAAACCCGAATGAAATATTAGGAACAAATACTCCATCCATAACATCTACGTGAAACCATTCAGCCTCACTTTTATTTATCATTTCAATATCACGTTGAAGATTACCAAAGTCGGCACTGAGAATTGATGGAGCAATAATTTTTTTCATTTTTCAAATTTATAAAGACTTGACTTAAGATTCGGTTAATTGTTTAAATAGTTTTACGCATTCTTTTGCTTCTTTTATATCATGAACTCTTAAAATTTTTGCACCATTAATTAATGCAATCATATTTAAGGCTGTAGTGCCGTTAAGAGAATCTTCAGGGGGAATTTGTAAATATTTATGTATCATGCTCTTCCGTGAAACACCAATTAATATGTTCGGATCGGAATCTTTTAGTGCTTGAAGGTTATTCAGTAGTTGATAATTTTGATTTAGTGTTTTACCAAATCCAAAACCTGGATCTAGCCAAATATTCTTGACCCCTTTAATGGAAAACGTATTTTTACGATCTAGTAAAAAATTAAAAACATCGTGCACAACATTTTCATAAATAGGTGCATGTTGCATGGTTTCTGGGTTTCCTTGTTTATGCATTCCGATGTAGGTGATGTCTTGATTAATAATGGCATTAATCATGTTTTCATCGTCTAAACCAAATGAAATATCATTAATTATATCTGATCCATACTCAATAGATGCTTTTGCAACCTCACTATAATAAGTATCTATTGATACTAAAATGGAAGGATGTTCTTTTTTCAACCAAGATAGTGCCGGCAATACACGTTTTAATTCGATTTTTGAAGAAATACGCTTGCTTCCTGGCCTTGTACTTTGGCCACCAATATCAATGATATCGACGCCTTGTGTTAATTGAAGTTCTACTTTCTGTTTAAATTCTTCAATTGAGCTGACCCTACTTTTTGAATAAAAAGAGTCTTCAGTGACGTTTATTATTCCCATTATCTTTGGGAATTCCAATTCAATTGTTTTACCGTGTGCCGAAAGTATAGCGTTTTTCATAAAAAACTCCCAAAAGGGAGCTTAGTATTATTGTATTGAATCATCTGGGTTTCCAACCATGTTTTCCGGTCTTACCCAGTCGTTAAATTGTTCTTCTGTTAACAGCCCCAAAGCAATAGCCTCTTCTTTTAAAGTTGTGCCATTCTTGTGAGCGGTTTTGGCAATTTTAGCTGCATTTTCATAACCAATATGCGTGTTTAATGCAGTTACCAACATTAAACTTTGATCAAGAAGTTGTTTAATATTCTTATGGTTTGGCTCAATTCCAATTGCACAATTATCATTGAAGCTTAAACAAGCTTGGCCCAAAAGTCTTGCACTTTGCAGCATATTTGCGGCAATTACTGGTTTATATACATTTAATTCAAAATGACCTTGACTACCGGCAAAAGAAACAGCCACATCATTACCTAATATTTGAGCACAAACCATTGTAAGAGCCTCGGGTTGCGTTGGGTTTACTTTACCCGGCATAATTGAGGAACCTGGTTCGTTTTCTGGAATTAATATTTCACCTATTCCGCTGCGTGGACCAGAAGATAGCATTCTAATGTCATTTGCAATTTTAAATGCACTCATTGCTGTTCTTTTTATTGCACCGTGTAATTCAACCATTGCATCATGTGCTGCAAGAGCTTCAAATTTATTCTTTGCAGAAATCATGGGTAATCCTGACTCTTCTGCAATATATTTTGCTACTAAATTAGCATAGCCCTTTGGAGTATTTAACCCTGTACCTACGGCTGTTCCCCCCAAAGCAATTTCTGATGCCGGCTCCATTGCTCTTTTAATAGAGGCAATTCCATAATCTAGCTGAGCAACATAACCACTGAATTCTTGACCCAAAGTTATAGGAGTTGCATCCATGAAATGTGTTCGACCTATTTTAACTATATCTCTAAACTCTCGTGCTTTGTGCTTTAGAGTAGTTTTTAATGCTTGTAAACCAGGAAATGTATAATCCACGATTTGCTTAAATACTGCAATAGACATTGCAGTAGGGAATGTGTCGTTAGAACTTTGACTTTTATTGACATCATCATTTGGATGTAGTACTTTTTTCTCATCAGTTAATGAACCTCCGGATATTACATGAGCGCGGTTTGCAACAACCTCATTAACGTTCATATTACTTTGAGTTCCGCTACCGGTTTGCCAAATAACTAAAGGGAATTGATTATCTAATTTCCCTTCAATGATTTCATCACAAACTTGGGCAATGAGTTGATATTTCTCTTTAGACAAAACACCCAACTCAAAATTCGTGCGAGCGGCACACTTTTTAAGTATTCCAAATGCACGTATTATTTCAATTGGCATAGACCCTTCAGGTCCGATTTTAAAGTTATTTCTGCTTCTCTCAGTTTGAGCACCCCAATAAGCGTTAGCAGGGACCTTAACTTCACCCATTGTGTCTTTCTCAATGCGATAGTCTGCCATAGTGCTGCAAAGTTACAGCACTATGTTCAGAATACAAGCCAGAATTTAGTCTAGCCTATTAGAATTTCCTGTTCCCAAGATTAACACTTTGTGTGAGTATATTTGGTTTTTTACCTTAACCTTTACTATATAAAGTCCTCGAGAAATATTATTTAATTTGTAGCGTTGTGTTTGCTGTTCTCCTTGATAGGCAATTTTTGAAATTTGTAATCCAGAAATGCTGAATAATGAAATCTCTTCAATAGTATGTGAAGCCCTAACATCAATATAATTAGTTGCCGGATTTGGGAAGGTTTGTAATGATACTTCTTGATCACCGAATACCGTTATTCTTTGTTCTCTTTCAATATTGTTTTCGGGATTACAATCAATATTCAAGGTGTATTTTTCAATTACTTTCATAAATTGATTTTTTAGAAGATCTACATTTTCCTTAACACCTGTAGGTTTTAAATGAATATTACCAACTCCAGAATGGTCAGTGATGTAGATATAATCACCAGAAGTAATTGCAGCCAATTCCTTCATGAGAAATTCAGTGGTTTTATTGATACCGCTTGCCACTACTGGAATTATTTTTATTCCTTTTTTACTTGCCTCTTTAGCTAGTCTCTGAATCTCTAATGCTTTTTCATCATGTGGAGGGGCATCTAAAATTAAAAATGTAATTTTAGCTAGGGCTTTATAAGACCAGCTTAATTCCTCTAAACAAACCTTTAAACCTTCGTCCACAGCTTCGGGAAAATCTCCGCCGCCTCCAGCAGATTGATTAGAAACAAAACTAACCACATCTTCTACATTTTCCGTAAACTCTGTTTTTCGAGTAACGTAGTTATCAGTTAAATCCCTGTAAAATACACTGCTTAATCTAACATTTGAACAAGGTAGTTTTTCCTGAATATCCAACATTAGATCCATCAATTCTTCCTTCAAATAATTAATTTCATCACCCATAGAACCGGTAGCATCCACAACAAACGATATATCAACATTGTTGGGGTTGATAACGGGTTTAACTAAAAATGTCTCCTTCACATCCTGAGTCGGCGATACCAAACCAAGTTTTTCAATATTTTCTGGATTTATTACCCACTGAGCTACATATTCTGTATTAATATTCATTTTTTCTGCAGTTAAATCACTCCATAATTCACAAATACCTCTGTTATCTGTTTGGGCAACCCATATTATACTATCTGTTTTCGGATCGATTAATCTTATTTGTGCACCAATTATCGGTTTCCGTTCAGCACTGTTATCCAACAATTCAATCGAAAATCTCTTATTGATTAAATTCAATCCCCAAGGTTTCCAATGTTCCATGTTTTCTTCTAACGTTGTTTTGAATAACTCCCAGTTTTCTAAATCGTTCCAAAGACCAGCTGTCATAACTCCTGATTTGGCAGATTTTTTAACTTTTGAAGTAGGTGCAACCAAATCATCACTTACCATATCCATTGAAGAAATATCTTTTGATTCAATTATACTTATGCCTTCAACCACCACTTCATCAATTTCCGCCGATTCCGCTTCTATACTGTGAACTTTACTTGGTACTTTTAGATATTTCATTGGTTTTCTGCCGGTAACTTTTCGCATCGAAGCAATTTCTGCAGTAACTCTTTCTTTATTTGATTCTGATGCTACTTTATTTAAATAGTCGAAAACTTGGATAAACTGATAGGTTCTTTCGAGAGTATCTAAATATATTGTTAATGGTTTGAATGTTGCATCTGATTTGTTTTCAATTGTATAATATCCTTCTATTTTTGAGGAAATCCTGAAATTTCCATATTCATCGGATTTTAATTGGGAGATAGTTTTTCCAGATTTGTCTTTTAGAAGGAAGATATTCTTTCCAGTGTCATCTATTTGTTTGCTATTATTATTTAATAGAGCAAATGCACTACAACTTAAAGCTGTTAGTATACTTATGGAAATTGAGTTTTTCATGACGTATTTATATCATAGCCTTTCGAAAGGTAAATGACAAAAGGTTAAAAAAGTTGAACATTCCCAAATAATGTGAATTTCAAAAAATAAACTCAATGTGCTTTGTCCATATCTTTGTGCCTTTATGACCAATAAGTTGAATAAGAAGTATTTTGACGCATTATCCTATCATTCTGAAGGGAAGCCTGGTAAAATTGAGGTGATTTCAACTAAACCAACTAGAACTCAATCGGATTTAGCATTAGCATATTCTCCAGGAGTTGCCGAACCATGTGAAAGGATTGCTGAGAACGTAGAGGATGTATATAAATATACTGCAAAAGGTAATTTAGTGGCGGTAATTTCAAACGGAACAGCTGTTTTAGGTCTTGGAGATATTGGACCAGAAGCTTCAAAGCCGGTTATGGAAGGAAAAGGAGTTTTATTTAAATTATTTGCAGACATTGATGTATTTGATATTGAATTAAATTGTAAAGGTGTAGAAGAGTTTATTCAAACCGTTAAGGCGATGGAACCCACTTTTGGTGGTATAAATTTGGAGGATATTAAAGCACCTGAAAGTTTTGAGA
Source organism: Bacteroidota bacterium (assembly GCA_030834125.1). Lineage (GTDB taxonomy): Bacteria > Bacteroidota > Bacteroidia > NS11-12g > UBA955 > VMCP01. The sequence continues at coordinate 133,356 of JAURFW010000001.1, read as the reverse complement.
TAGAGGAGCGTTTAAAAGAAGAATTAAATATTCCAATCATGCATGATGACCAGCATGGAACGGCAATTATCTCGGGTGCAGGTTTGTTAAATGCATTGCAAATTGTTGGAAAAAATATAAGTGCTGTAAAATTAGTTGTAAATGGTGCAGGAGCTTCAGCTATTGCTTGTACTAAGTTGTTTGTTGGATTGGGGGTGAGCAAGAAAAATATTATAATGCTCGATTCAAAGGGAGTAATTTCAACGAGAAGAGATAATCTTGATAAATATAAATCACAGTTTGCATCGGATAATCAGGCCGAAACACTCGAAGAGGCACTTGAAGGAGCGGATGTCTTCGTTGGTTTAAGTAAAGGAAATATCCTTACTCCTGAAATGATTTTGGGTATGGCTGATAAACCAATAGTTTTTGCTATGGCTAATCCAACTCCAGAAATTGATTATGATCTGGCTATTAAAACGAGACCTGATTTAATAATGGCAACAGGTAGAAGCGATTATCCTAACCAGGTGAATAATGTGCTCGGATTTCCTTTTATTTTTAGAGGTGCTTTAGATGTAAGAGCAACTACGATTAATGAAGAAATGAAGTTGGCTGCGGTTAGGGCAATTGCAGAGTTAGCCCATGAGCCTGTTCCGGAGGTAGTGATGATGGCCTACAATGAAACACAAATGAATTTTGGCCCTAATTACATTATTCCAAAACCTATGGATCCGAGGTTAATTACAACTGTGGCTCCAGCAGTAGCTAAGGCCGCTATGGAATCTGGTGTAGCCAAAGTACCAATTACTAATTGGAATGATTACAAAGAGTCTTTGCGAAAGCGTTTAGGAATTGATAACGATTTTGTCAATAGACTCATGATTAAAGCAAAACGCAAACCGAAAAGAGTAGTTTTCGCTGAAGCGGATAATGTTAGAATATTAAGGGCGGCTCAAGGGTGTGTTACTGATAAAATTGCAACTCCAATATTATTGGGAAAAAAAGAGGTCATAGATAAAATGATGGAAAACAATAATATTAACATTCCAAATGTTGAAATTATTGACCCTAGAAGAATGGATGAAAAACGAGCTGAATTTGGTGCCAAATTCTTCAATAAAAGAGGAAGAAAAGGAGTAACCCAATATGAAGCAGAATATCAGATGAGAAATAGGAATTATTATGGTTCTATGATGGTCGAAACCGGTGAGGCTGATGTCTTTATTTCGGGTTTAACGAGATCCTATCCATTGGCCTTAAAGCCAGCATTGAGTACAATTGGACTAAAGCCAGGTATGGATAAAATTGCAGGAATGCACATAATGATGACCAAATTTGGACCTTTATTTTTTGCAGATACTACGGTAAATATAAATCTTACTGAAGAAGATCTTTATCAGTTGGTTAAAACAATGGATAAAAGAGTTAGGGATTTTCAAATAGAACCTAGAATTGCAATGATTTCTTATTCAAATTTTGGTTCTAATGCTGGCGATTCTCCAAATAAAATAAGAAGAGTTGTTGATCGTTTACATGAAAACGATCCTAAAATTATGGTAGATGGAGAAATGCAACCTGTTTTTGCTATAGATGGAGTTCAACGTATGGAATTATATCCATTCAATAAGTTGGGAGATTCTAGAGCAAATGTCTTTATATTTTCTGACCTTAACAGCGCAAATGCGGCATACCAATTATTGAGAACAATGGGAAGTGCTGAGGCAATTGGACCTGTACTTTTAGGATTTAATAAAGTAGTACATATACTTCATCATAGTTCTAACGTTCGTGAAATTATGAATATGGTGGCATTAGGTGTTTGTGAAGCATAATTTTAAAGAAATAGAGTTTAAATCCAATGACTGGATTCAATCCGTTGCCTTACGCTATGAAATTTTGAGGAAGCCACTAAACCTTCACTTAAATTCTTTAGACTTATTTAAAGAAACCGATGAAAGGGTATTTGGTATTTTCATGGGAGAATTTTTAGTTAGTTCTGCAAATTGTGTTTTATTGGAAAATTGCGTTAAAATAAGGCAGGTGGCTACCCATGGTAAATATCAAAGCTTGGGTATTGGTACATCATTAATTACTAATATCGAAAAGAAAATACAAAATATGGGTATTTTTAGAATTGAAATGAACGCAAGAAAAACATCTTTGGATTTTTATTTAAAATTAGGATATTGCACAATCGGAAATGAATTTATTGAAGTAGGAATACCTCATTATAAAATCTACAAGGATTTTTCATCTTAATTATTTGTATTTTCCGCGTTATTAAGTCGTTGTTTTGTTAGGATAGCACTACTTTTGTTTTTTTAATATGAGTACGATAATTACAATTGTTCAATTCTTTGCTGCATTAGCAATTCTTGTAACTCTACACGAGTTGGGTCATTTTTTAGCAGCTCGTGCATTCGGCATTAGGGTAGAAAAGTTTTACTTGTTTTTCGATGCTTTTGGGGTGAAATTATTCAAATTTAAAAAAGGCGATACTGAATATGGTGTGGGTTGGTTGCCTCTTGGGGGATATGTAAAAATAGCAGGTATGGTAGATGAGAGCCTAGATAAAGATCAGTTAGCTTCTGAGCCTCAACCTTGGGAATTTAGATCTAAACCTGCTTGGCAGCGATTAATTGTTATGATCGGTGGGGTTGTAGTAAACGTTGTACTCGGTATTGTAATAATCTCAACATTAACATTTGTTAAAGGTGACACGTTTATTCCAAACGAAAAAATAAATCAAAAGGGTGGAATTTATGCAAGTCCAAATGCTCGAGCAATTGGCTTACAAACTGGTGATCAAATACTAAGGTTAAACAATAAGAATGTAGATAATTTAATTGCTGAATTTGGAAATCCAGATTTCATAATGCAAGATGTTAAAAAAGTTGAATTGATTAGAAATGGAAAGGATACAACCATTATTTTGCCAAAAGATCTTGAAAATTTGGTAAAATTCGATGCTGAATTACCTTTTATTTCTCCAAGATTTGGTTTTGCCTTAAAGCGAGTTGTATCGGGTAGCCCAGCTGACAAGGGTGGTTTGTTAATGAATGATAAAATTATTAGAATTGATACAATTTCAGTATTGTCTTTCTTTGAATTTAAAGAGGTAATTGCAGCCTATAAAGGAAAAGAAACAAAAATTGAATATACAAGGGGTGGAGAGGAAAAGACAACAACTGTAACAGTAAACGCAGACGGAACACTTGGTTTTCAACCTGAATTTATAGGTTTTAAAGGCCTTGAAAAAAAAATAAGTTACGGATTGTTTGAATCAATTGGAATAGGGTGTAGCAAGTCTTATTCCTTGATTGAGGCCAATTTAAAAGGATTATCTAAAGTAGTTACGGGTAAAGTAAATGCGAAAAACTCACTAGCAGGACCTGTAGGTATTGCACAAATGTATGGTCCTGTTTGGGATTGGGTAAATTTTTGGGAAATAACAGCATTGATTTCACTCGCTTTAGCTTTAATGAATATCCTACCAATACCAGCGCTCGATGGTGGTCATGTTGTTTTTTTACTGTATGAAATAATTTCAGGTCGACCTGTAAGTGATAAGGTGCTATATGTTGGGCAAATAATAGGAATGGCCATTCTCCTCAGTTTGTTCGTATTTATTTTCTGGGTAGATATATCAAGAGCATTAGGTTTCTAATGAATCCTTTCGAACTGTTTGATACTAAGATAGAATTAAATCCAGATTTAAAGGATTTAAGAAAAAAATATATTAAACTGCAACAAGGTTCTCATATTGATAATGGCGGTGTTGAACAGGACTCAGAAGTAATTAATAGGGCCTATGAGATTCTCAAAATTAGAGAAAAGCGTATTTTTTATATTATTGATAATATTTTCAAAATTAATTTAAGGGATTATCCATTGCCTTCAGATTTTTTAATGGATATGATGGAGTTGAACGATTTGATTTCAGACACTAATAGTAAAGACGAAGCAAAAAAAAGATTAACTGAATTTGAAATAAATCTAAATCTTGAATTTCAAGAAATTGATCAATCAGTTAAACAAATTGGTATAGAAAAAGAAAATAATAAATTGTTTATTATCGATTGGTTTCAAAGGTATAAATATTTTGATCGACTCAGAAAAAACTTTCAAGGAATAGAAGAGTTGTAACAATTCATTAAATTTGAAGAAGATGGGGAAACAGTACATCTTAAATCACAGGGAGATTCATAATATTTTAAAGAGAATATCTCTTGAAATTGCAGAAAATCATGTTGATGATTTACCAATTATTTTATTGGGATTAAATGAACGTGGTTACTTTTTAGTGGAATTATTAGAGAAACATTTAAATGAAATTACTGGTATTACAGTATCTAATAAGTTGCAATTAGTTATTGAAAATGATATCGTTGTTTCATCTCCCGTTTGGACTAAAGTAGAAAAAAATTCATCAGTAATTATTGTTGATGATGTATTGAATTCGGGAAGAACTGCAATGTTGGCGGTAAGTCAATGTTTTAATGAATCCTTTAAACGGATCGAAACTTCTTTTCTTGCTGTTCGTGAATATAGAAGCTTTCCAGTATATGCAAATTATTCAGGATTGTCAGTTTCTACAACCCTGAAAGATCATGTGTATTTTGACAATTCAGATACTAGTAACTTGCAAGTTTACCTTTCATAAAACGAAATATGTATTTCAATTGTCAATATAGTAAGGAATTATATTGAAAGTTAGGTTTCTCATATCGATCTTCACTTATTTTTTATTTACGGTAATAAATTTAAATGCTACGCACATTGTTGGTGGAGAGATGACTTACGAATATTTAGGAAATAATAGATATAAAATTCATTTGGATGTCTACATGGATTGTTTGAATGGTAGTGACCAAGCAATTAGTTCGGATAGACAGGCGAATATTGGTATTTTCAATGGTAAGACAAAGAAAATGCTTAATGGTTATCCCATAGTTATAACAAGAAATGGACCTACAAGATTAGCAAAAACAAATTATAACTGTTTAAAGGTTTCCCCAAACGCTTGTGTAGATCACTATTACTATGAAACGACAGTGACTTTACCCCCAAACGATGGTGGATATTACGTGTCGTTTCAAAGGTGTTGCCGTAATGGTTCAATTACAAATATTATTAATCCAGGAGGAACTGGTGCTAATTATTGGGTATTTATCCCAAATGCAAATGATATTGGTACAGGTAATTCATCCGCTGTTTTTAAAGAACTTCCACCGAATTTTTTATGCACAAATACAGCGTTAAAGTTCGATCATAGTGCAGAAGATCCAGACGGAGATAGCCTTGTATATTCCCTTGTTACTCCATTTACGGGTGGGACCTCAAATGATCCGAGGCCAGATGATGGATTAGGCGGCCAACTTGAAAGACCGAGTTTTTCAAATATTATTTGGGGGACCGGATATGGTGCGGCAAATCCTATTGACGGTAATCCGAAAATGAATATTGACGCTAAAACAGGTTTATTGACATTAACTCCTACCAGAACCGGCCAGTTTGTTATTGGCATTAGTGTGAAAGAATATCGAAATGGAAAATTAATTTCAGAAATAATTAGAGATTATCAATTCAATGTTCAATCTTGTGTTATAGATGTAGTTGCCTCATTCTTTGCACCTGAATATATCTGTGGATATGAATATTCGTTTCAAAATTTAAGCTCTGGAGCACAACGCTATAAATGGGATTTTGGAGTAGATACGCTTACTAACGATACGTCAAACACGGGAAAGCCAACATATACTTATCCAGGCCCTGGAACATATAAAGTTAAATTAATAGCTTATAAAACCACTTGTGCGGATAGTTTCGACACGGAAGTTACCGTTGTTGAGCCCAAGATACCCGATTTAAAAAATGATACAATCTTGTGCGATGGCGCTACCATAGTTCTAAAATCTAATATCAAAGGGGACTCCTATAGATGGAATAATAAAATAGGTTCTGATACATTTAAGGTAGATAAAGAAGGTATTTATGTTTTAGGAGTAATTAATAAAACCTGCGAGTGGTTAGATACTATTGTTATTTATTATGATAGAGATAAGATTAATGCATTTGGAGATACGTTGTATTGTTCAGATGAGAATTTTTCTCGTGGTATTGGTGCTAAATTGCCAAACGGTGGTTTTTACAAATGGAATACAGGGGAAAGTACACCTAATATAACTATAAATCAAAAAGGTACTTTTTATGTCACTGGAACTACTTTGAACGGTTGTATTTCTTTAGACTCAGTTATTGTAGACAAATATAAGGAGGTGATTATTTCTGTAATGGACTCTACGGTATGTCCTAATACCGATGTCCTTTTTAATGCAAATATAAATGATCCAACAGCTATTATTGTTTGGAGTAATGGAGCTACTGGTCTAACTATGAAAACTAGTCAACCAGGGCAATATTTTGTAGAAGCAACAATAGGAAAGTGTTCAGGAACAGATCAATTTGAGCTTGAAAACTACCCTTATGATTTAGAGTTAGGACAAGATCTACAATTTTGTAATATTATTGATACTATAATTACTGCTCCAAGAAATGATTTCCAATCTGTTGTTTGGAATGGTAATGTTGTTGCACAGAATTACAATCTCAATTCGGAAGGAACATTGATAATTAAAGTAATTAACCAATACGGATGTCCAGAATCAGATTCTCTTATGGTTCGATTGTTTCAAAGTCCGTTTTTAAATCTAGGACGTGATACAACCTACTGCTTATCGGAGAAACCTATATTGCGTGCAAGTTCAGGGATGAGAGGTTATTTGTGGAATACGGGCGCTAAAACATCTACTATAGTTGCTCTAGATTCAGGTATTTATTGGGTTGAAGTTTTAGATAATCAAGGTTGTAAAAGTCGAGATAGTATCTGGCTCAATAAGAGAAAAGATTTATACCCTTCAGAAATTTATATTCCCAATGCCTTTACTCCAAATGATGATGGTTTAAATGATTTATTTCCTAATACTGGCTATCCTGTTAAAGGTGCAGAATTCCACGTTTGGTTGTATAATAGATGGGGCGAAAAAATAGGAGATTATAATTCTCCAGAAGTCAGTTGGGACGGAAAAATCAATGGAGTACCCGCTCTCGAAGGGGTATACGTATACAAAGTTACTTGGTTGGGATGTGATAACTTCCGAAGAACACTTTTTGGAGATTTTCAGTTACTTCGTTAGTGTATTAATTTTTGTGATTACTTACTCTACGGATGCCATTCTTAAGTAGTGTGGAATTGAAATTGATTATTAATCCAAGTCTGTAATCATTGTTTCTAATTATTTTTAGTAACCGTTGAATTTCAGACTCTGATATTTCATCCGATGTAACAATCTGAATAACTAATTGATCTAAAACTAAAAAATCTATAATTGATGGGTGTTTCAATATGACATCCTTATATAAAATTTCGAATTCCACATCTGAAACAAACTCAATGTTTCCATCTTGAAATTCTAGTGTTAAAGCTTGTATGTAATTTTCTTTATTAAGACCAGGACCAAGATTTTTATGAATCTCAATCGCATGACCAATAATTTGGTGCGCTAACTCTTCTTCGTTTTGAATGACCATATTTTCCGTACTTACACATGCTAAGGTAAATATCAAAACCCTTGATATTATCAATAATTTGTGAATGTTATGTTTTCATTTGTAAACTACCGTTTTTAATCAAATTTTGGTAAATTATTTAGATTTTCTCGGTTATACTTAAATCGAACTATATTTTTGTTGAATATGTCAAGACAAATAATCCGTAATGCTACAATAATTAATGAAGGAGAATCAAAAATAGCGGATGTCTTAATTAATGGGGACTTAATTGAAAAGATAGATTCAAACATTCATGTTGAAGGTGCTTGTGTTGAATTCGATGCTAGTGAAAAGTGGTTAATCCCTGGAGTTATTGATGATCAAGTACATTTTAGAGAGCCGGGGTTAACACATAAAGCCGATATATATTCGGAAAGTAGAGCAGCATTGGCAGGTGGTGTAACATCTTACATGGAAATGCCAAATGTAATTCCTCAAACTACAACTAACGAATTACTCGAAGAAAAATATCAGATTGGGGTAAAAAACTCTGCGGTAAATTATTCATTCTATTTAGGTGCTACAAACTATAATTTAGAGGAGTTAAAAAAGGTAGATACGGAAAATGTTTGTGGTATTAAAGTCTTTATGGGTAGCTCAACTGGTGATATGCTTGTGGATGATTCTCATATTCTTCATAAGATATTCGCAGAAGTGCCAACATTAATAGCCACTCATTGCGAATGTGAAACTAGGGTAAAAAGTAGATTAGAAGAAGCAAAAAATATGTTTCCTAGCGGTATTCCAGCAAATCAGCACCCAGTGATTCGAGATGAACAAGCGTGTTATATGAGCTCTTCTTTAGCGGTTGCCCTTGCAAAAAAATATAATACTAGATTACATATATTACACATTACGAGTTCTAGTGAAACAGGTTTATTTAAAAATAATATTCCATTAAGCGAAAAGCGTATAACGTCAGAAGTTTGTGTTCATCATTTGCATTTTGCGATAAATGATTATGATAGTTTAAGTCATCAAATAAAATGTAATCCTGCAATAAAATATGAAAAGGATAGAGATGCCCTTTGGCAGGCTCTTCTTGATGATAGGATTGATGTAATTGCCACCGATCATGCTCCTCATTCTAAAAATGAAAAACTAGATGATAACTATTTAGATTGTCATGCAGGCTTACCTTTAGTTCAGCATACACTGCAATTAATGATGAATAAAGCATTAGAAGGAAAAATATCTAAAGAAAGAGTGGTAGAGAAGATGTGTCATAATCCTGCTATTGCATATAAATTAAAGGAACGTGGATTTATACGAGAAGGATATAAGGCAGATTTAGTACTAATTGACCCAAATAAGAATAATATCGTTACTCAAAAATCACTAATGTATAAATGTGATTGGTCTCCAATATTGAATATGGAGTTCAATACAAGTATTGATACTGTTTGGATTAATGGTGGAATTGGATATCAGAATGGCGAAATTTTTCCAACTAACCCTGAAAGACTTAGATTTGAGAAAGATAGATAAGATAATTTATCTTAGTGATAATCGTTGTCTGTAAAATTCGGTGAGTGCCTTTTCAATAGGTTGACTAACATTACATTGAAAATAATTAATGCCTAAACTATGACTTTGTTCTTCAATTTTTTTAACTCTTTTTTGTTCCTGTTGGATATATGATGTTTTTATTTCTTCAGGGGTGAGTTTTATTCTTTGATTATTTTCTAGATCAATAAAATTTATCGGAACTTCCCCAAAGTTCAGTTCTGATTCTGTAGCATTATCGAAAGTATTTAATAATAGTATTTCACAGTTCAAATAATGTAAATAGGATAGAGCTTGCCAAAATTCCGTTTCTGAGTTTTCACTATCCCATAAAAAATCAGAAATAATTACCACCATACTTCTACGTTTTATTGCACTGCATTTAGCCGCCCAATTTATAGGCTCAGCATTATTGGACAAAAAAGATTGTTTGAGCCATAAATTGTTTAAGATTTCAATATTTTTATAAAGATGCCCTTTTGTTGATTTTATATCTGATTGATATTCGAAATTTGTCTCATTAAATAAGCAAAGTCCAAATGCATCTCTTTGATTTTGTAATAAATACATTATTGAAGATGTTGTAAGCACTCCAAGTTTTTGTTTGTTCCAATTATCTGGGTATTGCATGCTTTTTGAAATATCTAGCCATAGATGACATTTCAAATTGGTCTCCTCGATAAACTGTTTGACGTATTTCTTTTCTGTTCTTGCTAACAGTTTCCAATCAAGGTTTTTTATACTCTCGCCAGGGTTGTATGCTCTATGTTCAGCGAATTCAACAGAGAATCCCTTCAATGGACTAGAATGCAGTCCAGAGATAAATCCTTCCATGGCTTTTTTTGCCAGGAAAGCAAGATCATCGAATTCTTGGATTTCTTTTATTAACATGAGCAAAAAAAAGCCGCTCTTTAGAACGGCTTTCTGATGGTTCTTATTTTTTAAAGTTGATTGTCAATTTTAGAAGCAATTGTGTTTTTAGGCACTGCTCCTACAATTTTATCAACTACTTCACCACCTTTAAATATTAAAAGCGTTGGGATATTTCTTACTCCATAATTCATTGCAATATCAGGATGTTCATCTACATTCAATTTGCCAATAACTGCTTTACCTTGATATTCATTATGAAGTTCTTCTACGATTGGTCCAATCATTTTACATGGACCGCACCATTCTGCCCAAAAGTCAACCAAAACTGGCTGGTCTGAACTCAAAACCTCGTTTTGAAAACTACTACTTGAAAATTCTACTGCCATAATTATTACAAATTTAAATTAAATAAGTAAAATGCTCATTCCTTCTTAATAATTTTATAAACCATTATATCCTTGCTTTTCAACACCTAGTCCAAAAAGAGCAAAATCAAAAATAACTGGGTCCTCTGGATGAATTTCTTTAAATACTTGGGTTAATGCCTGGCAACCCATCCAGTTAGACTTTAAATTTGGGAGTATTTCTAATCGTTTTGTGGAATTAATAACATGAATATCTAAAGGCATTAATAACTCTGATGTTGGAATTGCATTCCATATACCAAAATCTACTTGGTCATTTCGAATCATCCATCTTAAAAACATATTTAAACGTTTACAAGCACTGTTTTTAAGTGGACTAGCAATGTGCTTTTTTGTTCTTGTTTCACCCTCAGAAAAAATCAATTTCCGAAAATTAACTAGCGCTTGTTCAATCGATAATTTGTTGGTTGATTTTGATATTTTCAAAAAGAAAATATTTTCTAAAGTTCCATATTCCACAAGCAAGTTTTGAAGCCTGTTAATCAAGAAAATAAAATCTTCCCCATTGAAAGTTCTATGCTTAAAATTAGAAAGATATCGTTTCTCATGTATTGAGCTATTTATTATAAAATCATAGGGTGAATAATCCATGAATTCCATCATTTGTTTAGCGCTTTTAATTATTGTCTTTCTTTGTCCCCAAGAAATAATGGCAGTAAAAAATCCCGATAATTCAATATCTCTTGGATTGGTGAAAGAATGAGGAATTTGAATAGGATCATCGTTAATGAACGATGGTTTTTTAAAGATCTCAATTGCGCCCCAAAGGGTATCTTCTAACTCTTTTGAAATCATCCAATTGAAATGAATGCTTCTTCCAGATCAGCAAGCAAATCATCAATATGTTCAATACCAACACTTAATCTGATTAGACTATCTTTAAGACCATTTTTTATTCTTTCTTCTCTTGGAATAGCTCCATGAGTCATCGATGCAGGATGTCCAATTAGACTTTCTACACCACCAAGAGATTCTGCAAGAGAAAACAACTTAGTAGAACTTAAAAATTTCATAGCATCATCCAAAGAATCATTTTTTAGAGTAAATGAAATCATTCCTCCAAAATCGAGCATTTGCTTCTTTGCGACCGCATGATTTGGATGTGATTCAAAACCAGGCCAATAAACATCTTCCACCGCAGAATGATTTTTTAAATAATTAGCTACTTCTCGGCCATTCTCGCAATGGCGCTGCATCCGTACATGTAATGTTTTAATTCCTCTTAATACTAAGAAACAATCTTGAGGGCCGGGAGTGGCTCCACATGTATTTTGTAAGAAGGCTAGTTTTTCATGAATCTCATCGCTACTCGTGCATAATACTCCCATTACCACGTCTGAATGTCCATTGATATATTTTGTTGCAGAATGCATAACAATGTCTGCACCTTGGTTTACCGGATTTTGTAAGTAGGGTGAAGCAAAAGTATTATCTACAACACACATTGCATTTACCTTGTGTGCCAAACTACTGATGGCTTCTATATCGATAATTCTTAACAATGGATTTGTTGGTGTTTCAACCCAAACAATTTTAGTATTGCTGTTAATTGCAGACTGTACAGCTGCTAAATCACTCATATCAACGAAAGTGAATTTAATTCCCATTCTCGCGAATACAGTAGTGAAGATCCTGTAGCTTCCTCCATATAAATCATTCGTAGCAACTACTTCGTCTCCTGGATTAAGTAGTTTAATACAGGTGTCAACTGCACCCATGCCTGTACTAAAACATAATCCATATTTCATACCCTCTAACTCAGCTAGATTTTTCTGCAACACATCTCTCGTTGGGTTTTGAGTGCGAGCATATTCATATCCTTTGTGTTTTCCTGGTGCTTCTTGAACATAAGTTGAAGTTTGAAAAATTGGAGTCATAATGGCTCCAGTACTCGGATCTGGTTCAATTCCAGCATGCAATACTTTGGTTTCAATATGATTGGATTTCATAATTATGTTAGCAAATGTATAATGGTTTTTGGAAAATACTCATACTCGAGTTTATGTATTCTAATTGATAAAGTCTCTACACTATCTTCAGGAGTTACGATTATTTTGTATTGATTAATAATTGCACCCTTGTCATATTCATTGTTTACCCAATGAATGGTTATCCCTGATTCAGATTCTTTATTATGAATTACGGCATTGTGCACATTATCTCCATACATTCCCTTTCCCCCATATTTAGGTAGAAGACTTGGATGAATATTGATGATTCGATTATTGGAAAACTGTATTAATTCATCCGGGATTTTCAATAAAAAGCCCGCAAGAACAATTAAATCATACCCGATTGTAGACAAAGTACTGTAAAGAATACTGTTGATATCAGTCAATTCATTCTTTTGAAAGATAAACACGGGAATCTTCAAACGATTTGCACGATCAATTACTCCGGCATTTGGATTATTTGTAAATATCCCAGTGATTTCAATTTTATCTTTTGTTTTGTTAAATATATTTTCAGCATTTGAGCCAGAGCCAGAAGCAAAAATTACTATTTTTTTCATTCGAGCTTACCTTACTCGTAAATTCTTACCTGTGCGGATAAATGTACTTCGCATACCATTAAGTCGCATTATTTTCTTAACACTAGTTCGGTATTTGCGAGCAATTCCACTTAATGTTTCTCCAGATTGAATTCGGTGATATTGTGATCTACCAGAAGACCTATTTGAATTATAACTAGAATATTGAACTATTTCATTTTTTGAAAGTCCGTAATGTGCAATTAAAGTATCTTGAACTCTGAAAAACTGCATAGAATTATCGTAAGGTAAGATTATGCAATTGTTTGTGGCATTTGCAGTGTTAGGCTTTAATAATTCACAGTTTAACTGAGTGAGTTCTTTTTCTGAACTGGGTTGTAAATACTTACAAACCCTTTCAAAATGAAGAGCGGTATCAACGTTTGTAGATACTAAAAATTCAGACTTTTGGTTGTGATTTAATCTTTCTGCATGAACTGTAAAATTCAATATGTAAGTAACTGCAATAAACTTTGGAATGTAGTTTTGGGTTTCCTTAGGTAGATATCGAACAATCTCCCAAAAATTTGGATTTTCAAGGCCCGATCGCCTAATTGCTTTTTGTATATTTCCAGCGCCACAGTTGTAAGAAGCAATACTCATAAGCCAATCGTTGAATAATCCTTGCGAATTTTGAAAATAGGTGCATGCTGTTTGAGTGCTTTTCAATATACTTTTTCTTTCATCTAGTGAGTAATTTATTAGCATGCCCATGTTTTTTCCAGTATATGGCATAAATTGCCATAGTCCTGTTGCTCCGCACCATGAAACGGCATTAGGGTTTAAATTGGATTCAATTATTGAAACATATTTTAGCTCGATTGGAAGATTTTGACCATCGAGTATTTCTTCAAAAACAGGAAAGTATGTTTGCATCCTTTCATGAAGAATATCGTAGAATTCAGGTTTTAGGGAAAGGTAATACTTTATGTAGCGTTCTACGCTATTGTTAACTTCAAATGGAATAGAGCTTCCCAATTTTTTCATATTTTCATTGAAATGATCGGTAGAATACTCACTGTAATTGCTAATGATTGAAGATTTTGGTTTTGTATGACTTGGAATTTGAGTATAATATTGCTTCGTTAAGCTGTCAATCCTTTGTATGTTATTTTTTATAGATTTAGGCTTTACTAACTTTTGGGCAACCAACTTGGAAGCATTAGAAGCCAAGAAAAGATAACTTAAACCTAATATTACAATCTGTTTTGTTTTCAAAATTTCGTCTTTATTTAAAGATTTCGAATATCACCAATTTTCGCTAGAATAATGGAATAATCACAACGGATAATATCCTATATTTGTGGATAATGAACGTAAATAAACCCTTGTTTATTGCATTCTGACGTCTATATTATACATAAAAGGTGATTTGCCAATGATAATCGAGCCAAACATAACATCTTTTGAAACTCAAACACAAACTCAGAAATTAAAAACTGAATTTCGTGGACCTACCCTGAAAATAGGTATTCCAAAAGAAATTACTTTCCAAGAAAATAGAGTTCCAATTACTCCTGCAGCTGTTGCCTATTTAACTGCTCAGGGAAGTAGCGTTTTATTGCAAACAGGAGCTGGATTAAATGCGAATTTTACGGATCATAATTACAGTGAGGCAGGAGCTGAAATTACCAATGATGTAAAGAGGATTTTTAGTCAAGATGTTGTATTAAAGGTTGATCCACCAACAATCGAAGAGGTAGGGTTTATGAACTCTGGGCAGCTATTAATATCTGCATTGCAATTAAATCAATTAGATGGAACTTTACTCCAATTGATTTTAAATAAAAAAATAAATGCAATGGCTTATGAGTTTATTAAGGATGATTCCGGAGCATTGCCTATAATTCGTTCAATGAGTGAAATTGCTGGTACAGCAAGTATTTTAATAGCAGCTGAATATTTAAATAATACCCATTTAGGTAAAGGGGAGTTACTCGGTGGGTTTGCAGGAGTTCCACCAACTGAAATAGTTATTATTGGTGCTGGGGCAGTTGGTGAATATGCAACAAAATCGGCAATAGGTTTAGGTGCAAATGTTAAGATTTTTGATGACAATGTTTATCGTTTAAGGAGAATTCAAAAATCATTTGGAATGCATTTATATACCTCAACAATCCAACCAACCGCATTGTCGAGAGCTATTGAACGAGCTGATGTTGTAATTGGCGCATTTTCTGGATCAAGTCATAGAAGTCCTGTATTAGTAAGTGAGGAAATGGTGCTTAAAATGAAACCCAATTCTGTGGTTATTGATGTTGCTATTGATCGTGGTGGAAATTTTGAAACATCAGAGGTTACTACGCATGAAAAGCCAATCTTCAAGAAGCATGATGTGATTCATTATTGTGTTCCAAATATTCCTTCTAGGGTAAGCAGGACTGCAAGCTATGCTTTGTCAAATATTTTTACTCCATTTTTACAAGAGATGAATGAAATAGGGGGATTTGTTGCACACTTGAAACGAAATGGGGGAATTAGAAATGGTACTTATGCTTACAGAGGCCATCTAACAAATAAAAATCTGGCAGAGAAATATTCTATTCCATATAAAGACTTAGACTTGATGGTTGGATTGTTCAGCTGAATAGGGTAATGAAATGTATTTGCAACTTTTTGTGAATGGAGAAAAATGTTTTTTTACTCTATTTGAACTAGTGTCGCTCACCCAAATCTGACCAAATCCATCACTGCATACAAGTTCCATTAACTTCATACTTCTCGATTCGTCAATTTTTTCAAATATATCGTCAAGTAATAACAATGGAATGCGATTAGTTTTTTTCTTCAGATAAAAGAATTGCGAAAGTTTAAGAGCAATTACAAAAGTCTTAATCTGCCCTTGAGAACCAAATTTTCGCAGTTGCTTATCATCGATATTGAAGATTAAATCATCTTTGTGAATGCCCGCAGTAGTTCTACATGCAAGTATATCTTTTTGTTCATTTATCTTGAGTAAGTTAAAATAATCTTGACCCTCAAGTTGTGATTCGTATATGATTTTACCTGTTTCTTTTGCACCCAATACTTTGTGATATTTATCAAAGAAATCATTGAACTCCAGCATGAATTCAGCGCGGACTTTAAAAATTCTTTCGTTTAATGGTATTAGTTTGTTATTAAGACTTTCTATCAAAAAATCATCTAATTTATTTCCATCGAGCGACTTTAAATATGCATTTCTTTGATCAATTACCTTACGATATTCAACTAGGTCATACAGATAGTTTTTATCTAATTGACTAATCGTATAATCAATAAATCTTCTCCTAATTTCTGAACCGTCAAATACCAGTTCTATGTCGTAAGGTGTAATGAAAACCGTTTGAATCAATCCAACATGATCAACAAGTTTAGAATAGGTTTTTCCATTTTTTTTGATCACTTTCTTTTTACTTTCACCCATAGAAATACCTATCTCTGTATCCTCATTATCAATAATCAATTTTCCGTGAACTGAACACTCTTTTTGTCCATCGGTTATAACCAATGAATCGTGGTGTATAAAATAACTCTTAGTATTTGCTATATAATATACGGCATCTAAAATATTGGTCTTTCCAGAGCCATTTTCACCGGTAATTGCGATTACTTTGGAGTCTATTTTTAGATCAACTAGATGATGATTCTTGAAGTTATATAATTTGAGATTCGATATCTCCACGATGCGAAGTTAAATGAGTTATATGTAAATCTATCATTATGTAGCGTAATGTGAAGATTATATTAAAACAACAAACAAGAAATCATTTCATTATTTTTGTAAAAATGAATATAAAAACGATTAGACATTATTTTGTTGTTGCAGCGATTTTATTATCATGCGGTGAAAAACAAAATATGCTTTACGAGCCATTCACTTTCAATACAAATATGTTAGATAGTTTAGCCAATCTAAATCAAGTAATTGTAGATACATCATTTAGAAAAGATGGTTCAATTCATGAAAAGAAATATTATCTAGGTGATACTGTAAAGTATGCAATAGCATATAATCAAGGGGGAACATTAATCTTTAGAACTAAGTTCGAAGGTCCGTTTGAGGTTTGGACGGAAGCTTATCACCAAAACGGTCAAAGAATGTCAAAATTTGAAGTAAAAACGGACTCTGTTAGTGGTAGATCCTATAAAGAAGGATTGTATAAGTCCTTTTATGATAATGGAATGGTTCAAGAAGTTGGAGAATATCGAATAGGACATCCTTTTTGGGTTGTCAATTTTACAAGAGATGGAGTTCAAGGGGATACGATTTTTTATCAAATTGAAAATCAAATAATTAAATAACTTTTTTCATTTTTATTCACAGCATAGTGAATTGGGAGAGGTAAGGCGTAAATTCGAATGAAGTTATGTCGAAATTTTCACATTTACATGTTCATACACAATACTCATTATTAGATGGAGCTGCTAGCATTAAGGATTTAGTAAAAAAAGCCTCTGAAAATGAAATGCCTGCAGTAGCTATTACCGATCATGGCAACATGTTTGGAGCTTTTGATTTTTATCAAGCTGCGACAAAACAGAATATTAAACCAATTATTGGCTGTGAATTTTATTTGGTTGAAGATCGCTTCCAGAAAACATTCGGACAAGGTAAAAAGGATAAGCGTTATCATCAATTATTGCTTGCTAAGAA
The DNA here is from genome assembly GCA_030834125.1 of Bacteroidota bacterium. Lineage (GTDB taxonomy): Bacteria > Bacteroidota > Bacteroidia > NS11-12g > UBA955 > VMCP01. The sequence goes on along the minus strand of JAURFW010000001.1, from coordinate 115,793 downwards.
TCAAAAAGGGTATGAAAATCTATCCAAGTTATGTTCATTGGGCTATTTGGAGGGTCTTTATTCAAAATATCCCAGAATAGATAAACAATTACTCAAAACATATTCAGAGGGTTTAATAGCAACAAGTTGTTGTATTGGTGCCGAAATTCCCCAAGCTATACTTTTTAAGGGAAAAGAAGAAGCTGAAAAATTATTTGTTGAATGGCATGAATTATTTGGTGATGATTTTTATGTTGAGCTACAGCGACATCATCTAAAGAATATTGATGGTACAGGTTTGGATCAAGAAGATGTAAATCAAACTCTTATTGAGTTTGCAAGAAAATATGATGTGAGAATTATCGCTACAAACGATTCACACTATGTAGATCAAGAGGATGCAAATGCACACGATATATTATTGTGCATTAACACATCAGAATTTCAAAGTACTCCAAAGGCCACTAATGAGGAAAGTGGAAAAGGGTTTCGTTTTGGATTCCCTAATGAAGAATTTTACTTCAAGTCGCAAGAGGAAATGAAGGAATTGTTCAAAGATATTCCTGAAGCTATAGACAATACTAATCATTTAATAGATAAAATTGAAACGGCTGATTTGGAAAGAGATGTTGTTCTACCTAATTACGGTTTACCCGAAGGATTTGAGAGTCAAACAGAATATTTACAACATTTAGCTTACGAGGGCTGTAAAAAGCGTTACGGAGGTGTAATTCCTACGGATGTTGAGGAGCGATTAAAATTTGAATTACATACTATTTGTAGTTCAGGGTATGAAGGTTACTTTTTAATTGTTCAAGATTTTACCACAGCCGCAAGAGAAATGGGGGTATGGGTTGGACCTGGTCGAGGATCAGCTGCTGGAAGCTTGGTTGCATATTGTCTTGGTATTACTAATGTAGACCCTGTGAAATATGATTTACTTTTTGAGAGATTTTTAAATCTTGAACGTATAAGTATGCCAGACGTTGATATAGATTTCGACGATGTTGGTAGAGATAAAGTAATTGATTATGTAGCAAAGAAATACGGAGAGAGAAGAATAGCGCAGATTATTACTTACGGAACTATGGCGGCTAAAAGTGCAATACGAGATGTGGGTAGAGTTAAACAGTTTCCCTTAAGTCAAACCGACCGATTAGCAAAAATGGTTCCAGGTAATTTGGGGTTTAAAACTTTATTTCATGCCAATGTTCAAGAACTTGAAAAAGACGACAGTAATAATCTTAAACCAGAAGAAATTGAGAATATTAAAGAACTTCAAAAGGAGTATAACTCTCAAACGGAAGCGGGTGAAGTATTACGCGATGCTGAAAAGCTAGAAGGTAGCATACGAAATACTGGAGTACACGCATGCGGAATTATTATTTCTCCCAAAGATATTGATGAAGTTGTTCCTGTTTCTAGGTCGAAAGACTCCCCATGGATGCAGGTGCAGTACGATGTGAATCAAATTGAAGATGCAGGACTTCTTAAGATGGATTTCTTGGGCTTAAGCACCTTAACCATTATGAAGGATACAATAGCGATGATAGAAGCAACTGCTAATGTTAAAATCGATGTAGATCAAATTCCCCTAGATGATGTAAAGACTTACGAACTTTTTCAACGTGGAGAAACAAATGGTATTTTCCAGTTTGAAAGCCCTGGTATGCAAAAATATATGAGGGATTTGAAGCCAACTGTTTTCGGTGATCTTATAGCTATGAACGCACTCTATCGTCCCGGACCGATGAAGTACATCCCAGAATTTATCGATCGTAAACATGGAAAAAAACCAGTAGTTTATGACCTTCCAGAAATGGAGCAATATCTAAAAGAGACCTATGGTATTACTGTTTATCAAGAGCAGGTTATGTTACTAAGTCAAAAACTTGCTGGATTTTCAAAGGGGCGGGCTGACGTTTTAAGAAAGGCTATGGGTAAGAAGAATAAAAAACTTATCGATGAGCTTAAAGAAGAATTCATGGAAGGTGCAGCGGTAAATGAATTTCCAAAGAAAACATTAGAAAAGATTTGGAGTGATTGGGAGGAATTTGCACAATACGCGTTTAATAAATCTCATTCTACTTGTTATGCCGTTATTGCATTTCAAACCGCCTATTTAAAAGCTCATTATCCCTCACAATTTATGGCTGCCGTATTAAAAAGTAATAAGGGCGACATTAAAAAAATAACTTTCTATATGCAGGAGTGTAAACGAATGGGGATTGAAGTTTTAGGTCCCGATTTGAATGAAAGTCGTTCCATGTTTACTGTTACGCCTACAAGTCAAATACGATTTGGTTTGAGTGCTGTGAAAGGAGTAGGAGAGAATGCTGTGGAAGAAATACTCAAGGACAGAGACGAAAACGGTCCATTCAGTAGTATTTTTGAACTTACCTCTAGAGTTAATTCGCGCGCGGTAAATAAGCGGAATTTAGAAAGTCTTGCTAAAGCGGGTGTATTTGATTTTGATACAAGATATCATAGGGCACAATATGTTTCTCCAGATAATGAAGGTAAGATTGGAGTAGAACTGGCTATCAGGTATGGTCAAAAAATCCAACAGGACAAGCAAAGTGGACAAATGGGTTTATTTGGAGGGGGGGAAGAATCGTCAATTACAGAAGAGCCTAAATTGCCCGCATCACAACCACTCAGTCTTTTGGAAGAACTTCATATAGAAGAGTCACTCATCGGGATATTTCTCAGTAAACACCCTTTGGATGACCATAAATTTTTATACGAATTGGTAAAGAAAGGTGAAGTCAAAGAAATAGAGGATGCGCTTACAAATAATGAGAAGTATGACTTCAGAGTAATGGCGATAATTACCCAAAGTCGGGAAGTGATTTCTCAAAAAGGAAATCCATATGGTATTGTATCGGTTCTTGATTATTCCGGAGCTACGGATTTATATATATTCGGAAAGCAATATATAAACTTAAAACAATATTTATCCAAGGATTATATCGTGATTATGGCGGGATCAGTAGAACAAGGTTCAGATAATCGAGGTAAACTAAATATAAGGCAAATAAAAATGGCATCTGAAATTGAACCTCTCAAGGTTATCAAGTCGCTTGATGTAAAAATGAATATTACTGAAATAAATCAAGGTAAATTTAATATTGTGGGTGATGTCCTAGAACAATTTCCTGGCGATTTCCCTGTATGGTTATATGTAAGTGATAGAGAAGATGATATTGAAGTGTCTATGGTTTCTAATCATCGTGTAGAAGCAAGTATAGAGGTTAAAGAGATGTTGCAAGAAATGGGTGTAAATTTCAAATATCAAATAGAGGATAGAATTTGATGAAAGTTTCAGGATTTGCAATCGCACGTAATGTAATTAAAGCAGATTATCCAATTAAGGAATCGTTATTATCTATTGCTCCACTTTGCGATGAAATTATTGTGGCTGTTGGAAAATCTGATGATGGTACGCGAGATCTTATTGAAAGTTTACCCATAGAAAATTTAAAAATCATTGATACTGTTTGGGATGATAATTTACGTATAGGCGGGTTGGTTTTATCGGATGAAACCAATAAAGCTTTAGCCGCTGTTTCAAAAGAATCTGATTGGTGTTTCTATATTCAAGCGGATGAATGTATTCATGAAGATGATTTACCAATAATTAAAGATTCAATGAAACTTAATTTAACAAATTACAATGTTGATGGATTGCTCTTTAATTACAAACATTTTTATGGATCTTATGATTATTTAGGCGATTCAAGGAAATGGTATCGTAATGAAATTCGAATTATACGAAACAACGGAAAAATTAAAAGTTGGAAGGATGCTCAAGGATTCAGAACAATACAAAACGAAAAGTTGAAAGTAAAAAAAATAGAAGCTTCAATTTATCATTACGGATGGGTTAAAAGTCCTGAATTTCAACAAGTAAAACAAAAACAATTTCACAAATTGTGGCATGATGATGAGAAATTAAGTAATTATGTATCTGAAGGTGCGGAGTTTGATTATTCATCTATAGATTCACTTCAAATATTTAACGGAACCCATCCAAAATTAATGTTATATAGAATTGCTAATGTCAATTGGAAGTTCACTTTTGATATCAGTAAAAAGAAATTTACTTTGAAAGGTTGGTTTTTATATTATTTTGAAAAATACTTTAGTATTCGAATTGGAGAATACAAGAATTATAAGATTATATGACCGAAAGTTGGGATTGTGTAATAATTGGAGGAGGTGCATCTGGCTTTTTTTGCGCAATTAATATTCTCCGAAATAAACCGGATGCTAAGGTTATTATTTTAGAAAAAACGAATAAAACACTTTCAAAGGTTAGAGTTAGTGGCGGAGGACGGTGTAATGTTACCCACGATTGTCTCGATCCCAAAACTATGAGCGGGAATTATCCTCGTGGTTCTCAATTGATGAAAAAGCAATTGAAACAATTTGGGGTAAAGCAAACAATAGATTGGTTTAACAATTCTGGAATTGAATTAGTTACTGAATCAGATGGAAGAATGTTCCCAATTACTAATTCATCAGAGACAATAGCCGTTTTTTTTGAAGATGAATTTAGACGTTTAGGTGGTGTATTGCATTTTAAGGTTGAAGTAAAGGATCTTAAACAAAAGTCAGATGCATTTCAAATAACTACTTCTAAAATTGAATATTTGGCAAAGTCGGTTGTAATAGCCATTGGTGGAGTTCCAAAAGATAAAATTGCACCCCTTATCCAGCCAAATCCACTCAAAATAAAAGATACATTACCCTCATTGTTTTCAATGAAAATTAATGATACTGCGTTAACAAGTTTAAGTGGTGTCTCTATTCCAGCAGGTAGAGTGAAAGTAACGGGGAGATATTGGTATGATGGACCCATACTGATAACGCATTGGGGCTTAAGTGGACCAGCTATTCTGAAGATGAGTGCATTCGATGCGGAATATTTGCATCAAGTTCAATATCAATCAGATTTATTAATAGATTGGACCGGAGGAATTAATGAAAATGATTATTTATTGCAATTAAACGATTTAGCTAATAAGTCATTAAAATCGATCCAAAACGAAAAATTAATTGATATTCCACAGCGTTTGTGGGAGTTTATTTTAGTTAAATCAGAAATTGATCTTAAATTAAAATATAATAATCTAAGTAAGTTAAATAGAAATAAATTAATGGAATCATTGTTGCGAATGCCTTTTAAAACTATAGGTAAAACTACATTTAAAGAGGAGTTCGTAACCTGTGGAGGTATTTCTTTAAAAGAACTCAACGCAAACTATGAAATTACTGCCATCAGCGGATTATACGCAATTGGGGAGGTAATTGATGTAGATGGTGTCACGGGAGGATATAATTTTCAAAATGCTTGGACCTCGGCCTTTATTGCGGCAAAGTCAATTTCGGAAAGAATTAATTAGGACCCGTCTTCACTATATTTATATCCTACACCACGAAGACTTAGGAAATAATTTGGATTTTTCGGATCATCCTCAAAATACTTTCTAAAAGCCAAAATGAAATTATCTATTGTTCTAGTACTCGGAAAAACAGTATACCCCCAAACAGTCTTTAAAATTTCTTCACGCGTAACAACTTGATTTTTCTTTTCAATTAATAACTTTAATAGTTGAGACTCTTTTTTGGTTAGTTTGAATTCTCCTTTCTTACCGATTGCTCTATAAGAATTGAAATCTATAAAGTTTTCACCAAATTTATATTCTTGTAATGTCAGGCGGGGAAGGCTTTGTTGAGTTCTTCGAATTAATTTTTGCACTCTAAGTAAGAGTTCTTCTAATTCAAATGGCTTACTCAAATAATCGTCAGCCCCTGCCTTAAGTCCATTAATTCTATCTCTACTGCTGTTGCTCGAAGATAAAATCATAATTGGTATATCGTTATTTGAAAGTCTAACATGCTGTGTAGCAGTTATACCATCCATACTGGGCATCATAATATCCATGATGACCAAATCGAAACTTTCAGATTTTAATTTCTGAATAGCAATTGCACCATGTTGAGCAATTGCTACCTTATAGCCTTCTAATTCAAGGTTGACCTTGATCAATTCCGCTAAATCTGCTTCGTCCTCAACTAATAGAATTCTATACGACTTCATCTACTTTAATGTTTTTAGAAAGTGTTATTGTGAAAATACATCCAGAAGGTTTGTTGTCTGATAAGACTATTTTTCCCTTATGAATTTCTGTGATTTTTTTAACTAAATATAATCCCAATCCTGAACCAGGTTGTTTTCTTGTTTTTTCTTCGCCTACTCTAAAAAACTTTTCGAATACTTTCTTTTTTTCTGATTCCGGAATTCCAATTCCATTATCGACAATAATTAGTTTAACATTATTCTCACTTTCAACTGTTTTAACTTGAATAGATGAATCAGATTCAGAGTATTTAAAGGCGTTATTTACTAGATTTTTTATTACTATGGAAATCAACGATTTATCGAGTAAAAGAGGTTTAGTTAACCCTAGTTTTATGTTTAATCGAGAAAATTTATCTTCTCCCAAATCCATACTTTCTAATGTTGATTCAACTAAAGAGTCGAGTTCAGTTTCTTCAAAATTTGGATCAAGAACTTTACTTTCAAACCGAGTTGCCATAAGTATTTGTTCTACCATTGAAGAAAGTCTTCTGATATTAGCTAATCCCATAGAAATCATTTTGTCTACAAGTTCTGGGGATTTACTTTTTTGCAAAGTTTGTAAAGATAATTTCGAGGCAGCAATAGGAGTTTTTAATTCGTGAGTAACCGCGAGTAAAAAATTGTTCTGTTGTGTGTTAAGTCGAATAACTTTATCTAAATATACAAACATGGCTACTCCTATTAATATCGTAATTATCCCCAAAGTTATTCCTTCGTAAATCCAAGCTTTCTTTTTGTTGAGTAATGTCCGATATAAATCTCTCTGAATATCTTCTCTTATTGGTAGACTGATTTGTTTAACCAAACGTTGTCCTTTTGTCACAAATAAAACATCAAATTCAGGAAATCGATCAAAAATCTCTTGTTTTAAAAGGGTTTTTTGAAAATAAAAAGTATCGTTTCCAAGAATAAATGTATCTGATTCAGCACTATTTACAGTTTTTGAATAAAGAAAATGATAGATATATTCATCTGCCCATGATTTTTTAGCACTTAATATTTGCAAGTTTTTTTCATAGGCGGCCTCTTGATGTTTTACCAGTGCAAATGCCCACCATAATAAAGCACTTAACATGTATAAAATGACAAGACCTAGTGCTATTGATAGTTTTAAACGTGAATTTCTCATGTAAAAATATAGTTTATAACTAAATTGCGATATCCATGTTGAATAATACTGACATTAATTTTTTTAATGATTTAATTGGTCACACAAATGTAAGGCAAAATTCAAAAGACCTAAATCTAGCTGCATCTGATTACACGGAAGATTTATTTTATTTACCTGAGGTTGTCTTGTTTCCCGAAAACACTGATGAAATTAGTGAAATTTTAAAATATTGTAATTCTAAACTCATTCCTGTTTACACACGAGGAGCCGGCACAGGGTTGTCAGGAGCATGTTTACCGGTGAATGGGGGAGTTGTGTTATCAACTAATCGATTAAATAAAATACTTAAAATAGATATTGAAAATCTTCAAGCAATTGTAGAACCTGGCGTAATTAATCAAGAATTAAAAAATGAATTGTCACCATTGGGCTTAAATTATCCCCCTGATCCTGCAAGTATGGGTAGTTCAACTATTGGTGGGAATATTGCTCACGGATCTGGAGGCCCAAAAGCTGTTAAATACGGCGTAACACGAGACTACGTGTTGAATTTAGAAGTTGTATTACCAACGGGTGAAGTAATTTGGACCGGTGCAAATACTCTAAAAAATTCTACTGGATTTTCAATCACTCATTTAATGATAGGTAGTGAAGGTCTATTAGGAGTAATAACTAAAGCTGTTCTGAAATTAGTTCCAATCAAAACGGAGGAGCTATTGATGTTAGCTGCATTTAATAATCCCGAATCTGCCGCGAAATGTGTTAATAAAATCCTGTTAAACGGATTTCTACCTGCCGGTATTGAATTGATGGAAAAAGCGGGTGTAGATATAGTTCTTAGTCACAATCAATATAATTTTCCAACACCACCTAACGCTGAATTTTATCTCATGATAATTTTAGATGGTGATGATCAATCTGCATTGATGCAAATAGCAGAAGATATGTATCCCTTGCTTGAAGAAAATGATGCATTGGAAGTATTTTTACCCAATAATTCAGATATGGCACAAGAATGGTGGTCCGTTAGAAGAAAAATGGGGGAGGCTGTAAAAAGTCAAAGTATCTATAAGGAAGAAGATACTGTGGTTCCAAGATCTAAACTCCCACAATTGCTAACTGGTGTTAAGAAAATTGAAAAAAAATACGGTTTTCGAACAGTTTGCTATGGACACTCTGGAGATGGTAATCTGCATATAAACATACTCAAAGATAATTTAACTGATGAACAATGGAAAAATGATGTTCCCCAAGGAATACGTGATATATTCCAGCTTTGTAAGGAGTTAGGTGGAACAATTAGCGGTGAACATGGAATTGGGCTAGTACAAAAAGAATATCTTGATATCGTAATGACTCCAACACATATGAAGTTGTTTGCTGGAATAAAATCTACTTTCGATCCAAAAAATATTCTTAACCCGGGCAAATGGATTGAAGCAAAAGAACATTAATCTAGCCAATAAAGTAAGTTGTATGAAATTGCCTCAGGTTTTTCTTTAAACAACTTTTTTGTCGCTGTCCAAGTATCTCCAAAAAGTTCACTTTTTCTGTAATTATTCAGCGAATCTTCATCTTTCCAAATACTAGATGTTAAAATAATATTCTTATTTCCTTGATTTTGTATAAGTTGAAGGGATTTGCAACCGGGAAAGTTTCTGATTTTACTTTTACTCGAATTGAAAATATCCATGAAGATTTCGATCTTTTCTGGATCGAAAGTCATTTTAACGGTTCTATGAATCATATAGGTTGTTTTAGCTGAAGTAATAATAGACAATCTAGATATAAACCAAGGTTTTGAGCGGCGTTACCGGCATTCTGAGAAATGCATAAATATCCATTCCACGGGAAATGTGCAATTAAATCACCTTCAGGTACATCATTAATTTGGTTGCTAATCTTTTCGATAAAGAAGTTTTGCCCTCTTATAAAAAAAGGTAATCCGGCATTATATTCTTCAAACTCACTCCGTGTAATATTAAAATAGGAATCACCAGTGCGATCAATGAAAATACAACTAATCTTACGATTGACTTCATTTCCTGGAGACTGAATTAATATTGGTCGAACCATATTACGCGCATCCTTTGGTGTGAAAGTATTATCTACATCCCATTTAGCAATCATAAGTTTCAATAAATTTGGAACGTAAACATCACGCATTGCAAACCCTTCAAAATTCTGATTAGGAATCACATAAAATTGTAAATCTTTACCATCTAATCCCAAAAAAAGACACCCATTGTCTGGTCCAATAAATATTTGATATTTATAAATTACGGCTAAAAAACGTGGCGCCTGTAAAGAAAGGATTGAAACATCACAAATATGCAGTGTGTAATCCGGAAATGCATCTCTAAATTCGCGAATTTTAATGGATTGACCAATTGAATCACCCTTTTTTAATGCAGCAACATTATCAATAATTGGTATTGCGGGAAAAGCACTTACAAGATTTGCTTTAGCTACCGCAAATTCTGTACTAAAAGTAGAATTATCAGTCCAATAATGAATTAATTTAACATTCATTCCAATGCCTGTTTGCATATATTTGTAAAAATAATTGAAATCATATTGACCGAGTTAGTTTACCAGTTAGAAATTATCAACCCACAAGTATATTATGGGCCAAATAATGCACATCTAAATTTAATAAAATCAAGTTTTCCAAAATTGCAGATTATTGCTAGAGGCGATGAAATAAAGGCACTTGGTGACAAGGAGAGCTTAAATGAATTCTTCGAAAAGATGAAGGTGTTAGAAAAAATGTACATTCAGCGAGGAGAGTTGACAGAAAATTCAATTATTGAATCTTTAGATATTTCTGTTAAGACAGAAGGCTTAAAAACAGAAGTAAACCTTGAAATTCCTAAAGACGAAATTCTTTTTATTGGTACTCGTGGGCAACCGATTAAGGCTAAGACGAAAAACCAAAGAAAAATGCTTGAGATGAATAATAAAAATGATATCATCTTTGCTATTGGACCTGCCGGAACTGGAAAAACCTACACTGCTGTTGCGCTTGCCGTAAATTCATTAAAGAATAGACAAGTTAGAAAAATCATTCTAACCAGACCTGCTGTAGAGGCCGGTGAAAACTTAGGCTTTTTACCGGGTGATTTAAAAGAAAAAATAGACCCATATTTAAGGCCGTTATATGATGCATTAGAAGATATGATTCCATTAGACAAGCTTAAAAGCATGATTGAATCAAGAACTGTGGAGGTCGCACCATTGGCGTTTATGAGGGGTAGAACTTTAGATAATTGCTATGTAATCTTAGATGAAGCACAAAATGCAACAGAGTTGCAATTAAAAATGTTTTTAACTCGAATGGGACCAAACGCCAAGATGATAATAACAGGTGATTTATCTCAAGTTGATTTACCCAAAAAGCAACAAAGTGGCTTAGCGAAATCTCTTAAAATTTTATCAAAAATTGACGGGATAAGCACAATTATACTGGATACTTCTGATGTTATTCGACACAAACTAGTAAAAGAAATTATCAACGCTTATGAAAAGGCAGAAGATTCTCATTAGTTTCGAACATTAATTAACAAAAATGGAACTTAAATCGCTTACTGCAACCAATTATTTCTTCAGTAATCAAATATCATTCTATCGAGGAAAGGTTCGAGATGTATATAGTATTGAAGATGATTTACTGGTTATTGTTGCCTGTGACAGAATTTCTGCATTTGACCATGTGCTTCCCAAAAGTATTCCCTATAAGGGTCAGGTTTTAACGCAGATTGCGAATCTATTTTTAGATCAAACGAAAAATATTATTCCCAATTGGAAATTGTCTAACCCTGATCCTCAAGTAACAATTGGTAAGAAGTGCAATCCTATTCCAATTGAATTTGTTATCCGCGGTTATTTAACAGGTCATGCATGGAGAGTTTATAGAGATGGTGGTCGTGTTTTATGCGGGAATGTTCTTCCTGAGGGAATGAAGGAAAATGATCCATTTCCAGAGCCAATAATAACTCCTGCAACCAAAGCAAGTAGCGGCCATGATGAAGATACTAGTTACGACGAAATTTTAAAAAAGAAAATCATTCCAAAGAAAACTTTAGACTATCTTTACGAAAAGACTAAAGAACTATACCAAGCAGGTGTTGAATATTCAATTAAACAGGGTTTGATTTTAGTAGACACCAAATATGAGTTCGGGATGTATCAAAACGAGCCTATATTAATTGATGAAATTCACACTCCCGATAGTAGTCGTTTTTTCTATGCATATTCTTATCAGGATTTTCAAGAAAAAGGATTGCCGCAGAAACAATTAAGTAAGGAATTTGTTCGCGAATGGTTAATTGAAAATAATTTTCAAGGCCTTGAAGGACAGACAATTCCAAATATGTCGGATGAACTGGTGCAAACAATTTCAGACAGATACCAGGAACTTTATGAGGTTATGACAGGATCAAAATTAATTCCCAGGGATTATCACAATATTATTGTGGAAATGGAAAAGTCCATTTCTGTGGGGATAACTAAAAGCTAATAGATTAATACATTTACTCAACAATTATTAATCTTTGAATAATTGATTACTAATGAAAGTAAAATTTATTATTCCCTTTTTTGCCGGTATGGCTTTTGTTAGCCAAGTTGTATCACAGCAAGTTACTACGATTGCCGGTGTTCAGTATACAGATTCTGGTAAATTTAATGCGACCGCTACAAACCCTGCTTCTGAAGAATACTATAGCAGACCGTGTGGAATTGCGATAGATACAAATAATCGCATCTATATATCTGATGAACACAATATCATGATGTTAGATGGTGCAACATCAAGAAATAGAGGAGGCTACAGAGGTGATCCATACTCTCAATATGCTCTCGGAAGTGATGATGGTACTGGGTTAGCTTCACGCTTTGCATTTCCTGCTGGATTGGCAGTTCACCCTGTTACAAATGATATTTATGTTTGTGATAGGGATAATAACCTTATACGAAAAGGTATGAGATTTGTCAACTCTTCGAACGAAGCAGTATGGACGACCGTTGCAGGAAAGGTTTCATTCCTTGGAGGATATAAGGATGGTTCAAATTCAGTTGCAGAATTTGCAAATCCAGAAGACATGGAATTTGATTCAAAAGGAAATCTTTACATCTGTGATATGATGAATCATTGCATTCGGAAAATTTCAAGTGGACAAGTTACTACAGTTGCCGGTGACGGAACAGCAGGTTCTGGTTATAAAGATGCTATCGGTAAAAATGCTAGATTCTCTTTTCCTATGGGTATTTCTTTAATTAATGATACGTTTTTATTGGTTGCAGATAGAAATAATTTGGCAGTTAGAAAGGTGAATTTGATCACAGGTGAAGTCACTACGTTATCAACAGACTTTAATGCACCCTTAGATGTTATGTATATTGGAACAAATTCAACCGATGGTGTAATAATGGTTCTTGAAAACAATTGTATCAAGCTTCTAGAAAACGGAACTGTAACCTTGTATGCGGGAAAGGATAGAGCTAACGGTTATACTAATTCAACTTTGCTTAATTCTAGATTTGGTGAAATGCGCCATTTTACTTTTTCGAATAAAGAATCAGCATTGATTGTGCCGGATTATGGAAATAATGTAATAAGAAAAGTACCGGTTGACTTAATAGTAAAGGCAAACTTTAATACCGACAATGCTAGCCCGATAGTAAATCAAACAATTTTGTTACAATCCACATCATTAGGCGCAAACTCGTTTAAATGGGAAATTTCTCCAAGTTCATATAATTTACAAGCGGGATCTAAATTGACGGATAAGGATATTTATGTTAGTTTTTCTCAAGCAACATCCTATTCAATTAGATTAACAGTTACTGGGGCAAAGTCTAATGAAATTTATAAGGCTAATTATATAAATGTATCTACAAATAGTTCTGCCTCTCCATCGGTTGATTTTACTACTAATAAGACCAATCCAATGGCTTGGGAGTCAGTGCAGTTAATCGATTTAACGGCAAACAATCCTGATTCTTATGAATGGTCTATAGAGCCTTCAACTTTTGTGTGGGAAAATGGAACAGATAACACAAGTAGAAATCCTCAAATTGCATTTACTGTCTATGGAATGTATAACATATCACTAAAAGCAACTAATGCAAATGGTTCAAATACTAAAGTAAAAAATGAATTCATAGTGGTTGCTTCAAATTCAGTTGGGGATCACCCAAAATTAGATGTCTCAATTCATCCAAATCCCATAAGAAATGGCGAGTTTTCATTAAGTAAATCTTTTGATATTAAGGATTTAAAAATAATGGGCCTTGATGGAAAAAATGTTCATTTTAGATTATTAAGTAACGGAAAGATTAAGGTCACTGCTAATCCTGGATGCTATATTTTACAATTTAAACAGGAAAATGGCCAAATTGCCACTAAAAAACTAATCATTGAATAAGTATTTGGAAAATACAGAGAATAAAGAAAAAAGCTCGTTCCGCAACGGGCTTTTTTTTTCAGTATTAAAGATTTGGGTATTTTGGTTTTTAATAGTTTCTGTTTTTCAGTATTTAGTGATAGAGTTAACTAATATTGAAAATGATATTATTTCACCATTGGATCTTTTTTTAGCCGGTATAAAACAGCATATTTCTATCGCTTCGTACTTAACTTTATTCACAATTTTATTAAGTTTTATTCAAGTTTTTTCGTTAAAATTTTATGAGCGTTTGAGTATAGTTTTAAATACTTTGTTATTGATTTTTTTATCAATTAGTAATATAGCAGATGCCCTACTATTGAATGGATGGGGTACAAGGGTAAATCAGCAAGCACTTGGATATATGAAATTTCCCGAAGAAGTGACAACGAGTATAAACATTTATCAAATTTTAAGTTTGATCATTGGCTTGTTAGCCTGTTTTGCTGTTGTTAAAATACTTAATAGTGTAATAACTATAAAAATAAATAAACAAGCTAAATCAGTATTAGAATTAATAATTTGTATACCCTTTTTTTTATTCGGTGCTAGAGGTTCTTTCGAAGAGATTCCCTTAATGATTTCTGAACCTATGAAATTCAAACAAGAAAGGAACAATCAAATGGCATTAAGTAGTGTTTGGAATAGTATTTACCAATTAATTCACATAAATGACTTTCCGGATATACAGGATTTTAAAAATAACAGGTATTATTATCCTAATTACTCAAATAAATATATCACTAATAAAAATGGAGAAATTCTTGTAAATAAGGATAGTTTTAATTCTAAATCTAATGTTATTATCGTGATCATGGAGGGGGTGGGAGCAGAACTATCGAAATATTATGAAGGAAAGAACGACTGGATATTATCCAACTTAGACTCTATTTCTCTGGATGGGTGGGCGCATACTCAAGCATTTGCTAGTGGTGATAGAACGGATAAAGGTATTGTTAGTATTTTAGCTGGATGGCCGGGTCAACCTTGGAAAGGGATTTTAAATTATCCTGAAACCTTTAACAAAATGCCTCGATTGGCAGATGCTTTTTCCAATTTGGGGTATAGGAGTGAATTTTATTACGGAGGCAATTCGAATTTTATGAATTTAGGCTCATTTGTTAAGATCAATGGTTTTGATCATATATTTGATGAATCGAGTATTGGAGATTTAACAAATAAATCACTAAGTAAATTAAAAAAGGGTAAATGGGGTTATAATGATAGTGCCCTCCTAAATTTTTTATTCAATCAAATCAATAAAAATAAAAAACAATCTTTATTCGCTGTTGCAATGCTTGGTTCTACTCATGAGCCATTTGATATTTTAGATAAGCCAACGGGAGATGTATTTGTTGATATGAAGTTGTCAGTGAAAAAAGTTGATAAATACCTAAGAGAATTTACAGAAAATCTAAAAAAAGCCAAGCTATGGGAAAATACATTATTAATTATAACCTCCGATCATGGAAAATTCCTGGGTGATTTGAATACACAATACGGACAAAGAAATTTTTTCCATATACCTTTATTATTTACTGGAGGTGCTTTGCCTTTTAAATTAATTAATTTAAAAAATCCTAAACCAGTAAGCCAATGTGATATTTTCTCCACGTTGGTAGATTTATACGGGTTAGGTTGTGACTTTCCCAAATATAGCAGATCTCTGGTTAGGGAAGGGCACCCGGAAAATGCTTGGTTCAATATTGAAAACGTTGGTGGTTTGATTCAATCTAATTCAACGGATTGGTTATCAATTTTACCCGGAGAAATTGACAAAGTAAGACCATTAAATTATGTAGATAGTGTCATTTTGTCGGTGCAAAATGAAATAATTTCCGATTTTTTCAAATTGGGTGAAACTTTTCAATAGGTAAAAACGTCATATTTATATTGGCATTCTTTTTGATAATTATATTGCAATATGAAAAGTAAATTGCTTAGTAAGAAAGGATTAATCGTGTTAGCCTTGTTATTGGCTAATGTGATTGGTTTTTTTGGGGCGGACATTTATTTTTCATCCCAAATTACGGATAACGGAATTACACAACAATGGATTAAATGGTTTGAAAATCCTTCTGTAAAAACAAATTCACATAAGTTATTTGAGATGGGTATGGAGTTGCTCAGGAATATCAAATAACATTGGTAAATAAGTCAGAATCATATTTAAGCCGCTGGGAAAACTTTCTTCTTGAATGGAAGTTAGATCATTTATTTTTCTGGTTTACATATGCAACAATTTATTCGATAATCTTACCAATGGGATCTTCAAATTGGGAATCATTCTTTATTGCTAATGGGTTACTCTCTTTTCATGCCATTGCGGCATATTTTAATAATGATTTTTTAATTCCTAGATTTTTACTAGCTCGTCATTATTTATTCTATCTGATTAGCCTTTTGCTGGGAATACTCAGTGTTTGCTTCCCACTGATGATTTTTTCAAGTCTTGTGATAACAAATCCTGAGTTTGAAAGTAACCTATGGTCAGATACATTCTTTCTATTTTTGGTTATTAACGTATTATTTTCGGTTATCTTGACCATGGTATTGAAATTGGTTAAACAGTGGTATAAGGATCAAAAAACAACAACAGAGTTAAAGAAAATGCAATTAGAAACAGAGTTGCAATTTTTAAAAGCACAAATAAATCCCCATTTTCTTTTCAATTCTTTAAATAATCTGTATGCACTTACTTTAGCTAAATCAAATGCTGCTCCAGAATTCGTTCTAAAGTTGTCAAATATCTTGAGGTATATATTATATGAAAGCAATCAAGGTAAGGTTTCTGTTCGTACAGAGATGGATCATGTGAAAGATTATATTGCAGTCGAGCGTTTACGTTTGGGGGATAAAGTTAAAATTGATGTCGATATAGATGAAGAATTAAAAGATGAATTAGTTGAACCTATGTTGTTTCTGACTTTAGTAGAAAATGCTTTTAAACATAGTGAAAATGTAATTCCTAAAGATAGGTTTGTAAAGATTTACGGTAAATCACTGTTTGATGGGTTTAGGTTTTTAGTTGAGAATTCCTATTCACAAAATAGAACAACTGATGAATCTGGGGGTATAGGTTTGAGAAACATAAAGAAACGACTAATATTGATTTACCCAAATAAACATGATATAAAATCATCAGCTGAAGATGGCGTTTATCGTGTAGACTTAATAATAAAACTATGAAAAAAGAAACAATAAAAACAGTAATCATTGACGATGAACCATTAGCGTTAACCGTTTTAGAAAGTTTATTAAAAAGATTTGATAATATTGAAATCGTTGGAAAATTTTCTAGTGCAATCGGATTAAAAGAAGAATTAGACCAACTTAAGCCAGATGTTATTTTTTCTGATATTCAAATGCCAGGAATGACTGGTTTAGAGTTTATTAAATCTCAATACCCGATGCCTTATGCGGTAGTATTTACAACAGCGCATGCGAATTTTGCGGCAGAGGCCTTTGAATTTGAAGCATTAGACTACTTGATGAAACCAATTTCGCCAGAAAGAATTGAAAAAGCAATAAAGAGGTTAGAGGAATATATAGAGCTCCGAGAGTCGGCAGAAGAGATTGCTCAAACAGAAGAGGAATATGTATATGTAAAGGTGGACGGAGAATTTCAAAAAATATTTTACAAAGATATCCATTATGTTGAGGCGTTTGCGGACTATGTGAAAATTTGGATTTCACCGGAAAAGAGGGTAGTGACCTTACAAACAATGCGTAATATGGAATCTGGCTTACCTTCTGAAAAGTTTATCAGGGTGCACAGGTCTTATATCGCATCTATTGATAAAATTACAGCCATCCAAAATTCAAGTGTAATTATTTCTAGTTCCATTGAAATTCCCATCGGTAAGAATTACAAAGATTCAGTGTCACAGCTTTTACAAAAGAATAAGCTAAACAGCTAAATGGTCATATTTTTGTCAAATTAAAAAATAAATCAATTTTTTACACTTTATAAGTTATTGTGAATCAAATTGTTGAAAAATTTAGATATTGATTTTTTAAAAATAATTTGCTTAGAGCAAAATATGCACAGCGATTATTAGTTATAATCCTGTGCCTTAATACCGTATTATATGAAATAATTATTCTACACCGTGAGTAAACTAGATTACAATAAGATTAAGAATATTGCAGCAAGTAAAAGAATACCTATTAAGGAGCTGGCAAGATTATGTGACTTAAGCGAACAAGGTTTCCATTACATGCTAAAAAAACAATCAATGCGAGTTGATACTTTGGAGCGTATTTGTATTACTTTGGGCGTAACTCCTATGGAACTCTTCCAATCCGAAAATGCTAATGAAGAGTTATCTTCTCCGACTTCAGTTATTATAAAAGCTAAAGAGAGCGATTATAATGACGTTCTTATTCAGAAGTTAGATACAATTATTGAATTACTGAGATTAGAAAAAGTGGGATTTTAATTTCACCTTTTTTTCTTTAGGTATAAGTGTTACGAGCGAGATTCATCAGCTCTGTACCTACTTTAATCCGATTAAATTGATATTTAAGTTTTAAATGTTCTAAGACGAGTTCAGTAGGAATATTGCCAACCATTTCGTTTTTAGCAAAAGGACATCCACCAAATCCTAAAATTGCACCGTCAAATCTCATGCATCCAGCATTAATTGCAGCATCTAATTTTTCTTTCCAGTTCTCCATTGGTGCATGAAAATGTGCACCAAATTTTATTTGTGGCAATTCCTTTATTAATCTACAAAATACACTATTTATTAATTCGGGACTAGCTTGACTCGTAGTATCTGCAATGCTAATGGTATTAATTCCCAATCTAGAAATTTTTTCGGCCCATTCAGAAACTAAATCAATAGAATAATTTTCACCATACGGATTTCCAAAACCCATGCTCATATAAGCAACAACTTCTCTATTTGTAACTGTCGCAACTTTTTGAATTTTTGAAAGTTCAATAAACGCGTTTTCTCTAGTTGTATTAGTGTTTCTTTTTTGAAAGGTCTCACTAATTGAAAAAGGGTAACCTAAATAGGTTACATTAGAATAAGCACAAGCTCTTATTGCACCGCGTAAATTAGCTACAATCACTAATAATTTCGATTTGTGTTTATAGTTAAGAAAAGCATTTAATAATTGAGCGGTATCGGCCATTTGAGGAACAGCAGTGGGACTAACAAAACTCCCACAATCAATAACGTCAAAACCAGTATCGAGAAGCGCTTTCAAATATGTAATTTTCTTATCTGTAGGAATAAATTCTTTTATTCCTTGCATCGCATCTCTCGGACATTCAACGTATTCAAAATCCATAGTTTAAAGTTTTTCGAAGAAGTATTCGCTAATTTTTTTATATAGATGAATTCTATCTTTACCACGAACATTATGTTTATGTCCAGGATATACAAAATAGTCAATATTTGTATTTAAATTCTTAACGCATTCATTAATAAACATTAAACTATGCTGCCAAACAACTACATCATCATCCGCACCATGAATCATTAATAGGTCCCCTTCAAGATTTTTAGCATACTGTAAAAGGCTATTCTTTTTGTATCCATCAGGGTTTTCATCGGGACGATCCATATAACGTTCGGTATACATTATTTCATAATAACTCCAATCAATTACCGGCCCGCCGGCAACACCTACTTTATAAACCCCTGGAGTTCTCGTCATTAAGCTAGTAGTCATAAATCCACCAAAGCTCCAACCGTGTACCCCAATTCTATTTGAATCAACAAATGAAAGAGATTTTAGGTATTCAACTCCTTTTAACTGATCAGACATTTCAACAGTCCCGACTTGTCTGTGTATTGCATTTTCAAAGTCCAACCCTCGATTTGACGATCCTCTATTGTCTATTGTAAATACAATATAACCATTGCTTGCCATATAGGCCATCCATAAATTTCCACCGCCTAACCAAGAATTGGTTACCATTTGAGCATGTGGACCGCCATACAGATACACCACTACAGGGTACTTCTTTGAAGGGTCAAAGTTGGGAGGATAAAATGTTCGTGTAAATAAATCATAGCCCTGATTTTGAATCTTAGAAATATCAATTTTACCGATATTGTATTTTGTAATAGGGCTTTCAATTATAAAGTTCAAAGATGCTGTAGGTATTGTATAATTAGTAGTCATATTTTTCTCAATGGGTAAAGAATAATATGATGAAGCAATTGTTCCGTTCTGGCTATTTAAATTACTTATATTCATTAAAATAGTTTTTGAATTTGAAAACCATTGTGTGTTAATATTTCCTTTCTCACTATTTAATTCGATAATGTTTTTTGTTTTTAAATTAACAAGCAGGGGCATTCTGTTTAGCGCATTTCCAAAATCACCTTCTTTAGTACTTTCAACTAAAATATCTTTTCCATCATTAGCAAATCCAATAATATTGGTTACAATCCAATTACCTTTGGTTATTTGATTTAATACTCCCTTTTTGTAGTAGTACAGATGGTTATATCCATCGATCTCAGATTGCCAAATAAATTCATCATCACAGCCTGGAATAAATAAAGGACCATGCTCTGGTTCAATGTATTTAGGATGGGTGTGAGTAAACAAGGTTTCATCGAGTTTACCTGTTTTAGCATTGTATTTTCTCAATTGCATCTCATTCTGCTCTCTATTAACCCAAGCTACATAAATGTATTTCTCATCAGGAGACCAAGTTATATTCGTTAAATATTGATCATAGGGCCCATCTGTTTTAAGGTAAACAAGATTGTTTTTTTGCAAATTATAAACGCCTATTGTTACTGTATGGCTGCTATCTCCAGCCATTGGATATCTGAATTGTTCAGGTTGAGCAGGGCGCGGAGTTATTGAAAAAATAGGATATTCTGTAACTCTTCTTTCATCCATTCTGTAGAAGGCCAATGAATTTCCGTTTGGAGACCAAAATAATCCTCCATTTATTCCAAATTCATTTCTGTGAACGGATTGACCATAAACAATGCCATCTTGACCGTCTTTAGTAACTTGTATTGATTCATCAATCGAGCCAATCCAAAGATTATGATCTTTAACAAATGCTGATTTGATACATTCATTGTTATTGCAGAATCTTTTCGTTTCAGATGCGACTGACTCCTGTGAATATTTGTAGAGATATTGAATAATGATAGAGTCTTTGTTGATGATTGAAAATTTGTAAATATGGTTGTCATTTTCGAACCATCCTTCAGTCTCATTATCAAATTGCAAACTGCTCATAGGGAAATAATATGTTCTTTTGGAGATATCAGAGTATTCTGGCAATTTAGATTGGACCTCCGTTAAAGCATTACTAACGGCTTTAGCATTAATTAGTTCATTTTGGTTCGTGCTATCAATTTTTCCTATCTGGGGGTCAAATGTGTAAATGATATTCCTATTTGGACTTAAAAAAGACTCCATGTAGGCTAATTTGGTATTTGAAGGATATTCAATAAAATTAGGCCCCATAGGGTAATTCGCTCCTGTAAAACAATCATTAATAGATAAGTTTTTTGTTCCTGCCTGCTCGGGGAATTGGTAAATAGGTGAATTTTGACCAAAAACTATGGAAAAAGATCCTAATAATGTGAGTGTGAAGAAATATTTAATACGTTTCATCTGTACTTTACGAAAAATGTTTTGCAATTTTGTTGCAATTTAAGATTCACATGGAAAAGTACCGCGAACTAATTGAGGAAATTTGGAACAATAGAGACTTATTGCAAAAATCTGAGAATGTAAAAGTCATTGAAGAGATTATAGAAGAGCTAGACAAGGGTCGATTAAGAGTTGCTGAACCTGATGGAGGTTCATGGAAAGTTAATGATTGGGTGAAGAAAGCTGTAATTTTATATTTTCCTACCAGAAAAATGGAAAAGTCTAATGCTGGTCCAATGGAATTTTACGATAAAATGTCTTTGAAGCAAAATTACGATGAATTGAATATTAGAGTTGTTCCTCACGCGATATCCCGACATGGGGCATATATTGCACCTGGCGTAGTACTAATGCCATCTTATGTAAACATTGGGGCCTTTGTAGATAGTGGAAGTATGGTAGATACTTGGGCAACCGTGGGCAGTTGTGCTCAAATTGGTAAAAACGTACATCTAAGTGGTGGGGTTGGTATTGGCGGTGTCCTTGAACCCGTTCAAGCAGCTCCAGTAATTATTGAAGATGGTTGTTTTGTTGGTTCGAGATGTATAGTTGTCGAAGGAGTGCATGTAGAAAAAGAAGCAGTACTTGGTGCAGGGTTAACGTTGACAATGAGTACCAAAATCATTCATGCAGATACAGGAGAGGAGCTTACCAAAGGGAAAATACCAGCCCGATCAGTGGTTATACCAGCCAGTATTAAAAAGGAATTTAATGGTGGTGAATTCTATGTTCCTGTTGCTTTGATTATTGGTGAGCGCAAAGAGAGTACTGATAAAAAGACTTCCTTAAATGATGCCTTAAGAGATTTTAATATTTCTGTTTAATGAAAATAGGCTTCGACTCAAAAAGGTTTTTTCATAATCAAACTGGATTAGGAAATTATTCAAGAGAAGTTATTTATTCTCTCTGTGAATATTATTCGGAAAACGAATATCTACTTTTTGATTCCCAAGGAAATGAAAGTATTGATTTACATTGTACACAACTAATTAGGCCAAGAATTTGGAATCCTTTTTGGAGAAGTATTGGTCTAGGATACTCTGCGGGTAAGCAAAAAATTGAATTATTTCATGGTTTATCTAACGAAATTCCTATGGATATGCCTTCAAATATTCCTGCAATTTGCACGATTCATGATGTGATTTTTCGTCAATTCCCAAATCAATACAAGCCTGTAGATAGATATATTTATCATAAAAAAACTAGTACTGCACTACAGCGTTGTGACAAAATAATTGTCCCGTCTCAATACACTAAAAATTGCATTTTAGATTATTATAATGTTGATGAATCTAAATTTAATGTGATTTATCAAAGTATAAACCCTAAATACTTTAATCATCACTGGGAACCTAATTTAGATCAACCTTATATTGTATTTCATTCCTCATTCAATCATCGCAAAAATCATATTAATCTAGTTAAATCCTTTGCTAAATTGGATAATAAAGAAATTAAATTGATTTTGATTGGTGAGGGTAGTGAAAAACAAAATATAACTAAGCTTATCGAGAATTTAGGTATTTCAAAAAGAGTTGAAATTTTTGGTTATTTGGATTTAGATGATTTGATTATTAAGTTAAAAAAATCTATAGGTTTCATAAATCCGTCTAAGTTTGAAGGGTTTGGAATTCCTTTAGCTGAAGTCGCTATAATGGGTATTCCAATAATTGCCTCAGATATTCCAGTTTTTAGAGAAATAATGGGAAATAAGATTAGTTATTTTGATCCAAATGAAGTGGATAGTATAACACAGGCATTCTCGGAACTATTAAATGAACCAAGATTAAACAAGGAATACAAAACAGAGGTCTTAGAACAAGTAAATCGAAAGGCACATTCTAAAAACCTAATAAACCTTTACAATTCTTTTTGAATTTAAATATTGGTTTTGAATAGTTTTACGGCTATTGCCAATAAGATAATTCCAAAGAATTTCCTGATAATTAACATCCCGGATTTACCAATTTTCTTTTCGATAAAACCAGTAGTGTGTAATACAAGAAAAATCAACAGGATATTTGGAATGATTCCCATTAGAATTGTAAATTTATCGTAAATTGCCTTTAAGGAAAGAATTGTTGTTAGAGTTCCTGATCCTGCAATAATAGGAAATGCTACAGGAACAATACTTCCACTTGAAGTATTTGGGTCTTGCCTGAAAATATCAATTCCAAGAACCATTTCTAATCCTAAAATAAACATTACAATACTACCTGCTAATGCAAAGGATTCAATATCCACTCCTAAGTATCGCAAAACATACTCTCCTACTAACAAGAAGGTAATCATCAATATTGCTGATGCCAATGTTACCTTTCCTGCATGGATATCAGGGATTTTTTCCTTCAGAGTAATTAATATTGGAATACTTCCAAGTATGTCAATTACCGCAAACAGCGTAAAAAACACAGTTATTGAGTCTTGAATATTAAAGGTCATGAAAATGGGGAGTTAGGTTCTTTCTTTATTACATTATAAGTAAGTTTATCAGCAAGTTTTGGAAACCATTTGTTTATAAAAACAGCCAACTTACCTTGTAGAGTCATAATAATATAAAGTCGTTTTTTATCAATAGCCTTGAGTATAATATCAGCAACTTCTTCAGAGGACATTAAACTAGATTCATCTAATGGAGTTTCTGATTGCGACTCACCTGTAGAATTTAGCGCTGTTTTTCTAATGTTTGATTCTGTATAACCGGGGCAGGCAATGAGTACGTGAAGTCCTGTTTTGAGATTTTCATTTCTCAGACTTTCTAGAAAGCCTTGGAGTGCAAATTTTGAAGCGGAATATCCTGTTCTTGCAGGCAGACCCTTGAATCCAGCAATTGACGAAACACCAACCACTGAACCTTTATTTTTAATCAATTCGGGAATTGCATATTTCGTGCAATAAACGGATCCCCAAAAATTCACATCCATCAATCGTTTAATAACGGATAATTCAGTTTCAATGAATAACCCGCGCATGGTCATACCCGCATTGTTAATTAATATATCCAATCGGCCAAAATGAGATATTGAACTTTTTATGAATGACTTACAATTTTCCTCTATTGAAACATCACCCTGAAAAATTAATACATTTATTTTATACTCACTTTCTAATTGGATTTTTAACAAATTTAAAGCATCCATATTTCTTGCGATGCAAGCTACATTCCACCCACGTTGAGCCGATTGTACTACTAATGATTTACCAATACCACTAGATGCACCTGTTATTGCAATAGTTTTTATCAATCGTTCCACTTTATACTACAACCAACAGCGGGAATTTCTGGGTAGTCTATCTCTAATCCATCTAGAGCATATTCTATTGCGTCTTCCAAGTAAACGTGTGTTACTGTTGCTTCATTATCCCAGCAATCGTCAATTGCACCACGATAAACCAACTCACGTTTTTGATTGAATAAAAATACTTCTGGAGTTTTCAATGCACCTAAGTGAGTTAAAACTTCTTGAGAAGCGTCATGTAAATAGGAGAATGGCAGATTTTTCTGTTCAGCTAATATTTTCATATTTTCAAAGCTATCTTGAGGATATTTAGTAACATCGTTACCACAAAGGGCTATCATACCTAAGTTATCTTCTTCATATTTCTGAGCCATTTTTTTCAAACGATTCCAATATGCTTGTGAATAGGGACAATGATTACAAGTAACAAAAATTACAAATGCATATTTGTCAGAAAAGTCAAAAGTGGAAACCATTTCTCCGTTAGTATTAGGCAAGGAAAATGGTATTAATAAATCTCCGATATTCATATTCAATACAAAATAAGACCTTAATTAGGATTTTTTTACTTCTTTAAATAAAAAGAGTTGAAAAAATGTTCAGACTAGGAGTTTGAAACTAACTACATTTGCGTTGTGGATCAATTTATAGTTTCAGCAAGAAAATACAGACCTACAGCATTTAAAGAGGTTGTAGGGCAAAAGCATATTGCGGAAACTTTAATGCATGAGATTACCTCATCCAAATTAGCACAGGCTTTTTTGTTTACTGGTCCTAGAGGCGTTGGAAAAACCACATGTGCTAGAATATTAGCGAAAGTAATTAATTCTCAAGATTCATCTGCAGATGCAGGTCATGATTTTTCATTCAATGTTTTTGAATTAGATGCAGCATCAAATAACTCGGTAGATGATATAAGAAACCTAATTGACCAGGTAAGAATCCCACCTCAAGTTGGTAAGTATAAAGTCTATATAATAGACGAGGTTCACATGTTGTCAACTGCCGCATTTAATGCGTTTTTAAAAACTTTAGAAGAACCACCGAATTATGCAATTTTCATTTTAGCTACCACAGAACGCCATAAAATTTTACCTACAATTCTTAGCCGTTGTCAGGTTTTTAATTTTAATCGTATTATGGCTTCTGATATTGTCGAGCATTTGAAAATGATTGCAGAAAAAGAGAAGTTAGATGTTGCTGAAGATGCTTTACACCTTATTGCAAGAAAAGCCGATGGAGGTCTGCGTGATGCATTAAGTATGTTCGATCAACTGGTTAGTTTTGCTGCTGGCGCAGTAACTTATGAGAATGCGGTCGAAATGCTTAACCTATTAGATTTAGATACGTTTTTTGAACTATCCGATTTATTTTATGATGAAAAAATCTCAGAGGCATTGTTGCTCATAAACAAAGTTATTGATCAAGGTTTCGACGGATCACTGATTACAGGAGGACTTGCTCAACATTATAGAAATGTAATGGTAAGCAAGGATCAAATAACTAATTCATTATTGGATGTCTCCGAGTCATTCAAGGAAAAATATAAGGAACAGGCGAGTAAATTTACATTGTCCTACATTCTAAACGCTTTATCAATCTGCGCAGAATCAGATGATAAATATAAAATGTCAAGAAATCCTCGCTTGCATATTGAATTGGCCGCAATAAAAATTGCTCACTTAAAACGTGTGATTTCGAACTTAGGCAATTTGAGTATTCAAAAAAAAAATGATTTAGGTTTAAAATCGAATACACCTGTTAAAGCATTATCTGATCGTGCTTTACCTACAATCAAAGAGGATATTAGTTCAAAAATTACAAACACTAGAATTGGTAAAATAGATAGAAGCGCTATTTTAAAGAAGAAAAAGGCTGAAATTGAAAATAGATCATCTGTTAATAATGATGAACCAACCCAAAGCGGGGAGGTAAGATCCAATATCGTTTCAGATAGTGTAAGAAGAATTTCTGAGGATTTAATAAAGGCTAGAATTATTGATTTACATGGAATACGTATTCAGGGCGCATTAAATACATCTGAATGGAAATTTGATGGCGAAAATTTAATATTAACCGTTTCTAATAAGGCTTCTCAACATTCTCTAGATGAAATAAAGACCGAGTTAATTCAACAATTAAATGAGGTTTCTTCGGGAAGTATTAGAAAAGTTATTATTGAATTGGGTGAGGTCGTTCAACATGAACGAAGACCATACACAGAACAAGAAAAATTAGAATTTTTGAAGAAAAAACATCCGATAATGTCGGAAGTTATCGAAAAGCTTAAACTTAGATTGCCATAATTACGCTTTATTCTTTTCGCTACCACAATTAGAATGTATTTTTGTCATATAGTTCTCAAGATATGGGAGTTAATTTTGATAATACTGAAATCGCCTTTAATACTAAATCAAATGCTGATTTAAAAAAGGCGAGAATGTTATTTAAATCTTTTGATTTTCCTTTTCTTTTGAGTGTTGGTCCTTCACTAGCCAAGATAGTCGTATTCATCGGGTTAAAAGGATTGATAAAAAATACTATTTTTAAACAGTTCTGTGGAGGAGAAAATATAGATGATTGCAATACAGCGATTGAGGTTTTGGATAAGTCAGGAATTGGAACAATTTTAGATTATTCCGTTGAGGGGGAAGATGATGAGGAAACGTTTGATAAGACAAAAAATGAAATTGTAGGCACTATAAATGCTTCGAAGGGAAATAATAAAATTCCGTTTGCTGTATTTAAAGTTACCGGAATTATGGCAGCGGATATTCTTGAAAAAGTATCATCTAATCAAAACTTGACTTCAAAGGATGAAATTTCATTGGAAAAAGGTAAAAAAAGATTTTTTGAGATCTGTGAGCTCGCTTACAATAGTAATGTACGTTTATTTATAGATGCTGAGGAATCCTGGTTGCAGGGTACAATAGACAATCTTGCAGATGAGGCGATGTCGAAATATAACCAAGAAACTTGCATTGTATACAATACATTACAAATGTATCGACATGATCGCTTAGCAAAATTGAAATTGGATTTTGAAACCACTACTCATTATCTAGGCTATAAATTAGTAAGGGGAGCATACATGGAGAAGGAAAGGGCTAGAGCAAAAACAATGAACTATGAAGACCCTATTCAAATTGATAAAAAATCTACTGATGAGGATTACAACCAAGCAGTGAAGTTTTGTATTGAAAATTCAGAACGAATTTCTATTTGCATAGGTACCCATAATGAGGAGAGTTCTGCATTAGGAGTTGAATTGATGAATAAGAATCATATTCAATCTTCAGATTCTAGAGTATACTTTTCACAATTGCTTGGGATGAGTGATCATATTAGTTTTAATTTGTCAAATTCTGGTTTTAATGTGGCTAAATATGTTCCATTTGGTCCAGTATTATCGGTAATTCCCTATTTAACAAGGCGTGCACAAGAAAACAGCGGTGTTGCAGGACAAATGAGTAGAGAGTTAACTTTAATTGAACGTGAAATTAAAAGGAGAAAAACCAATTGAAGAATTTAAAGCGATATAGAATTTTATTTATTTGCGGATCACTATTAGTACTTTATACGTTGATCGGAGGGTTGTATCTTCCAATTAAGACTGGAATTAATAAAACTTCGGTCAATAGAATATTATCTGATTCAGACCAACATTTTGAAATTGAGCTCTATAATGAGTCTTATTTCAAAGAAATAAATACAGTTTTTTTACTTTCTGGAGATAGGGTTTATTTTGGAGATGTTCTTAAAAATAATCCATCCAGAAATTTTGGAGTTTCATTTAATGTAAATCTGGGTAGTAAAATAGATTCAAAAATTAGTAGTTTATTCTTGTCTGGAGTAACTAAAGGTGGTGATTCGGCAAGTTTATACTTGCCTGAATGTATTTTTATCCAAAAAGGTACTTCAGATACTGTTCAAAATAATGGTATAGAGTCTAAAAACATATTAACTTCGGTAAAGTTAATTGATGATTTTCAGGCAGGATTCCCTAACCGTACCTTGCTTTTTGAAAGTATTCGCAACCTTTTATATCATGTTCCTATGTGGTTTAGTATGATTTTTTTGTTAGGTATGGGGATGTTGTTTTCAATACTTTATCTCAAAACAAATGATATTAAATGGGATATTTATGCTGAAAGTTTCAATAAAATTGGTATTATAAACGGAATTCTCGGGTGTATTACTGGTGCAATGTGGGCACGAGTTACATGGAAGAGTTGGTGGCCAGTTGATGATCCAAAGTTAAATGGTGTTGCCATTGGGATGACTATGTATTTTGCTTACTTGATTTTAAGAAACACACTCAAGCACGAGATTCATCAAAAAGCGCGTATCTCTTCTGTGTATGCGATTTTAGTTTACCCAATATTTATTGCTTTAATTGCAATTATGCCCAAGCTTGCGGCTGTTTCATTACATCCGGGTTCTGGCGATACCGTTGGATTCAATAATTACGATTTGAATAATACCTTGCGACTATTCTTTTACCCCGCTGTACTTGGATGGATAGGAGTATTCGGATACATTGCAATACTTAGAGTGAGGTATGAAACATTAATGAAAGAAAAAATTGAAAATGAAGAAGATGAAGTATAAAAAGAGTTGGATAGTTGCTCTGTTGACATTGTTTGTATTTGTTGGAGAGGCTTTTTCACAAAGCAATAAAGCTGATGGAATTGATGAGAAAGCAGCACAAATATTATTTGAGAATCAGAAATTCAATGTCGTAATAGGTATAATTTCCGTAATCTTTATTGTTATTGTGTTATACATAGTTCGCTTAGATCGTAAGATTTCTAATCTAGAAAAAAAATAATCATGAAACCATTAACTATAATACTTATTTTAATTGCTGGTGTTGGGATTGCAACCGTTATTAGTATGTATGGAAATACTACCCAATATGTTTCGTTTATTGAAGCACAAGAGTTATCTAAAGATAATCCAGATAAAAACTATCATGTGGTTTGTACTTTGGACAAATCGTTCCCTGTAGAATATAATCCGGAGATTGATGCAAATAAATTAGAATTTCATGCAATTGATACTTTAGGTACTCCATTCAAGGTGTTGTTTTTACAGCCAAAACCTCAAGACCTGGAAGTGGTAGAAAAAGTTGTACTAAACGGACGCGTAAAAGGTGAAGTTTTTCTTGCAGAAACAATCTTAAGTAAATGTCCATCTAAATATGAGGATGTACCAGTAGCTGCAAATCCATAAATATGATAAACTTCAATAATGAGTGGTTGTGGTTAGGTAACCTAGGGCAGGCCATGATATGGTTGCTGTTTGTTACCGCTTTAGTTTCAACCATATTTTATTATTTTAATACTAAAAACGAAACCGATTCTTTTAAAAAATGGGCAAGAATAAGTATAAATCTTCATCTATTCTCGGTTGTTTCAGTATTTGTAATTCTTTTCTTAATCATTTTCTTTCATAGATATGAGTTTTACTATGCTTGGAGGCACTCAAGCAATAGTTTGCCGGTTTATTACATGATCTCTTGTTTTTGGGAAGGTCAAGAAGGAAGTTTCTTGTTATGGATTTTTTGGAATGCGGTAATATTGATGATTTTAAAACGTGTTGCCGGAAAATGGGAGAGTCCTGTAATCATGGTGATAAGCTTTGGCCAAATCGTTCTTACCTCGATGATTTTGGGGATTGAATTTGGTGATTTCAAAATTGGAAGTTCTCCATTCAACCTGCTTAGAGAAGCGCGTCCTGAATTTCTTAACATACCGATACTTGGCAGTATTGGAGTAGAAAATTATTTAGATGTTTTTAAAGATGGTAATGGATTGAACAAACTACTACAGAATTATTGGATGGTTATTCATCCTCCTACGTTATTCTTAGGATTTGCTTTAGCAATTGTTCCTTTTGCTTATTCAATTGCCTCATTTTGGAACAAAGAAAAAACTGGATGGTTACAACCTGCTTTAATGTGGGGTTTAGCTTGTACTGGTATTTTAGGTGCAGGCATTATCATGGGTGGGTTTTGGGCCTACGAAAGTCTTTCATTTGGCGGTTATTGGGCATGGGACCCAGTAGAAAATGCTTCGTTGTTACCTTGGTTAATAATGATTTCTGCAGTTCATATGGTTTTGATATCGCGGAATACTGGCCGACATTTATTCACATCTCATCTCCTTGTTCAATTAACTTTTTGGTTGGTATTATATGCGACCTTTTTAACACGAAGTGGAATTTTAGGTGAAGCCAGTGTTCATTCATTTACGGATTTAGGTTTGTCGGGTCAATTATTACTATTCCTATTGGCTTATATAGGATTTACAGCAATTAGTACATTTAATGAGAACCAATTAAAACACAAATTAAATGGATTCTTTATTTTTCTTCTATTGTTAATAATAGTTTTATCGTTTTTTGTAGATATTGTAATTATTAAATGGTTCGGCATTATAGCATTCTTTGCAACATTAACTATTTGGATTAGAAATCTTTACAAAAACTCAGTTGTTAATCAAACAGATGAAAAGTTAAATAGTCGAGAGTTTTGGATGTTCTTAGGATCTATGTTTATGATTCTTAGTTTAATTCAAGTGTTTTCTGCTACTTCAATTCCTGTATTTAATAAACTTTGGGGATTTAAAACGGCGGTACCTAGTGAGATGGATTATAACAGAATCCAACTTTGGATGGCTATGCCAATCATGGCATTAATGGCAATCGGACAATACTTCCGATATCGTGAATCTAAGAATAATGAATTAATCAAAGACATTTCAATTACAATTGGAATTTCATTGATTGTCGCATTCACAAGTAATTTATATTTCAATTTGCCATGGAATCAATATTTTGTATTCTATCTATTAGCGGTAATGCTGATTACAGGTAATTTGATTTATTGGATTAAAACCCAATCTTTAAAATTGCTTAACTGGGGAAGTTCATTAACACATATTGGTTTTGGAGTACTGATGGTAGGGGTTTTAATTTCTTCAGTTAATAAAAAAGTACTTACAGCAACAGACGATGGTATTCAATTAGCTCCTGAACAAACGGAAAAGGGTGAACTTGATCAAAAAGGAATAAAATTTAACAGAGAAAATAGAATTGCTTATCAAGGTGAAAAAACCGCAGTTAGCGAGTTTCAAGTTACCTACATAGGTAGTGAAAAAGGAATAGACTATGACTCGTTAGATGAATTTTTCCAAATTCAGTTTACTAGTTTATTTGATTCCTTTGTTTTAGTTCCAAAAACTCAAAATAACCCGCAAATGGGATTGTTAGCTGAGCCCGATACAAGACATTATATCTCAAGGGATATTTTTACTCATATTAACTATCAAAGTGGACTAGATCGGGAGGAGCCTTTCAGTGGTTTCCTTATGGATACTGTTTCTATTCAGACAAATGCCTTAACAGCGTCGGGTAAAGTGCAATACAGGATCTTAACAGTAGAACGTTCAACTGATGAAAATGGAAATACTCAATTGAGAATGCCAACTTGGGTTTCACGCTTAAATCAAGTGGATACAATTTATCCTCAGATTTTAATTTCTGAAAAGGAAAATTCTATTCAATCTATTCCTGTTTCTAATGATAATATTGGTTTGTTTTTAAGTATTGAAAGTATCAAAATTGACAACCCTGATCCAAGTCAAGGGCAGTTTTCATTCATAATTAATACAGGTGAAAAAACACCGGTTAAAAACTATGTAGTTTTGAAAATTGTAGAATTCCCTTGGATTAATCTTGTTTGGTTTGGCACAATTATTATGGTAGTGGGGTTTACTGTATCCATTTATAACAGACAATTAATACAAAGGAAATTAATGTCATAGATCATGAAGACTCCCAAAGTTCACATATATGGATTGGGAAATGTGGGGTACCATCTTTACTTACTTTTTAAAAATAAAGAGGTTAACCTTGGACATGTGTTTTCTGATTATGTTAATGATTTAGGTGTTCAAGTTGTAAAAAAGAATAAAATCTCGGAAATAAGTCCAGATGAGTTCGTTTTTATTACTACATCCGATAAAGCGGTTGTTGACACTATTTCTATTTTGACATCCTACACAAACAACATAATAATTACTGCTGGTGGAATACATAAAAATGAGCTACCCGAAAATGTTTCAGTTTTTTACCCGCTATACTCGTTTAGTAAATACAGTGTAATTGATTGGGCGAAGGTTCCAATCTTTTTAGAGGGATTTTCTCATAACTCTATTAAGTTTAATGTTCTGTTAAATCAATTGCAATTAAGGCATTCATTCCTAAATTCGGATGATAGAAATAAGATGCATTTAGCTGCTGTTTTTGTAAACAATTTTACTAATGCTAATCTTATTGCAGCTTCTGAGGTTTTACAAAGTTATGAAATAAACAAATTTGAACATCTTATTCCCATATTATCTCAGACAGTAGAGAAAGTACTTACCCGAAATCCTAAAGATTGTCAAACTGGACCTGCAATTCGAGGTGATGAAGAAGTTATTGATCATCATTTGAATTTATTGAGTGATTTGAAGGAAGAA
The DNA here is from genome assembly GCA_030834125.1 of Bacteroidota bacterium. Taxonomy (GTDB): domain Bacteria; phylum Bacteroidota; class Bacteroidia; order NS11-12g; family UBA955; genus VMCP01. The sequence continues at coordinate 82,692 of JAURFW010000001.1, read as the reverse complement.
AAGGAACTATATATTTTGTTTAATAAATATATAAAACAAAAATTTAACAAATAGTTGGAATAAACTATACAAATTATTACATTAGAGGTGTATTTTATCAATGCCTCAAATCACAGCATACTTATCAAAAGAGAAACATTTATTTAACTATATGGGCCTTGAGGTTTATTTTAGTTTAAATGATAAGGATCCTCTGACCCTATATGGTAGATATGAAGATTCAGTTTCTAAATTAGTCGTTCATTTAAAAAAGGGTATTTTTAGTCAAATTGAAACAGGAGCAGTGGAAGGGTTTAAAGAACTAGATACTAAAGAAAAAGACAAGTTATTAATACTTGTAGGCCACAATCTACCCAACATTATTAAATTTTGGATAGATTGCTATGTCTACAAATCCGAAATACCGTTTGAAAAAATTTTCAAACCAATTGAAGAAAATTCTTCTAATTGATTGTATATCTAATACCAGTGTAAATCATTCTTCCATTATTGGGCCCCCATGAATAGGTGGCATCAACTCTTCTAAACCATTGATTTAAATCAGTAACGACAGGTGAATTTTGTTTGAAATTCAATAAATTTTCAGCTCCTAAATACCATTCGAAATTCTTTTTCCATGTTTTTCTTATTTGACCATTAAAAATGAAAAATGAAGGTGAATATAACTCTCCATTTGATTCGATTAGTTGGTCATTTACATTTCTACTAAGTACAACCGGCACTCTTTTTTTACCGTTCCACTGCGCTACAAGGTCAAAATACCATTTATTATAAGTACGGTAGCTTATAGTAGCAAGTGCTCTATGTCTACTTTGGAATGGTTGAATTCTCCATTTATTACCAAGAGATTGCTGATGATTAATGAACCTGTATCCCAGTTTAACTTCCATGCGATATAAAGGCATAAAACTCCATTCCGAATAAATGGATTGTACATATCCGGGCTTGTGACCCGAATCCCTGTTGTCCATTTGTCTCATTAATAATGTACCCGCATCAAAATCTCTATCAAGAATAATTTGATTTAAAAATTGAGTAAAGAATGCATCTACTGTAAAACTGGATGGATAGCGCAGAAACTGAAAGTTTTTAGTATAAGTTAAACCCGTATTCCATGCTATTTCTTGGTTGAAATTGTATGGTGTATTATTAGAATGAACTTGTTCCTTATAAATCCATCTTGTAGAAATAAATTCAGGTAAATTTTCGGCATAGATTAATGCCATTCTTCTACCAATGCCAGTTTGGAAGAACAAATATTGCTTTTTGTCAAACTCATATTTCATGTGCACCCTAGGAGTAAAGAATGTACCAAATAGATTATGGTGATCCAGTCTTAATCCTAAGACTACTGATAAATCGTTATTATTATAAACCCATTCTGAAAATAAGCCAAAATTATTTTGGGTTATTGTATCTGAAGTTATTTGTCGAAATGGGAAAAAACCATCAAAGCTATCATTGAAAGTTTCCCTAATTTGAGAATGTAAATATGATATTCCAGCTTTTACTCTAAGGTTTTCAGTTAGCTCTGATTGAACTAATCCAGAATAAATCAATCTATTTTCATCTGCAATATATTGTCTTCCAATTGCCGAATTCAAGGTGTAATTCATCTTGTGATTGGAAAGATTTAATAAATTGCCAAAGGTTGTTTCCGTCCCTTCTGGAATTATACCAAGTTTCGCGGATACATCTGTTTTGCTTTCATTTGAAAAGAATCTAAAAGAATTGAGGTCCATATTAATCTCATTTCCACCAACTTCTATCATTTCACCGGCTTCTTTTTGATCATTCCAATGACTAACACCAAACATTCCTTCTATGATTCCTTTTTGAAATTTCGTATGATTTTCTAGATATACACGCTGCGTAGCGGGCATATCGGTGTAACTATCTTTGTTATTATCAGTAGTAAACCACTGTTTCCCACCGTGTAATAGGGTAGTATTGATTATATTTTTGTTGATTTTCTGCTGGGTGAGAACGTTTAATTCAGAACGACCTTGATTATTTTGATAAGCGTTGACGAATAATCTCGGAGATTTCTCATTTGTTTTTAACGAATAGTCAATTCCTCCTGTTATTCCCCCAAAACCAAGATTTACGCTCCCAGTTCCTTTTGAAATATTCACTCCGTTAACGAAAGCACCTGGAATATTGGATAATCCGTTCAAGGTAGCCAATCCCGAAATTATAGGCATATTATTTCGGGTCATCTGAACATATTTGCCTTGAAGTCCGAGCATTTCAATTCGCTTTATTCCTGATACTCCGTCTGAATTGGAAACCTCAACAACATTGCTCAACTCAAAACTTTCGGCAAGCGTGCAACACGCTGCTTTTTTAAATTCATTTTCACCAAGTTTTTGGACCAATTTAGATCCTGAGATATCTTGAGTTTCTCCTTTTGAATCTGTTATTATTTCAACTGTTTCAATGGTATCAGTGGAGGCAGTATCGACCTGCGAGAGTATGGATTTTCCAATTATTGAAATACCCAAAAATAAAATAATACGTTTCATATTACCATTCGTCTTCTTCGCGATACTTACAGCAATCTGGCAAATTTGCATAAACGACATCATCCGCTTTAACTAATTCTGTATCGTGTCCAACATTCGCTATCATATTGTGTAATCGAATGGGGTCCTGATACAAACTTGAATTGTATTTTAAATAAATGGTTTTATTATCTATGTCGTAATATGCTTCGAATACACCTTTTACATCTAGGGCATTTTCGATTCTTTTTTTGCACATTTCACAGTTGCCTTGAACTGAGAATGAAATTGTTTCTTTGGTGGTTCTATTTTGAAGTAAACCACAAGCACTTATTCCGAAAATAAGGACTATAAAAAATATTAAATATTTTGATTTCATTTTTTGTGTTAATTAATTTGGTGGGAATTGATTTAGTTCGATACTTTAAAATCGATACCGTATCAAATTAACCAAACACATTTAACTTCTTGATAAACAAAGGATATTACATTACATCGTTTAGAGTAACGAATCCAATGTCCTATTTCTATTGAAGGATTGTCAATATTTATTTTATCTAATTCATATTTTACTTTCGAAAAAGGTAGAGCAATTGAATTTATTGATGTTATATATTTTTCCTCTTCAATGAATTTAGGAGTGAAATAGTAAATATATGAGGTTGTGCAACAATCAGTGCTACAAATTTCATCACAACAATATGCATCTTTTTTTTCAATTGTTGATGCAGAATTACTTGAGTGCATTTCACAGACTTCAATGGCCAAATCAACCATGCCATTACTTAGCAAAGTAAGATTTAGGAGAATTAATGAAATTATTAATCGCACAAACAAATATACTTTTTTATTTGCACAGATACACAAACGTTGTTAATATCGCATTTCTGATGTCCATTATTCGACAATTTTCTCGACGAAAAACAAATTTTAATACATCTGGTGATCACCAACTAAAGAGAGTATTATCTGTTAGAGATTTAACTTTTTTTGGCGTGGCCGCCATTATAGGCGGTGGCATATTTAGCTCCGTTGGTGAAGCTTGCGCTAGTGGTGGTCCAGGAGTAATCTGGCTTTTTATATTGTGTGCGGTTGCTTGCGGTTTTGCGGCTTTGTGTTATGCCGAGTTTGCTGCCCGAATTCCTGTATCAGGTAGTGCTTATACTTATGCTTATGCATCATTTGGAGAATTGTTTGCATGGGTGATTGGCTGGGCATTAATAATGGAATACTCGATTGGTAATATCTACATTGCATTTTCCTGGTCGGGTTATTTTACACATTTACTCGAATCTATGAATATTAATATACCTCAGTGGTTAACTATTGATTATGCTACTGCTAACCGTATATTTACCAATGGTATTGTAGATTCAGAAAATAAGGAAGCAATACATGCGATTGCTGCTTGGCAAACATCACCAGTAATTGGTGGTTTACATATAATTTTTGATGCACCTGCGGTATTAATTAATGCAGTAATTACACTTCTTGTTTTTCGTGGAATTCATGAGAGTAGAAGGGCAAGCAACTTAATGGTTATTTTAAAAATAGTGATTATCGTTGCCGTTATTTTGGTGGGTGCGTTTTACATAGACATTGATAATTTTGAACCCTTTAATCCTTCTGGTGTAAAAGGAATAATGGCAGGAGTTAGTGCAGTATTTTTTACGTACATCGGTTTTGATGCAATAAGTACTCTTGCTGAAGAAAGTAAGAACCCAGAACGTGACCTCCCAAAAGGGATGTTTTATTCTCTAATCATTTGTACGTTATTATACATTTTAATTTCATTAGTTCTTACGGGTATGGTGCCTTTTGATTTGTTAAATGTAGATGATCCATTAGCATTTGCTCTTGAATATAAAGGCATTCATTGGCTAGAATACATAGTTACCGTTTCTGCAATAATTGCAATGACAAGTGTATTACTTGTATTTCAAATGGGTCAACCAAGAATTTGGATGTCCATGAGTAGGGACGGTTTACTTCCTAATAAGTTTTCTACTATTCATCCCAAATTCAAAACTCCTGGTTTTTCAACAATTGTAACTGGTTTTGTAGTAGGATTGCCCATATTTTTTACGGATGAGAAGTTTGTACTGGATTTCACATCAATAGGGACAATTTTCGCTTTTGTTTTGGTTTGTGGCGGTGTGCTTTTATTGCCAAAACGGAAAAAAGGAGAGGGGAAGGGTTTCAGACTATGGTATATAAATGGAAAATGGCTTTTTCCAGCTCTTGTAGCCGTGTCCATATTAATATTATTCCTTTCAGGTGTTGCAACATCATCAATTCCCGGAGGTTACTCTTATCTAGATGATTTGTTATATGGGTATTCAGTTCCAGAATTTTACAATTCTCATCGTGCAATGTGGTTGTTATTATTTATTTTATCGGTATTGAGCTATATTAAAAAACTAAACCTTATTCCGCTTTTAGGTGTTTCAATTTGTAGTTATTTACTAACAGGTATGAGTGCGGACAATTGGAAATGGTTTGGTTTGTGGTTTTTATTAGGACTTGTTATTTATTTTGTATACGGATTCAGAAATAGTAAATTAGGGATTGTAGGCAATGAAAAAACATAAAGAAAGTCATATAGCGGATGTTATCCAACAGATGCTTAAAAGATATCGTATTGATACTCAATTTCAAGAAATGGATATTGAGTCAAAGTGGGAAGAAATAGTTGGTCCAATGATTGCGAAACACACCACATCTATTGAATTAAAAAACAAGACACTTTTCGTTCATTTTGATAATCCAACACTAAAAAATGAGGTATTCCTCCAGAAATCGGCTTTATTAGCAAAAGTCAATGAATATTTTGAAAGGGTAGTTGCAGAAAAGATTTTTATTGGTTCTTAATTTTTCGCAATTTTTTATTTAAATCGGCTTTATCAATACTAGTATTTAATTCAAAGCCAATAATCATTGATAAGATATTTATGTATAAAAGTACCATTAACGCAATTATTGCCCCAATTGATCCATATACTTTATTGTAACTATCAAAGTTGTTTACATAAATAGTGAAAGTAAAAGTTGCGAGAATACTTAAGCCGGTTCCTACCAAAGAACCAATTGAAATAAATTGCCATTTAGATTGTTTCGATGGTGCGAAATAGTAAATACTAGATAAACCTAATAAGAACAATCCCGCAATCAATATATATTTAATCAAAGCAACTAAAAATCCATAAACATCTGCAAGCGGCCAATTATTTGATTCCATATAGAATTGAATTTGATAAGCAATGGTTACAATAATTAGGAAAGTAATAATAATAACACTTAGAAGTAATGCAATAAATATTGCTTTAAGCCTAACTATAAACCAGTTTTGTTTTACCCGATCTAAATTGGCTAAACGCCTATTGAAACTATTTATAAGTAAATGGAATGAATTTGAAGTGAAGTATACAGTTAATAAAAAACCGAAGGATAATAACCCGGAATTTTCCTTTTGAAGAATTTCAATTATTGTTTCAGAAATTTGCTCATATGTACGTTCCGGTAAAATAACCGAAAGCTGTTCAATAAATTGATTCTTTAGTCCTTCATATGGCAAATAAGCAATCAGTGTTAGTAAGAATATTATTGCAGGAAATAAGGCTAAGAAAAAATTAAAACTTAATGAAGATGCCCGGACAGACAAGTTTTCCATAAAAAGACTTCGAATAAAATATCTCCCAACTTCATAAAAATTATGTCCTTTTAGGCCTTTCATTGTTTTGCCTTCGAGATAAGTCTTTAGTCTTGAATTGTTTTCTTGAAGATTTGAACTGGAAGCCTTAACATTTTTTTTAGAAAGGACTTCATTCTCATCACCTGAAGATGGATTATTGATAGTTTTGTTATATGCTTTATACCATCTTCCCATATTCTATTGAATAAATATATTTAAGTATTTCTCTGGCAACCTAATAGGATGTAGGTCGCTCTTTCGTGCAAAAAACAAGGTCATCTGAGAAGTACAAAGCAAATCATGATTTTGATTAAAAACCTCATATTGAAAATAGCACTTTAAAGCAGGAACTCCTACCATTGTTACTTTAATTTCAATGAGATCGTCATATTTTGCTGCTCGCTTAAATTGAATATCCATAGAATGCACTGGCATTATTATGCCTTCATCTTCCATGACTTTATATGATATTCCTTTTTTCCTGAGTATTTCTGTTCGTGCTTCTTCAAAGTATAAAGCATAATTAGAATGGTGGACAAATCCCATTTGATCGCACTCGCCGTAGCGAACCCTTATATAATGTGAATGAGTCATTTAATAACGAATAGTAAAGTGTTCTTTTACTTGCCCACTTCGAAAATACAAAATTCCCAATCTAAACAACTCAATGCTTACACTAAATTCTTTCAAATTGCTTATTTGTCGCCATGTAAGATAGTGATTATCGGTATGTCTGATGTTTGTTATGAGAATGACGGTATTCTCGTTGTATGTTGTTTTTATTTCATCTATCGCTTGCCAAACTTCATCGAGAGATTTGGTGAAGTTTATTAATTCTAGGTTAATTCTTTCATTGTTTTCAGACCAATTTTCCCCTTCAATTTCTCCTTGATAGTTGTATATTAAGTTTTCGTTAGTGAATCTTTTTACTTGGTTTTTTGATTTGTAGCGATATTCATACTTCACTGGAATTTTGGATTCTACTAAAAGTGGGTAGAGTATGTAATTGGTTTCAATACCGGTGGATAAACCCCATTCTCTAATATGTGTGAATTTATAAGCTTTAGAAATTCTGTAAAGTAAACATGTATACTTACTATTAAGAGTAAATTCATCTGTAAACTGCGATAAATTTCCATCGAAAAACTTGGATTTGCTTTGAATCATTTGAGTTCTTTGATACTCAATGGACTCAATTGGTTCATTTTGTTTGTAGAGGATAGAATCAGTAAACGAGTAAACAAAGGGCGAATGAATTCCATGTCTGTTTGAAGATTGGAATACATAACTTAAATAGTCCAACCACCTTCCAATGGTTTGAATCATAATTAATTAATAGCTGATAGGAAAATATTCAACTCACCAGTTAATCGATCTTTTTGTTGTTGTAGTTTTTGAATTTTTGCATCAAACTGTTTTAGAACTGCATCTGCATTTTTGGCGTGTTGGAAAAAGCTCTTATTGTTCTCTATAGTAACAATCTCATCATTAATTTTACTAATTTGATCTTTTAGTTTTCTTTCTTCAATGTTGAGTTTTTTGTTGCCATTTTTTTCAGAAGTAATAGAGTTAACGTATTCTTTGATTGAATCTTTTCTATTTTGATTCATCTCATCTCTCAATTTTTGGAAAAGGGGATCAATGATTTTTTGATATTTATTATTCAGAGAATGGTATTTTTTCCCCGAAACAAAGCCAGCATTATTCCATTTAGCTTGTATTTCTTTTAACTGATTAAAGTTATAATCACTATTAATAAGCGTTTCAAGTTCTTTGAGTATTTCTTCTCTCTTCTCAATAGACCCAGACTCAGCCTTTTTCCTTTCTTCAAACCATTTGTTTCTACGTTCATAAAAATAATCAAATGCTGCTCTAAAGCGTTTCCAAATTAAATCATTATGTTCCTCTGGAACAGGGCCTATGGTTTTCCATTCATCCTGTAGTTTTTGAAGTTTTTCTGCTGTAGTTTTAAATTCTTCCTCCTCTTTTAATGATTCTGCTAGTTCGCACAAATTAGTTTTTTTCTCTAAATTATCTTCTTTGGAATTGTTCAGGTCTTTGAAGAATTGCTTACGCTCTGTATAGTAATGATTTCTAATTTCTTGGAATTTAGACCAGATTTCTTCATTCTTTTCATGAGGTACTGGGCCAATTTTCTTCCACTGATTAAAAATTTCATCTAATTCATTACCCATTTTTTGCCAATCTTTTATTTGGTTAGGAAATAGGGCAGTTAAATGGGATGCTTTTTCAATTAGTAATATCTTCTTTTCAAAGTTTTCCTGTCTTTCTTGATCTTGAGCTTCTCTAATTGATTTTACCTTTGCAATTATATCATCTGAAACAGATTTAAATCTAGACCAAATTTCCTCAGATATTTCTTTTCTAACAGGTCCAGTATTCTTCCAATCTTCATGAAGCTTATTTAAAGAAACCCATACTTTTCGAGAATTACCTTGCTCTTTTAGTGTTTCAACTTTTTTAATAAGCTCAATTTTTATTTCTAGATTTTTCTCTCTATCTAATTCTTTTAACTCATTATAAATACTTAAGTTGTCGTAATATTGATCAACAAGCAATTTATAATCAGATGCTAGCGACTCTTGATGTTCTCTAGGAATACTTCTGATATCCTTCCATTCACGCATTAGGTCGCGCATTTCAGAAAGGGTATTATCAGTTTCTTCTGCATTTACTAAAGTCCTTATTTTTTCTAATACACCCACTTTCTTTTTTAGATTTTGTAATTTTTCCTCCTCCGCACGCTTTTTTTCTTCTTCTCTAAGTGCTTTGAATCTATTAAAAACATCCCAAAGTTTTGTTTTTAAATCATCGGATGAAGGTATGAAATCCTTAGGGTCATTACCTGCATCAATCCAAGCTTTTATTTGCTCAGGACGTTCAGATTGCGTGATTTTTTCGAAAGCATCTTTAAATTCTAATAAGGTATCGTAAGCACTTTTTACATCAGCCGTTTGAACAAGTTTTTCGGCTTCGGCAATAATTTCTTCTTTTGTTAATTTACTGAAACGTTCACGTGTATTGTTCTCGTTTTGAGAATTTAATAATTCTTCCGCCTCGTTCAGTTGCTCGTGATAATTTTCAGAGTTTGATGGGTTCATTTTTATTTCCCTTTATTGATTAAAATGATTGTACTGTAATAATTGATATAACGCAGTAGTTGCTGCTTCTTCTCCTTTATGTCCATGAGATCCACCAATTCTTTCGTGTGCTTGATCTTCAGTTAATACAGTTAAAACACCCATAATATTTGGTTTGCTAAATTTTAAAGAAACATTCAAAATACCTTGAGTAGCAACTTGGCACACATATTCAAAATGTGGTGTATCTCCCTTGATAACACAACCCAAACAGATTACTGCATCTACATTTTCAGATTCAAATAACTTTTGTGATGTTAAAGGAAGTTCAACAGCTCCCGGTGTAGGGTATTCAATAATATGTGATTTAGGAACCCCCAGTTTTAACAATGATTTAACAGCGCCATTTTTTAGAACGTTTACAATTTGATCATTCCATAACGTGTAAGCAATTCCTATTTTGAATCGGCTTATTTCATTTTGATAATTTGAAAGGTTTACAGAAAATCCGGATAGCGACAAGGCAGCTCAGTTTTAAGGATTGTATTCGCCCAACTTTGCTTTCATTCGGGCAATATCAAGTTGTATAGAAGTCCCCTCAGGAGTAGTAGAATACGTCTCACCTATAACATTGTAAACACGCAGAGCAGATTTCCAATTTTCTAATTCTTCAAAATGAATACCGGCCCTCTTTAGATATGTAGCAGAGAAGTCATTTTCAGAAATCATTCCCGCCTTTTCAAATAATGAAGCGGCTTCTTCAATATCTCCTAGTTCAGAATGACATACGGCTTTCATTGAAATTATTGATGGAGCAATAATATTATCACGAGCATCGGTCATATCAAGATATTTTAGGGCTTTGTTGTAGTCTTTTTTCTGAAGGTATGCCATTCCCGCAATGAGTGCAGCTTCTTTGCCTTTGTTGGTTGAGCTGTAATTATCAGCTATAGAAGGAGCTGATACAACATTTTTACTAGGATTGCCATTCAATACTATATCAATTGAGTCCTGTTTAAAATAATAGAATACTTCAGCGAACTTTTTACTGGCCGTTTTTTCTTGAGAAGGCATATATACACCTTGTAAGTAATAAATTGAACCTAATGTAACTACAAAAGCTGCAGCAATAATGTTTATGCGTTTCTTATTGTTGTTATAAAAACCAACAATTTTTTCTTTAACACTGTTTAATTCAATAGAATCGTTCATATCGTAAAATGAGGGGCGAATATAGTAAATAAAAAGTACTAATTGTTAATCAAAAATAAAGGGATAATCATCTTCAACGTAAACATCCTTGAAAAGCTCAGATGCATCAGGAAGGGGAGAGTTTTCAGCGAATTCAACACTTGCTTCAACCATTTCAACAATTTCTTCCTCCATTTCTTCAAGTTGCTTTTCAGTAGCGTATTTCTTCTTAATAATGGTAGTCTTTGTAGTTTCGATTGGATCTTTATCTTTATAACTATTCAATTCTTCCTTGGTTCTATAACTTGCTGGGTCACTCATACTATGACCCTTAAAACGATAAGTTTTGATCTCTAAAAATGTTGGGCCATTACCTTCACGAGCAAATTTAGCTGCATCATAAATGGCTTCATGAACTGTTTCGCACTTCATCCCATCTACTTGATAACTCGGCATGTCATATGCTGCACCTATTTTATATATATCAAATAAATTTGTTGTTCTTTCAACGGAAGTTCCCATTGCATATTCATTGTTTTCACAAATGAATATAACAGGAAGTTTCCACAACATTGCCATATTAAAAGCTTCGTGTAAAGCTCCTTGTCTTACAGCACCATCGCCAAAAAAGCAAACAGAAACATTTTTGGTACCGTTATATTTTTCTGCAAGTGCCATTCCTGCACCTAATGGAATCTGGGCACCCACAATACCATGCCCACCAAAGAAATTGTGTTCCTTAGAAAACATGTGCATGCTACCACCTTTACCACCTGAACAACCGGTTGACTTTCCGAACAGTTCAGCCATTACTGCATTTGGATGAATTCCTAATGCTAATGCATGACCATGGTCGCGATAAGCAGTGATTACCTTGTCTTCTTTAGTTAATGCAGATACTAAACCCGCGGTGATTGCCTCCTGACCTATATACAAATGACAAAAACCTTTTATTTTTTGGCGACCATAAAGTTGAGCCGACTTTTCTTCAAATCGCCTTACTAACATCATGGATTTATACCATTCTAGATAAGTTTCTTTGTTAAATTTCATCTTTTAGACTTTAAATCAAGCGCGAAGATAAATGTTAACATACAATCAAGGAAATTGCTTGTTTAAATTTTATCTTCAATATTCTTTACCTTATCTTTAATCATACCTATCTCTCTTTGAATTAGTCTGAGTGTTGGTCCTACATCTTCGGAATTCGATTGATTAGGTTCTTCAAATTTGGGATTGATATAGTTAATAAATTTCCAGATTTCTAGAATATCTTGGACTTTTACGGTAAAAGGGCTATACAAAGGATTTGTGCTGCATAGCAAAAAGGACCCATCTTCTTCAATTCTATTGTATAAAACTTTAAAAACAATCCCTTCATCCTGAGTTATAACAATGTAAGGATGTCCATTTTTTACATTATGCCAATCTTGTAAATATTCTCCTGTTATGAAAGCGCCATCTACGACAGGGGGCATACTGTCGCCTGAAATGGGAAAAGTTCTGTATTTTTTGCTACTAGACAAAAAAGGTAATTTAAAAGCGGGGAGTACTTTTATATAACTTGGATCGGCATAACCTGAGGTATATCCTGCTTTTGCCTTTACAGGAACAAGTTCAACATTGTCTTCGTTGTCCTGATCTACAGTTGTTGCCAATACTCGAAGCCTCGTTCCGGTTATATCTATATCAAACCCTTTTTCTAGTTGAGTCAATTGACTTTCCTTCAAACTAGAAAGATTAACACGAATTAATTTATCGATATTTACTTGAAAGAAATCAGATAGTTTGATTATTACGGTAATTCCGGGTTCTGCTACTCCGTTTTCATATGAATTATAAGCAGAACGAGTAATTCCAAGATTTGATGCCACATCTTCTTGACTTCTTTTTAGTCTCTTTCTCAAAAGTTTAATATTTTCCTTCAAATACATAATTGAAATGATAATTAATCATACAAATATATGTTAATAATATTAACAATGAAGATTTTTTTAACAATAAATTATTAAAAATATTAACATGTCTTGTTTCTTAATCTTTTTCTTTTCAAGAATTTGATATTAATTTGCAGCAATGAAGTATTGGTTGATCAAATCTGAACCTTTTAAATACAGTTGGGATCAATTTGAGAAAGATCAATCTACTTTTTGGGATGGAGTAAGGAATTACCAAGCTCGAAATAATTTAAGAGAAATGAAACATGGTGATTTATGCCTGTTTTATCATTCTAATGAAGGTAAAGAAATAGTTGGAATAGCAGAGGTTATTAAGGAGAATTATCAAGATCCCACAACAGATAGCGCTAATTGGTGTGTTGTAGATGTAAAGCCTAAAAACAAGTTTAAAAAAGCTATATCATTAGCTGAAATAAAGTCTGATCCTGAATTAGTTGATTTAGGAATGTTGAAACAACCAAGGTTGTCAGTAGTTTCAATTACAGAAGCTCATTTTAATCATATAATAAAATTGTCCAATGAGTAACGATAAAGCCTTACTTCTTAATCCTCAAAAGGTTGCGTTAATCACAAAGCGATTTGCTCTACAGATAGTTGAAAATCATAAGAGTTTTGAAAATGTTGCTATCCTTGGCTTGCAACCTCGTGGAATTGATTTAGCCAGGTGCGTAAAAAATGAGGTTTCAAATTTAGTAGGAGTTGATTTAAAATTTGGAGAATTAGATCATACGTTTTTTAGAGATGATATTGGAAGAGGAGAGATTCATATACCAAAGCCTTCAAAAATCGAGTTTTCAACAGAGGGTATGAATATAATTATTATTGATGATGTATTGTTTACTGGAAGAAGTGTACGTGCAGCGATTGATGCAATTTTAAGATACGGTAGACCTTCAAGAATAGAGTTAATGGTTTTAGTTGAAAGGATTTTTGAAAGAGAATTACCTATCAAGCCAGATTATAAAGGAATATCAATAGATAGCAGAAAAGTTAATCAAAAAGTAAAAGTTGATTGGCAAAATGATGACAATGTAAATGTTTGGTTATTGAATCAAGATAAAGTTTAAATAAATGTCTAGTAATAATTTAAATCACTTACTTGGAATAAAAGGTTTAAGCAAAGAGCAGATTGATTTGATCTTTAGTACAGCTGATAACTTTCTTGATTTACTTCAAGCCCCAGTCAAGAAAACCCCAGCATTACGTGATATTACAGTTGCAAATTTATTTTTTGAAAATTCAACTAGAACTAGAGTATCTTTTGAACTCGCTGAAAAACGATTAGGCGCTGACATTGTAAACTTCTCTTCATCATCATCTAGCGTCAGCAAGGGTGAAACTTTGATTGATACAGTAAATAACATTTTAAGTATGAAGGTTGATATGATTGTTATGCGTCATCCAGCCCCTGGCGCATCTCAATTTCTTTCAAAGCATGTTAAATGTCAAATTATAAATGCTGGAGATGGAACACACGAGCACCCAACACAAGCATTATTGGATGCGTTTTCGATGAGAAATCATTACAAAAACAATTTATCAGGAAAAAAAGTTGTAATTGTTGGAGATATTAAGCATTCTAGAGTAGCCTTAAGTAATATTTATTGTCTACAACTGCTAGGAGCAGAAGTAATGGTTTGTGGTCCAGCAACATTAATACCAAAGTATATCGAATCAACAGGTGTGAAAGTTAGCACAAACCTTGATAATGCATTGAGGTGGGCTGATGTTGCTAATATGCTGAGAATACAAATGGAGCGCCAAGATGAACGGTATTTTCCGTCAATACGAGAATATAGTACGCTGTATGGTTTGAATATGGAAAGGATGAAAAATGTAAATCCAGAATTATTGATTATGCATCCCGGTCCGATAAATAGAGGCGTTGAGATTTCTAGTGATGTTGCTGACTCTCACAATAGTATTATTCTCCAACAAGTTGAGAATGGTGTGGCTATTAGAATGGCAGTTTTATTTCTGCTTGCTCAAAAATCTTTGTAAAAATATGAACCCAATATTGGTTGAAGTAAGGCGTGGTGGGGTTTTAGAAAGTTTTCATCGTGGGGTTGTGTGCGTTGTTGATGCTCAAGGAGAGATAATTTTTTCAAAAGGGGATATAGAGCAGATAAGCTATCCAAGAAGCGCAATGAAGCTATTTCAACACATTCCATTGATTTCATCAGGTATTCATAAAGTATTTGAATTTTCTAGCAAGGAGATATCAATTATGTGTGGCTCTCATAATGGCGAAAATCAACACCAGGAAGTAGTCTATTCTATATTAGATAAATTGGGCTTGAATGAAAGTCACCTAAAATGTGGTGCTCAAAAACCAACATTAAAATCTGATTATGAAGAGCTTATTCGAACTGGGAAACCTGAGATGCAAGTACATAATAATTGTAGTGGAAAGCATGCAGGTTTTTTAGCCTTGTGTAAGAAAAAAGGTTACGATATTGAAAGCTATCTGGAATTCGATCATAAATTGCAGAAGGAAATTCGTAAAACTGTTTCGGTTTATTATGAAGTCGATGAAAATGATTTAATTACTGGAATCGATGGATGTAGTGCACCTACATTTGCAATGCCAGTTAAAAATATGGCCATTGCCTTTAAAAATTTGTGTAATCCTAATTCTAACATTACTAAAGTCCAATACAAAGCTTCTCAAGTAATATTAGAATCAATTAAAAAGCATCCTGAAATGTTAGCGGGCACAAATAGATACTGTACCGATTTAATCAAAGTTACCGAGGGGAGAATTATAGGGAAAACCGGTGCTGATGGTATTTATTCGTTAGTAATACCTTCTGAAGGCATTGGAATTACAGTAAAAATAGATGATGGTAAGATGGGGCCGCAATATCAAGTAGTACAAGAGATTTTGAAGATTAACGGATGGGTCTCACAAAAGGAATACAATAAACTAGAAGAGTATAGAAAAATTGAATTACGGAATTTTTCAGGTAAGGTTGTTGGTGAAAGTTTTCCTGTGGATCTTAATTAAGATCCAACAAATCAATGATTATTCCTTATCACCGTCCAAAATAAGAGGTAAAATCTCAATATTGATTAAACCTGAGTTACTCAATTTTCCTAAAGATCCTGTTCCAACGTATGCCGTGAGATTCATACATCATGGTTTGTCCTTCAATCATAGGTTGAGGTCCGTATTCAGTATTCATTATGCCGATAACTTTTCTCAATGAGAAGAAAGTAAATAAAGGCTTGCCAAGAATGTGATCTTCTGGAACATATCCCCACATGCGAGAATCATAACTATTGTATCGGTTATCACCCATCATCCAATAATATCCATATTTAAATGTATAATCAGAAATTGGTTCAGATCCACCTTTTTGATAGAATTTTCCTTCACTTTCAATAATATCTTCTCTTCCTTCATATTCTTGAATTGCTAATTTGTACCAATCCCAACTTTCTGAAGTTAACTTGATTGTTTCACCTCTTTTGGGTAAATAAAATGGACCGTAATTATTTAAGTCCCAACCATGTTTAAGGTATTTATTGTTTCTCGCATCAGGAAATAAAAACCTGTCGTATCCTTGATCTTCAATATCCAGTTCTAAACTGGCTACACCAGTATATTTTGCGATTTTTTCGCTATTTGTTTTCCAAGTGTAAATATGATAAGGATATAAACCTTCTTGTTGGATTTTGTCTTGATTTAATTTTGATAGTGAACTTGGAGTATTGAAGTCTCCCAATTCATTTTCTAATAAGAATTCTGTGGACATAGGGTATTTTAAAAGTACCAAATATCTCTGCTGTTGCTTCCCAAAAGCAGGAAGTGGAGTGTTATTTACAACTACCTTGCTATTTATAATTTTAATACTATCTCCTGGAATACCAACACATCTTTTTACGTAGTTATCTTTTTTATCAGTTGGAAATCCTTTGTCAGCTGGCCAATTGAATACAATTACATCATTGTTTTGGATTGTATACCAACCAGGAAGTCTCATATATGGAAATTCTACAAGTTCTGAGTATGCTTTAATTCCAGCTATTTCTTTTGGCGCTAGAACAGGAACCGTAATAGGTGTTAGTGGTATTCTCATGCCCACATTAGTTCTGCTAACTACTAAATAATCGCCAACCATAAGGTTTGACTCCATAGATGGAGTAGGGATTTGGTATAGATCAAAATACAATGCTCTCATTCCCCCTGCAACATAAGCCGCAAAAAGAATAGCATCTGACCATTCTCTAATACCACCCTGTTTTTTGAGGTTCTTTTCACGCCATTCCTTACTGCCAGCGCCACCTATGAATTTCAAACTTTTATCAAAAAACAAATAAGGGAAATAAGCAAAAGTAAGTACGATACCAGCAAACTGTTCCCAGAATTTATCCTTACCAAAACTTCTTAATATGTCTAGTTTAATATTGAAGCTAAATAATATATTAAGACCAGGAATAATCATTCCAATCATATACCACTTGGGTCTATTTACCAATTGTATCCAGTACCACCAGTTTAAAATAGGAATCCAGGCTAATAATGGGTTTTTGCCTGCTAGCTTAAACATTTTAGATAAACCTAAACGTGTTAGGATAAATGCCGTTATCCAGATGATAATAAATATGTTAAGATTATAACTGTTCATTTCAATTTTATTTTAATAAGTCACTCATTGTGTGTATGCCTGTTTTTCCGATTATATATTTTGCGGCTAAAACGGAACCCTTTGCAAAACCAAGTCTACCTTTTGCCTCATGTTTTATTTCTATGAAGTCGACATCACTTTCAAACTTTAGAGTATGAGTTCCAGGTACATTTGGTTCACGAATTGCCCTAATTGGGAGTATTGAAGTGTTAAATTGCGTTTCTTTATTTTCAATTAATTCAAAAGATTTGTATTGTGTTGAAGATCCAATGAGCTTTTCTCCAATTGTGATAGCTGTTCCCGAAGGCGCGTCTAATTTTTCTGTATGGTGAATTTCCTCAAGTGATGCAGTATAAGATTGATGTGGATTCATCAATTTTGTAAATTTTTCAGTTAGATTAAAAAACAAATTTACCCCTAAAGAGAAGTTAGTTGCATAAAATAGACTGCCATCATTATTTTTTACATATTCACAAACCTCATTAAATCTATCGTACCAGCCTGTAGTGCCAACAACAATCGGTATTTTTAAATTAATTGCATGGATTATATGCCTAACGGCAAGATCAGGCGTTGTGAAATCAATGGCAACATCCACTTTTAAATCGGAGCATTTTTCAAATGGGTTAAGTTCATCAAATTTATGAGTTACCGTAAAATTCATTTCGCCTGAAAGACTTTCAATTGTCTTTCCCATTTTTCCATACCCAATTAATGCCACATTCATTACAACAAAAATAGGTTAGTGGAATTTAATTCATGTAATTACAATTTTGTTTTAGGTAAAACTATTAATTTTACGTCGAATGAGTAAAAGAGGCAAGTATAGAACAGCATTTTATTGGATGGGGATTTCTGGATTGATTTTTATATTGTTTTTTCTCTCAATATTTTATTTCCAGAAAACAATTACTCAAGGTTACAAGCAAATAGTAATACCTAGGAATATTACAGAAAAACAACTTGATAATTATGTACGTGATTCCCTTGGTTTGTATGTTCCAGGTGGATTTAGTTTTTGGGCATCAAAGTTGGGATACAAGCCAAGTCCAAGCAAGTTTGTAGTTGACAATGGAATAAATTTTATTTCACTCCTCAGTAAATTACGAAAACATAGAGGCCAAACCGTAAATCTCGTTATTATACCTGGGAGTAATACTGGGAAACTCATTTCTACAGTAACGAGCAAATTATTGATCTCTAAAGAAGAGTTTGAAATTTTCATAAACGATGAATCTCAATTGTCAATTTTTGATGTAAATAAATATACATGGCCAAGTTTATTTCTTCCGAATACTTACAATATTGCTATGAAGTCAGGAATTTCTGAACTTTTTGAAAGAATGCAAATTGAGAAAAATAAATTTTGGGATTCTATTAGAATAAGCAAATTGCAAAGTCAAAGTATTTCTCAAATTGAAACTTACACTATTGCTAGTATCGTGACTAAAGAGAGTAATAAATCAGCTGAGTATGAAAACATTGCTGGCGTATATATTAATCGTTACAGAAGAGGAATGAAATTACAAGCTGATCCAACGCTTGTGTTTATTCGGGGGAAGGGAGGAAGGGTCTATAAAAAAGATATGTTGTTAGAAAGTCCGTTCAACACATATATTCATAAAGGGTTGCCTCCTGGACCTATTTGTATTCCTAATATAAATTCAATTGATGCCGTTTTAAATTATTCTGGACACCAATATCTCTATTTTTGTGCAAAAGATGATTTATCTGGATATCATAACTTTGCTAAAACCTATAATGAGCATTTAGTCAATGCCAGAAAATTTCAACGAAAATTAGATAAGTTACAAAAAAAAATAGGCACTCAGTAGAGTGCCTTTTTTTTATTTATTAAACTAAAATTACCAGCTAATTGCTGTTGAATTCCATTTATCTGTTTGACCTTTGTAATTAACATAGTAAATACCTTTTGGATAGTTTATTAACTCAATAGAATTGGTGTTTTTCATTTTTGAAATTAATTGTCCTTGATTATTCCAAATGGCCACTTCAGTCAATTTTACATCTGAAATAAATTGACCAGTATTGTGATTAATCCAGATATGAGGTTTAACGTCTTTTACCGATATAACTTCATTAGTTTTGGATTCTTCAAATGAGAAAGAATTGGTTACAACTTCATCGCCCGAATTGTTTCCATTTCCGTTTGCAACAATACCAGCAGCATAGAATGTTATTATTCCAGTACCTGCAGTTGGAGCGGTAAAAGAGGCTTCCCAACTATTTGTATTTTGATTTGTTGCAGGAGATGTATGTCCCCAAATCTCCGCACCTGAAGCCGAATAAATTGAAGTATTTGTTGGTGAATTAGATATTGAACCTGCTTTAACGTTAGAACCATCCATAGATGTTACTTGAAATCCCATCTTACTTGAGTTACCATTCATAGTAACTTTAATTGTGTAGGTTTTATCAGGCATGTAAGTACCAGTAACGACCTCTGAAGTTGTTGGATCGATCAATTCAACAGTAATTGAGCCATCGAGCATAGAGCTGTAGTGACAACCACTACAAGATCCTGCCGATTTAGGTGAACCTGTTCTGTTTCCTCCGGGTCCACTTGAGTTACCAAGAAACATTAAAATTGATACACCTAAAAAGGCTGTGAGAATTACGGGCTTTAGTATTTTTTTATTCATATTTTACAAACGTTTAGAAGCAAAAATAAGTTTTAAGACAAAACATGTTAATATTTTTTGCATTTCTCCCAATAAATTAAACAATTCAACGCTTAGGTTGTATTATTTTTGTCGCAAATATGAATAATCCAGAAAGTTATATTCCGATACTTATTCAAATCGGATTTTCTATCGGGTTTGTAGTGTTAGCTTTAACATTATCACAAATACTTGGACCTAAGAAAAAGACTAAGAATAAGTTAGAAAATTTCGAGTGTGGAATAGTGAGTGATGGAGATGCGAGATTTCCAGTATCTGTGAAATATTTTCTTTCTGCAATTCTGTTCGTGTTATTTGATGTGGAGGTGATATTTTTTTATCCATATGCAGTAAATTTTAAAGAAATGGGATGGGAAGGTTTTGCAGCCGTCCTAACATTTGTTGGATTTTTTCTTGCTGGATTCCTCTATGTATGGAAAAAAGGTGCATTAGAATGGGAGAAATAACTTAACGAAAATGGTAAAAATTGTAAATTCCCCTGAAGGATTAGAAGGACAAGGTTTCTTTGCCACATCTTTCGATAAAGTAATAGGTTTAGCAAGAGCTAATTCCTTATGGCCTTTGCCTTTTGCTACCAGTTGTTGCGGTATTGAGTTTATGGCAACTATGGGTCCAAATTATGATTTAGCTCGTTTTGGAAGTGAAAGAATGAGTTTTAGTCCAAGACAAGCCGATTTATTAATTGTCGCTGGTACTATTTCAAAGAAACTTGGTCCAGTTTTGAAGAAAGTTTACGACCAAATGGCAGAGCCGAAATGGGTTTTGTCGGTTGGTGCCTGTGCTTCAAGCGGTGGAATATTCGATACATATAGTGTTTTGCAAGGTATAGATCATGTAATTCCAGTTGACGTTTACGTTCCAGGTTGTCCGCCAAGGCCTGAACAAATTATTGAAGGGGTATTGAAAATTCAAGAACTGGCTAAAAATGAAAGTTTAAGACGAAGAGATAGTGCAGAGTACAAAAAGATGTTAGAAAGCTATAATATTGAACAGCAATAATGCCAGATTTTTTTGAAAATACCAGAACTATTATCGAAGCAGTTGATGATTCGGCTTCTTATAGTTTAGATAATTGGAATGAACATAACTTTATTGTTTCGAGTGATTTATTGTTTGATGTTATTAAAGCTCTAAAAGAAAATGGGTACCAATACCTAATAGATTTAACGGGGGCACATTACCCCGATACAGAGTACGAATATCAGGTAGTATATCATGTTCAAAATCTCATTGAGAATTTAAGGGTAAGAATCAAGGTAAATTTAACGACTGAAAAGAATGAGGTATCTAGTATTGTAGATCTTTATAATGCTGCGAATTGGATGGAAAGAGAAACTTTTGATTTTTACGGCATTATCTTTACTGGGCACCCTAATTTGAAGAGAATTTTAAACTTGGATGATATGGACTATCATCCTATGAGAAAAGAATATAAATTAGAGGATGAAACTCGTAATGATAAATCAGACAAATATTTTGGAAGATGATTGAGTTAGATTTAAAACGACAAAACGCTGCGGTTTCAACCGAGACAATCGATGGACAAATAGCCACACTTAATTTAGGCCCTACACATCCAGCAACGCATGGTATTTTTCAAAATATATTAAAGGTTGATGGTGAAAGAATTATAAGTGCGGAGCAGACGATTGGATATATCCATAGAGCTTTTGAAAAGTTATCTGAAAGAAGACCATATAATCAAATAACACCTATTACTGATAGACTTAACTATTGTTCCTCTCCAATTAATAATATTGGGTGGCATATGACTGTAGAAAAGTTAATTGGAGCTGAAATGCCAAAAAAGGTAGATTACATGAGAGTTATTGTTATGGAATTAGCGCGTATTGCTGACCATCTTGTTTGTAATTCCGTAATTGGTGTTGATACCGGTGCCTTAACAGGTTTCACTTACATGTTCCAAGAAAGGGAGAAAATATATGACCTTTACGAAGAAATTTGTGGAGCTAGATTAACTACTAATGTTGGAAGAATAGGTGGTTTTGATAGAGATTTCACTCCAGATTTTTATTCAAAATTGAATGCATTTCTTAAAGAATTCCCCAAAAGATTCGATGAATTTGGAAGTTTGCTTGAACGAAATCGAATTTTCATGGATAGGTGTGTTGGAGCTGGACCAATAAGTGCAGATAAAGCGTTAAGTTATTCTTTTGCAGGGCCAAATCTGAGAGCTGCAGGAGTTGATTACGATGTTCGAGTAATGAAACCATATTCTTCATATGAAGATTTTGATTTTGAGATTCCTATAGGGTCCGATGGTGACACTTATGATCGCTTTATGGTAAGACAGCAAGAAATTCGAGAAAGTCTAAAAATCATTCAACAGGCATTAGATAATATGCCCGACGGTAGTTACCACGCCGATATTCCAGATTTTTATCTTCCTCCGAAAGAAGAAGTATATTCAAGTATGGAGGCCCTAATATATCATTTCAAGATTATTATGGGTGAAACTGCTATTCCAAAAGGCGAGGTTTACCACAGTGTGGAAGGTGGGAATGGTGAATTAGGTTATTATTTGGTTTCTGATGGTGGCCGAACACCTTATCGATTGCACTTCAGAAGACCATGTTTTATTTATTATCAAGCTTATCCTGAAATGATTAAAGGGGCATTGCTTTCAGACGCTATTCTCACCATGAGTAGTATGAATGTCATTGCAGGGGAGTTAGACGCATAATTATTATTTATCGTGACGAGTACTGAAAAAAATATAGAATTTCCACAATCCATTCTCGATGAATGCAACAGAGTTATCCAATTGTTTCCAGAAGGCAAACAGAAATCTGCATTATTAAGAATATTGCACATTGCCCAGGCCCATTTTGGATGGTTATCGGTGGAAGTAATGGATTACATTGCTAGAATGTTGCACATTCAACCCATAGAAGTATATGAAGTTGCTACGTTTTACAGCATGTATGACACAAAAAAAACAGGTAAAGTGAAATTAGAGGTTTGCCAAACTGGTCCTTGCATGATTGAAGGGGCGGAGCGAATTATCACCCACATTGAGAAAAGATTGGGTATAAAAGTTGGGGAAACTACGAAAGATGGAATATTTACATTGAAAGGTGTTGAATGTTTAGGCGCTTGTGGTTATGCGCCAATGTTACAAGCAGGAGAGAATTTTCATGAGCATCTAACCGAAGAAAAAGTTGATGCTTTAATTGATGAGTACAGGGCTAATCCAACAGCCAATTATATGGGAATGATCAATGACTAAGAAGTTACTATTAGAAAATGTGCACATTGAAGGTATCAATTCCTACGATGTATACAGAAAGAATGGTGGATATTCGGCAGTTGAAAAGGCATTAAAAAAAATGTCTCCGGATGATATTGTTGAAGAAGTTAAGAAAAGTGGATTAAGGGGTAGAGGAGGAGCAGGATTTCCTACGGGAATGAAATGGAGTTTCTTAGCAAAGCCAGAAGGTGTTCCTAGACATTTATTGTGCAATGCCGATGAAAGTGAGCCAGGGACCTTCAAGGATAGATATTTAATGGAAAAAATTCCTCATTTATTAATTGAGGGTATGATACTTTCTTCATTTGCATTAGGCGCAAATCAATCGTACATATACATACGAGGAGAATATATGTTTGTGCTTAGAATTCTGGAGAAAGCTATAGCAGAAGCATATGCAAACGGATGGTTAGGAAAGAATATACTTGGAAGCGGCTTTGATTTAGATTTGTCAGTTACCCCTGGTGCAGGTGCTTATATTTGCGGAGAGGAAACAGCATTGATTGAAAGTTTAGAGGGCAATAGAGGGAATCCTAGGATGAAACCACCATTTCCAGCGGTTCAAGGATTATGGCAAAGACCAACAGTTGTTAATAATGTTGAAACCATTGCTGCAGTTGTTCCTATCGTTAATAATGGTGGCGATGAGTATGCTAAGATTGGAATCGGAAGAAGTACTGGTACAAAATTAATATCTGCATCGGGAAATATAAATAATCCAGGAGTTTATGAGATTGAATTAGGTTTATCTGTTGAAGAATTTATATATAGCGAAGAATACTGTGGAGGTATTAAAAACGGTAAAAAAATTAAAGCATGTGTACCTGGAGGTTCTTCTGTACCAATTTTACCTCACTTTTTAATCACTAAAACCGCTGAAAGTAATGATCGATTAATGACTTATGAAAGTCTTGCTGAAGGAGGTTTTGCAACAGGCAGTATGTTAGGTTCCGGTGGTTTTATTGTGTACGACGAAGACCAATGTATAGTAAGGAATACATGGAATTTTTCAAGATTTTATCATCATGAAAGTTGCGGACAATGTTCACCTTGTAGAGAGGGGACGGGATGGATGGAAAAAGTTCTTCACCGTTTAGAAAATGGACGTGGAACAATGGAGGATATTGATCTTCTATGGGATATTCAAGGCAATATTGAGGGAAATACAATTTGTCCGCTAGGAGATGCTGCAGCTTGGCCCGTGGCTGCTGCTATTAGACATTTTAGAGAAGAATTCGAATGGCACGTTACTAACCCTAACGAGGCTACTAAAAGAAATTACGGTTTGATATCAGAAAAAGTTTTTGAAAAAGTGAACGCATAATATGTCCGAGGAAATTCAAAAATTCAAAGTTACCATTGACGGCAAAACAATTGAAGTTGAGCCTGGGACCACCATACTAAATGCTGCTAGGCAAATAGGAGGTGATATTGTTCCCCCAGCAATGTGTTATTACTCTTCGTTAAAAGGTAGCGGAGGAAAATGTAGAACTTGCTTAGTAGAAGTTTCTAAAGGAAGTGAAAAAGATCCCCGACCAATGCCTAAGCTTATGGCCAGTTGTTCAACGACAGTTATGGACGGCATGGAAATTAAAAATAAATCTAGTGAAAGAGTAGTGAAAGCTAGAGGTGGAGTTGTTGAATTCCTTTTAATGAATCATCCTTTAGATTGTCCAATTTGTGATCAAGCTGGTGAATGCCATTTGCAAGATCTTGCTTATGAACATGGACATTCAAAGACCAGATATGAATTCAACCGTAGAGAATTCGATAAGATAGATATCGGTGAATATATCAAACTTCACATGACTAGATGTATTTTGTGTTACAGATGTGTTTACACGGCTAATCAGTTAACTGAAAAAAGAGAACATGGCGTTCTTAAAAGGGGTGATGCTGCAGAAATTGGAACATTTATCGAAAATAGTCTTGATAATGAATTCATTGGAAATGTAATCGATGTTTGTCCTGTTGGTGCATTAACAGATAAGACCTTTAGATTTAAAAGTCGTGTTTGGTATACGAAACCGATGGATGCATCGTGTAATTGCGATAAATGTTCAGGAAAAGCTGTGGTTTGGATGATAGGCGATGAAATTGCACGTGTAACTGCGAGAAAAGATGAATATGGTGAGGTTAAAGAATTTATTTGTAATGATTGCCGATTTAATAAAAAGGATACGAATCAATGGAATATTGAAGGACCAAGAAAGATTAAACGACATAGTGTTATCTCTGCAAATCATTACGAAAAGGAAACCCCAAAACATACAACTTTACTAAATAAAGCTTAAAATGGATAGTGCGTTATTATTAGAAAAAACAATTTTAGTTTCAATTTTAACACTTGTAACTTTGGGAATTGCAGCTTATCTCACATACGGAGAACGTAAAGTTGCAGCTTTTATGCAAGATAGGATTGGCCCTAATCGTGCAGGTATATTTGGACTTTTACAACCTATAGCGGATGCAGGAAAACTCTTTTTCAAAGAAGAATTCATTCCTAAAACTGCTGAAAAATGGATGTTTATTCTTGGCCCTGCAGTTGCCATGGTTACCGCTACTATTACTAGTGCAGTTATTCCATGGGGAACTGAAATACCAATTGGAGATCGAATGGTAATGCTTCAAGTTGCCGATGTGAACATAGGTGTATTATATATAATGGGTATTGTTTCGGTTGGTGTATACGGAATTATGATTGGTGGATGGGCAAGTAACAATAAATATTCTCTTTTTGGAGCTATTAGAGCTAGTGCACAAATGATATCTTATGAATTAAGCATGGGTTTAGCTCTGATTGCTGTAATAATGATGAGTGGAACATTGAGCTTAAGAGAAATAGTTGCTCAACAGGAGGGGATGAACTGGAATATTTTTTATCAACCTCTAGGCTTTTTGATATTCTTTATCTGTGCATTAGCCGAATGTAATAGAGCACCTTTTGATTTACCTGAATGTGAAACCGAGCTTATTGGTGGTTATCACACCGAGTATTCAAGTATGAAATTAGGTTTTTATCTTTTTTCAGAATACGTTAATATGTTTGTATCAAGTGCATTAATGGCAAGCGTTTATCTAGGAGGTTATAATTTCCCCGGAATGACATCAATTTCTGATCCCCTTTGGTTAGGAATTGCACAGGTTGCTGTAATGTTTTTGAAAATTTCATTCTTCATCTTTGTATTTATGTGGATTCGTTGGACCTTACCAAGATTTAGATATGATCAATTAATGCATTTAGGTTGGAAATCAATGATTCCGTTAGCAATTATAAACATGGTATTAACTGGAGCTGGAATACTCCTGTTCACTTAAGAAATTTTGATTAAATCATTTGGATTAAGGCCATAGTGATCTAAGGCTTTTTCCATTTTTAAGCCTCTACTACCTTTTATATATATGTAATCAGCTTTTAATGGATGTGTATCAAGCCAAGCTAATAAACTATCAATATCATCATATTTATAAGGATAATTCAATGCTGCAGCTTTAAATCTAAAGCCAACAATGTGTAACTCATTGAAGTTAAGAGAGGATGCTAAATTGAAAATTTCCAAATGTTCTTGATTTTCGAAATTACCTAGTTCTAACATGTCTCCTAATAAAACTGCTTTGGTTCCAGATAATTTAGAGAAAGATTCTAAACCTGCACGAACACTACTGGGATTAGCATTATATGCATCTAATAAAATCTTTTTACCATTTGTTTCAATCCATTGAGATCTATTATTTGTAGATTTATAAGAACAACCATTTTTTAGGGCTTCTTCAATTGAAAATCCAAAATATGTAGCTAAAGTAGTTGCTGCTAATAAATTATATACATTATAGTCTCCACTCAAGTATTTTGCTACATATACTGTACTGTTAACCTCAAATTCAATATTGGGCATTTCCTGCCTGAGTTTTGCATTAACATCAGCATCCGAATTAATGCTATATGTGATTTTGTTGGAGATCCTCTTGCTCATAGAGTCTAACCAAACATCATCTGAATTTATAACTGCTTTACCATTGTTTTTTATTAAATACTGATATAAAACACTTTCTTCTCTTGCAACATTCTCTATATCTCCAAAACCCTCTAAATGCTCTTTACCTATATTAGTAAGAAGTCCATATTTATATGGAAATAGCTGACAAATAACATCCATCTCACCTGGATGATTCGTTCCTAATTCAATTATTGCTACATCCGTTTCAGGCCGAACTCTAAGAAGAGTTAATGGAACTCCAATATGGTTATTAAAATTTCCATAAGTATGAATAGTATTAAATTTAGTACTTAGAATAAGAGATAATATTTCCTTAGTTGTTGTTTTTCCGTTGCTTCCTCCAACTGCAATAAACTCTGTATTCACTTGATGCGAGTGAAATTTTGCTAATTCACTCAAAATGATATTTGAGTCATTTACATATATATATTGTGGTCCACTCCATGATTCATTATCTGTTATTACATATTTGGCTCCAGCTTTTACTGCTTTATCCGCAAAAGCATTGGCATCGTATTTTTCACCCCTAAGACAAATAAACATACTACCAATAGTTATATCTCTAGTATCTGTTGATATTTGGTAATTACATTCTATATATTTTGAGTATAAATCAGATATTTCAGTCATTATTATAATTGTCAAAAATACGTTAATTGTATTATTTCGCCGATATTCTTCGTAACTTTGGTTAGCACCATTCAAATGATCAAGAATTTATTTTTTTTAATTTTATTTTTTAGCGGATGTGTTTTGAAATCACAAATACAGTATATCAGTTCTAAGGGTATTCCCGTTGAGATTGATGGATTTCAATTAACTGATCCGTTTATTGGTGGTTTTAATTCACCGCAATTTTCAGAGATTGATATAAATAATGATGATATTTTGGATTTAATTGTTTTTGACAGAAGCGACTTTAGATTATTACCGTTTATAAGAACCAACAAAGGAGAGTTGAATTATGCACCAGAATATGAAAAACAATTTCCATCTGGTAGGAATATTTACAAAACTGCAGATCTCAATAGTGATGGTCTTTTAGATTTATTTACCTTGAATTCTAGTGGTAAATTATTAATCAGTATAAATCGTTCACAACCAGGCGATACTCTTACATTCGAGCATTTAGGTCCTTGGTATTATCGCAATCAATACGATAGTAACTTTTCCGTTTTATATAATCCTTTATCTTTTAGCGGAACTATAACCGATATCCCTGCAATTGAGGATATAGATGGAGATGGTGATATTGATATTGTGACATATGATGCCTTTAATTTAACATACTACATGTTTAAGGATGTTCGTTCGGAAAAGGGTTGGAACAGTGACACCTTTGAATTTCAGAATATGGATTATTGTTTTGGGTATTTTTGGGAAAATTTCAATTCCGAAATAATTTTAAACACTTGTCCATTAGATCTAAATTTTGACATGAAACTTAAACCAAGACATTTGGGAGGAGCCGCTTGTTGGTTTTTTGATGAAGATAATGACGGTGACAAGGAAATGTGTATAGCTAATCTTGATTTTTCACTTATTACAAAGTTAGAAAATGGTAAAGCTGATTATTCTCATTACTATGACACCATGATATCAATCGATACGGCAT
Source organism: Bacteroidota bacterium (assembly GCA_030834125.1). GTDB lineage: Bacteria > Bacteroidota > Bacteroidia > NS11-12g > UBA955 > VMCP01. The sequence goes on along the minus strand of JAURFW010000001.1, from coordinate 54,030 downwards.
TTTTAGATGGTAAGCCTTTTCATGATTATATTTTTCCAGCTGGCTATGTAATGGATGTAGATAAAGACGGGTTAAAAGACATGATTATAGCTCCCAATGCAGTATCTACGGGCAAACAAACACAACAAGTATACTATTACAAGAATACAGGTACTATTAATAGCGCTAAATTTGATTTACAACAAACAAATTTTTTGGTTGACCAAATGCTTGATTTAGGAGCAAAAACAGTTCCGGCATTTTTTGATTATGATCAAGACGGTGATATCGATTTATTTATTGCGAATAATGGGGATTATCACAATACTCTAGGTTTGAATGATAGGATTGCATATTTTGAAAATACAGGCACGAAAGATATTCCAGAATTTACATTAATGGACGATGATTTTTTATATTTAAGTGATTCAGGAATTCAGCAATTAAAGCCTTGTTTTGGAGATATTGATAACGACGGAGATATTGATTTATTAATCGGTGATGTAAAAGGATCTATACGTTGTTATTTGAATACAGCGGGTTCTTCTGCGAAAGCAACTTTTGAATATTCAACTAATGATTTATTAAACTATGTAAATAAATCAGGTGAGTCTGCTGCTTCTCCCGCAGTTTGGGATTATAATAACGATGGAAAAAATGATTTATTAGTTGGATTCTATAATGGAAATATTGCTTTATTTGAAAATACTGATGGAATAGGTATGTCATTTACCCTTATTTCAAACCGAGCATTTGGAATGAAATCTAACAAATGGTTAGTTGATATTTCTGATCCTACATTTTCATCAGTTGGAAATGCTGTTGTAAATGCAAGTGATCTTGATAATGATGGTTCAGTTGAGATTTTAGTTACTGGTGAAGATGGAATTGCTCGTATTTATCACCCAGAAAACCATAATATATTTGATAGCTTAATTGCAGATGAAGATTTTTTCATTAGACAAAATATGTTGTCAGATACAATAATTGCATTATTAGATGGTGGGCTTGCAATTGCCTCTGCAGATTTAAATAACGATTCAATTCCTGAAATTTTATTAGGAAATACGAGGGGAGGGCTAACCTATTGGAAAAATACACGAACTAAAAAACCCGATGCTTCTAACGACTATATAAAAAAATTAGACTTTAGCATGTATCCTAATCCAGTGAATTCTAATGGAAATATTATTGTAAATACACATTTTAATAGTAATATTTCGGTTTTTGTATTTAACTCTAATGCCCAACTAGAGTATGTTTCAATAATTAATAAAAATGAGGCGGGAATTAGAATCCCAATGGTGAATTGGGCTCCCGGAGTATATTATGTTAAGTTATTCGATGAAATATCTGGTATTAATTCCACTAAGAAATTAATTATTCTACCGCAGTAATTTCTTTGTTTGAAATTAAAAAATGATTTCTAGTGAAATAATATTCATCCTCTCTATTCGACGCAACAATAATTGCTTTATTAGAGATGTGTTTATCGATAAGATTTTTATATAATTCTACTCCTTTCGAATCTAAATTCGACAATGGTTCGTCTAATAAACATATTTTTGTATCTGTAAAAAACGATAAAACTAACTTTAGTCTCTGTTTCATGCCCGAGGAATAATTAATTATGGCTTTAGTTTTTGTTTTGGATGTAAATTGACATATATCGCAAAGTTCTTCCAACGTAAACTCTTTATAAAATGGTTTTATTTTGTTTTGAAATCTAAACCAATCAACTAAGCTTAATTCTTCAGGCAACTCCATTGCCGGTGATGAATGAGAATAATTATTATGTAAATCATAAACCATTAATTCTTTTCCTTGATTTGAATAATTAATAAAGCCTTCGGTTGGACCAACTTGACCAGTGAGCATCAATAAAAAAGTAGACTTTCCCGAACCATTATCTCCAAGAATTCCATAGGAATTACCTACGGTTAAGTCCATTTCAAGATTTACATTACGAAACAACCATGAATTATGATAGTTTTTACCGCAATCTTTTAAATGGATTCTATCCATGAATTATTTTGTAATATAACCCTTCATAACTCCACGATCAGAATCTTGAATAAATGCTAATATCTCATCACGCTCTGGAGTAGGAACGAAGGACGTTTCAATAAGTTTTAATGCTTTTGCTGTATTAGAAGATTTCACGAAAAGGGTCCTGTAAATATCTTGAATTTCGGCAATTTTGTCATTTTCAAATCCTCTTCTTCTCAATCCAATGCTATTTATACCTTCATATGATAATGGCTCTCTTGCAGCTTTTGTATATGGTGGCACATCCTTTCTAACTAAAGATCCACCACTAATCATAGTATGCTTTCCGATTTTTACAAACTGATGAACAAGCGCAGCTCCACCTAATATCGCCCAATCTCCTATGCTTACATGACCTGCAACCTGAACACCATTTGCTAGAATCGCATTATCACCAACCACACAATCGTGAGCAAGATGGACATAGGCCATTAATAATACATTTGCACCAACTTTTGTATAACCCAGAGCTTTCGTACCCTTGTTTATGGTTACATATTCGCGAATAGTAGTATTGTCGCCAATTATTGTAAGTGTTTCTTCGCCATCGAACTTTAAATCTTGAGGAATTGCACCAATTGAAGCTCCAGGAAATACCCTACAATTTTTACCAATTCTGGACCCTTTAAAGATAATTGCTCCTGACATTACATGGGTTCCCTCATCTATTTCCACATCGGCGTGAATGGTAACAAAAGGATCAATAACCACATTATCGGCAATTTTTGCCGTTGGATGTACGTATGCTAAAGGTTGAATCATGTTATTTTATTTTTACAACTTGTGCCATTAATTCCGATTCGCAAACTAGTTTTTCTCCAACCCAAGCACGTCCTTTCATAATACAAATACCTCTTCGCACAGGTTCAGTTAATTCTAACTTCATTATTAATGTATCGCCCGGAACAACTTTATCTTTAAATCGTGTATTGTCAATTTTTAAAAAGTAGGTTCCATAATTTTCAGGATCATCTACTGTACTTAAAACTAAAATACCACCTGTTTGTGCCATTGCTTCAATTTGTAAAACACCGGGCATAATCGGGTCTCCAGGGAAATGACCATTAAAGAAAGGTTGATCATAGGTAATGTTTTTTACGCCAACAACATAATTTTCTCCAATTTCAATTATTTTATCTACTAAAAGAAAAGGATGTGCATGAGGCAGCATCTTAATTATATCCTTTGTTGTATGAATTGGTTTTTCATTTGGGATATAATTAGGACGTCCTTCGAGTTTTCTTCTTTGTTCTTTTTTTATAGCTTGTTTTACTTTTTTCGCGAATGCAACATTAGATGCGTGTCCGGGTCTGGCTGCCATGATTTGGCCCTTTATTGGCATACCAATTAAGGCTAAATCACCAACCATATCCAATAGTTTATGTCGAGCAGGCTCATTACTGAATCTTAATTCTAGATTATTCAATAATCCGTCTTTCTTTACTTCTACCTTATCTTTTTGAAATACCTTTGCTAATCTATCTAACTCATTTTGCTCTACGGGTTTATCAACAACTACAATTGCGTTATTTAAATCACCGCCTTTTATTAAATTGTTATCTAATAAATATTCTAATTCATGAAGAAAACAAAAAGTTCTACATGGGGCAATTTCTTCAGCAAAATCATTAATGTGAGTCAATGAAGCATGTTGTGTACCTAAAACAGGCGAGTTGTAATCTACCATAACTGTCAACCGGTAATCATCTACAGGCATTGCAATTATTTCAACAGAATTATCTTCATCTACATAATGGATATTGTGTGGAATTTCAAAATATTCTCGATCTGCCTCCTGTTCAACACTACCTATTTTTTTAATTCCCTTAATAAATTCAATTGAACTTCCATCTAAAATAGGCATTTCTGGGCCATCAATTTGAATCAATGCGTTATCAATTTCAGATCCTACAAGAGATGCAAGAACATGCTCAATTGTTGAAATACTTATTCCATCTTTTTCTATTGAAGTTCCCCTTGAAGTATCAGTTACTAGATCACAGTCAGCATCAATTATAGGTTGATCTTCGACATCCAATCTTTGAAACTTATATCCATGATTTTCAGGAGCAGGACAAATTGTAATTGTAGCTGGCGCTCCGGTATGTAAACCTACACCTTTAAAACTAATTTTATTGCAAAGAGTAGTTTGTTTGGGATTGATTTTACTCATTTTCCTTTTTAAGAATGTTTATTTCCTTTTGTAAATTTTGAACTTGTTTAATTAACTCACCAATTTTCCTTGATCCAGCTACGGCACGAAGATACAAATTTATGTCCACAGCAGGGGTCCCCGAATATTTACCATTTTCTGTTTTGATATTGCCGGTAACTCCTGCCTGACCTCCAAATGAATTGAATGGTGCAATTTCAATATGACCTGCAACTCCAACTTGGCCACCCATTACCGTATTATGTCCAATTTTAGTACTTCCGGAAATTCCCGTCTGAGAAGCAATTACAGAATGTGAACCTAATTCAACATTGTGTGCAATCTGAACGAGATTATCCAATTTTGTACCTTCCTTTATTATAGTTTTTCCCATTGTTGCACGATCGATACAACAGTTTGCACCAATTTCAACATCTTGCTCTAAAATAACATTTCCTACTTGTGGTATTTTTTGATATCTACCATTAACAGGTGCAAACCCAAATCCATCACTCCCTATAACAGACCCTGAGTGTAAAATGCAATTATCTCCAATAATCGAATTTGAATATATTTTTACACCACTGAATAAAGTTACGTTTTTACCAACTTTTGTGCCTTCAGAAATTTGTACATGTGAATAAATTTGAGAATTACTTCCTATTGTAACATTTTCTTCAATGACAGTGTAAGGTCCTATGTAAGAATTTTCTTCTATTGATGCGCTTGCGGCAATAATTGCAGTAGGATGTATCCCCGATTTGATTTTATTTGGATTGAAGTATTTTACGAGTATAGTGCAAAAAGCAAAATATGGGTTGTTGTGGCTTATTAGTGTTGCTTTACAATCTTTCCTAGGATTAAAATTATCTGGAACAATTACCGCTGATGAATTGGTATTGTAAAGTGATTCTTCATATTTAGGATTTGCAAAAAAACCAAGACTTCCTTCACTTCCTTCTTCTAATTTAGCCACAGAAACAATTGAGCCATTAGAACCATGTATTATTTTTCCACCAATTTCGCTAGCAATTTTCTCTATCGATAATTCTATCATCACCACAAATTAAATACTTTCTTTCGTGGATAAGTCATTGAGTTATTAAGATTGATGTGTATTTCAAAAATTCTGTCTATTTTAGCCAACTTTAAAACCAAAATTAATATGAGTGGAACTGCTACAACTGCAAATTCAGGCCAAGGACATCCAAAAGGCCTGTACGTACTTTTTGTAACAGAAATGTGGGAGCGCTTCAGCTATTATGGAATGCGAGCACTTTTTGTACTGTTTATGGTAAAAGCCCTTTTTTTTGAAAAAGCACAGGCATCAGAAATTTACGGTAGTTATACCGGACTTGTTTATTTAACTCCATTAATTGGCGGTTATATGGCTGATCGCTATTGGGGAAATCGAAAATCAATTATTATTGGCGGAATCCTAATGGCTTTAGGGCAATTCTTCATGTTTATTGCAGGTAGTTTCTATGAGCAATCAATGGCACCTATGATTATGTATGGTGGATTGGCCTTTTTGATCTTAGGAAATGGATTTTTCAAGCCCAATATTTCAACTATGGTAGGGCAGTTATATCCAGAAGGAGATAAGAGGGTAGAATCGGCATTTACAATTTTCTATATGGGTATCAATTTGGGTGCATTTATCGCTCCTCTTTTGTGTGGATACCTTGGTGATACTGGGAATCCAGAAGATTTCAGATGGGGCTTCTTAGCTGCCTGTATGGGGATGATATTGAGTTTGATTCTATTTATCTCGCTTAAAAACAAGTACATTGTTACTCCAGATGGTGTACAGATTGGAGAAAAGCCAAATAATGCGAGAAAAGAAGACGAGGTAAAAGTACCAATTAATCCAAGAAGACTAATATCATGGATTGGTGTATTTGGTGCATTGTTTTTCGGATTCTACCAAATGGGTATGGATGTGATTGGAGCGTTTATTTTTGGCTCGGCGATTGCCGCCCCAGGTTTTATAATAACTGATTCAAGTTTAGTTAAACAAGAAAGAGATAGGTTATGGGTGATTTACATAGTTGCCTTTTTTGTTATTTTCTTTTGGGCTGCTTTTGAGCAGGCTGGTGCATCACTTACATTCTTTGCAGAAGAACAAACAGATAGAAACCTCTTTGGTTCTGTGATACCAGCTTCATATTTTCAATCAATCAATGCTCTGGCTATTGTTATTTTTGCTCCAATATTTGTTTGGATTTGGGGTTTCCTCGGCAAAAGAAATAGAGAACCCGCTTCTCCATTTAAACAGTCACTAGGATTATTCTTGTTGGCTTTAGGTTATTTAGTAATAGCAATAGGTGTAAAAGGTATAAATCCTTCAACTAAGGTTAGTATGATGTGGCTCGTGAGTGTTTATACTATTCATACTCTTGGTGAATTGTGTTTATCACCAATCGGATTGTCCATGGTAAATAAGCTTTCTCCGGTGAGATTCGCTTCTTTGTTAATGGGTGTTTGGTTTTTATCGACGGCGGCAGCAAATAAGTTTGCTGGTACATTAAGCGAATATTATCCAGAAGACATAGTTCTTGAGACTTCCTATATTGGAGATGCAGGCTCAAATGTTTTGGATAAATTAGCAACAAATACTTTGGATAGTAATTTCGTTAAAGACGCTCCGGATAAACAATATATGTTACCAGTTGCTACGATTACAACCGTAAAAATTGGTAAAGCTGAAAATCAAAAGGATAGCATAATAGGATTAGATTTTGAAAATTTAGCAGTTTTTGATGCAGCAAGCAAGTCTAATTCAGATTCATTACCGACTGTTAAACTTTTATCAAGCAACAGTATGAAAAGCGTTGAAGTCTTTAAGTTAAAATTGATAAAAGCTAAGAAAAAATCAATGAATAGTCCACTTGATTCATATTTTGAAAATGCAGTATTGTTAGAAAACGGAATGTTACTAACATCTGAAAAAATTCAAAAGAAAAATTCTGAGGGAAAATTAATCGATAAAGAAGTATTACAAGTGTGGAATTTAAATCCAGAAAAACCAAAGTTTGCAGGTTTCCCAATTGTAGATCTTTATGATTTCTTTATGATTTTTGTAATATTAGCAGGTGTTGCTTCAATTATTTTATTCTTCTTAAGTAAGAGGTTAATAAAGATGATGCACGGAGTGAGATAGTGATAATATTCAAATAATAATATAATTAAAGGTGGCGCAGGCCACCTTTTTTGTTTTCTTTGCGAATGTATTGACAAATCAAATAAAATGTCTGGTAATTGGAGCAGGCCCATCTGGACTTGTAGCCGCTCATAGTCTTCTTAAATTCGGGTATGATGTAACCATTATTGAATCATCTAATGCGATTGGTGGGATGTGTCAATCCAAACATATTTTTAATCAAATTGTTGATTTAGGCCCTCACAGATTTTTCTCTTCTGATAAAATCATCAACGATTATTTTCGTGAAATAATAGGTGAAGATTTTACCACGGTAAATAGACAAACAAGAATTTATTACAAGAATAGATTTTTTGATTACCCATTGAAAGTGGGCAATGTGCTGTCGAATCTAGGAATATTTCATATAGCTGGAATTCTTATTAGTTACGGATTAGTTAGACTAAACCCTCCAAAAGAAACAAATACATTTGAGGAATGGGTTGTAGCTAAGTTTGGCAGGAAGCTTTTCAATATTTTTTTCAAAACATACACTGAAAAATTATGGGGAATACCTTGTTCTAAAATAGATGCACGATGGGCATCTCAAAGAATAAAAAAATTATCATTATGGGAAACTGTTAAAGCCGCATTTATTGGTAATACAGGGAATAAGCATAAAACATTAATAGATCAATTTGCTTACCCTATTAATGGAACAGGTGCATTTTATAAAAAGATTGAGAATAATATTAATAAATTGGGTGGAGAGATCATTTTAAATACTAAAGTTGTACATCTAAAAAAAGAAAAAAATCAAATAAAAAGCATTGAACTAAGTGATGGAAGAAAATTAAAAGCTGATTATTATATTTCAACAATGCCACTTACGCATTTGGTGAATAATACCAATGATATTCCCAACGAAATATTAGATAAAGTAAATAAATTATATTTTAGAAATACTACTCTTGTTTATTGTGAAATAAATAATTCATCACTATTTACCGATAATTGGATTTATGTTCATTCTCCAGAAGTTCAACATGGACGAATTACTAATTTTCGAAATTGGTGTCCATCATTGTATAGAGAGTCTAAAAATTCAATATTATGCTTGGAATATTGGAGTTTTGAAAATGATCAATTCTGGCTTGCTTCAGATGAAGAATTATTTGAATTGGCTAATAAGGAATTAAGGACGTTAAATCTTTTACCTGAAAATTCAGAAATATTAAATAACCATGTGGTAAGAATACCAAAATGTTATCCAGTATATGAGACGGGTTATATGAATAATCTGCAACCAGTTGTTGATTATCTAAAAGGAATAAATAATCTATTTCTTATTGGAAGGTATGGATCGTTTAAATATAACAATCAAGACCACTCAATATTAATGGGATTGTTAGTTGCCAAAGAAATTGCCACAGGTGAAAAACAAAACCTTTGGGAGATAAATTCAGATTCTGACTATCAAGAAGATGCAGAATATAATCTTTCCGGATATAAGGGTTAATTAACTAACGAGTATTTTTGCTGCTTCTTTTATTAGTCTGTCTTTGTTTATTGGAACTACACCAAGTTCCTCACATACTAATCCACCAGATAAATTACTTATTTCAGCCAATATTCTTGGTTCTAAATTTAATGCTAAACAAAGTGCAGCAACACTTACAACCGTATCACCTGCACCTGAAACATCTGAAATATTTCTTACGTGTGCTGGAATATGAATAAAATTAGAATCAGCACTAATTATAACTCCTTTTTCACTCAGAGTAACCATTGTTTGGCTATTGTTTAACTTTCCCTCTAGTTCACTTATAGAAAATTTAATATCATCTACGGTTTCAAGATTTTCTTTACCTAATCCATCTTTAATTTCTTTTAAATTTGGCTTAAATAAATCCGTGTTTTTGTATTCAAAAAAGTTCTTTTTCTTCGGATCTACGATAGTTCTTTTATTTGCACTTTTGGCAATCTTAATTAGTCTAGAGATATTAGCAGAGCATAATACTCCTTTATCGTAATCTTGAAAAATCACGACGTCCACTTCATGGATTAACTCCTCAAACTTCTGAATAAGTAATTCATTATCTTTTTTATTTAAATCATCTTTAATTTCAGAATCTATTCTTAATAATTGATGCTGATTACCTATTATTCTTGTTTTTATTGTGGTTTTTCGATTATTTGATTTAATAATCCCTTTCGTATCTAAGCCATTATGATTGAAGAATATTTCGATTAACTCATTACCCGCATCATCATCTCCAATTATTGAACACAGAATAGGCTTACTTCCGAGTGAGGATAAATTCAATGCAACGTTTCCGGCACCTCCTAATCGAGAATCCGTTCTCTGAACATCTACTACCGGAACAGGAGCCTCTGGCGATACTCTTTCTACTTTGCCATAAACATATTTGTCGATCATTACATCACCGACAATAAGAACTTTTAGCTTCTCAAAATCTTTAAAGATTTTTTTGATTTCGTTTTCAGTCATTTTTCGGTGCAAAAATACTTAATTAAGCTTTTTAAGAGATTTGGATATTCTTAAAATAGCCTCCTTGATAGTTTTTTCTTCAGTTGCGTATGACAATCTTATGCAATTCGGGTTGCCAAAAGCATCACCGGCAACAGTAGCAACGTGGGCATCAGACAATAAGTGTAAACACAAGTCACTGCTTGTATTAATTTTAATTCCATCATCAGTTGATTTTCCTAAGTAATAACTAACATCTGGAAAATGATAAAATGCACCCATTGGATTACTCACTTTTAGACCTTTAATTTGAGTCAATAAATCACGCATCAAATTTCTTCTGGATTCAAATATTTGTTTCATTTTTTCAATCTCAGACTGATCGCCTTCAAGTGCTTCAATTCCAGCTGCTTGAGCAATACTATTTGAACCACTACTAACTAACCCTTGAAATTTTTCACAAGCCTTTACCCATTCCGCGGGACCGGCCATATAACCGATTCTCCATCCTGTCATTGCAAATCCTTTAGCTAATCCATTTATTGTTGCAACTCTTCCCTTTAATTCATTATAACTACCAATAGATTTTGTGCGTTCACCGTAATTTATTTTCTCATAAATCTCATCACTAATAATCATGATTTCAGGATGGTCCTTTAAAACTTGTACCCACTCATCAAGTTCCGTTTCAGACAAAACACTACCACTAGGGTTGCATGGAGAAGAAAACATCAATAATCTTGTTTTATTTGTAATTTTTGATCGAAGATCAGCAGCAGGAACTTTATATTCATTTTCAACGGAAGTTGGGATTTCAACGACTTTTCCTTGAGCATAATGAACCATGGCTGGATAACTCACCCAATATGGTGCAGGGATTATTACTTCATCTCCGGGGTTTATTAATGTCATTATAGCATTGAATAAACTATGTTTTGCCCCATTACTTACAATTATTTCATTAAGTCCAACCTGAATATTATTTTCCTTAAGAAGTTTATTTTGAATAGCTTTTCTAAAATTTAAAGTACCCAATACAGGAGGATAGTGGGTTTCACCACGCTTCATTGCCGCGGTTGCTTCATCGCATATGTTTAAAGGTGTATTAAAATCCGGTTCACCTATACTGAGACTAATTACGTCTATACCTTTTTCAGATAATTCTCTAGCTTTTTTCGTCATTGCCAAAGTTTGACTCTCAATGACACGATCCATTCGACTACTAAGTTTCATTGTATCACAATAATACCGAATACTTTAAACTTTTAAGGGTATTTTTGTCTTTGTGAGGATACTTTTTGTCGCGAATCGAATGCCATTTCCACCTTTCCGAGGAGATAAACTCAAAATTTACAATTTGGCAAAAGAATTATCAATTTCAAACGACCTAGATTTAATCACAATAGCTGAAACAAAAGAAGACATAGTATATATTAAGGAATTGAATAAATATTTCAAGTCTATCGATTATATATATATACCAAAATGGAAGTCCTATTTAAATGTATTATTTACTATTTTTTCTATAAAGCCCTTTCAAGTAGGTTACTTTAAAAGCAGGAAATTTGAGAATATACTTAATAAAAAATTACAAGAAATTGAATATCATGCGGTTCATGTCCAACACGTGAGGATGTCTCAATTTATTCCAGATTATATAATGGGTAAAGCAATTTTAGACTTGCCAGATGCGTTTTCTATGTATTGGAAAAGACGTTTTGAAAAAGAAGGAAACATATTCCTTAGGGCTTTTAATTTTATTGAATACAAAAGATTGGCGCGATTTGAAAAGAAAATAATTCCAAAATTTAGTAAAACTCTTGTTTGTAGCAAAGAAGACCAACAATACTTGGTAGATTCTACAAATGTTTCAGTTGAATTATTGCAAAATGGGGTAGATGTTCAATCATTTTTCCCAGATAAAAACATTCAATTAAAACAAAATAGGATTTTATTTACAGGCAATATGGATTATGCTCCTAATATTGATGCTGTTGAGTACTTTACACAAGAAATATTTCCCGAAATTCTTAAATTTCAACCTGATGCTCAATTTATTATTGCAGGACAACGACCGGTTTCCAAAGTAAAAGCATTGGCAAGTGACAATATTCACGTTATGGGTTTTGTTGAGAATTTGGCTAATGAATACAGAAAAGCACACCTAGTGGTTTCGCCATTACGAATTGGTGCTGGAACTCAGAATAAGGTCTTAGAGGCGCTTGCATGCGGTATCCCAGTAGTTTCAACTTATGTGGGTTATGCTGGGTTGGAAATGCCTAATAACAAAAATGGAGTTCTTCCATCGCGTAATTCTGATGAAATCATAAATAACATAAGGGAAATTTTAATTTCCCCTGAGTATAGAAATGAATTGTCTGAAAAAGGAAGACGGCATGTTGAACAGAATTTTTCCTGGAAAGGGATTTCACTAAAATTAGAAAATTATTTCAAATCATAGTTTATGAAGAAACCAATACAATCAATCAGTTTACTATTAGTCTTTTTGTCATTATTGAATACATCAAATGCGCAAAAAGATACGGGAATGCAACAATTTGTATCTCAAATCCCATTTAGATTCATTGGCCCTGCAACAACTTCAGGCCGTATTGTGGATATTGCAGTTAATCCTAAAAACCACAGTGAATATTATGTAGCATCAGCTTACGGAGGTGTCTGGAAAACAGAAAATTCAGGAACCACATACGAACCAATTTTTGACAAATATGGTACTCTCAGTATCGGTTGTTTGGCAATTGATCCGGTAAACCCTAATAGGGTTTGGGTTGGAACTGGTGAAAACAATAATCAGCGCAGTGTTGGTTATGGAAATGGTATTTATTTAAGTGAAGATGGAGGAAAGACTTTTAAAAATATGGGATTAAGGGAATCATATAGCGTTGGAATGATTACAATAAATCAAGAAAATACAAATGAAATATGGGTTGCAGCTTATGGAAATGTATGGGGCAAAGGGGGAGATAGAGGAATCTACCACACGGTAGATTGTGGTAAAACTTGGGAAAAAGCATTTTCTGTTTCTGAGAATACAGGTTTCAATGAAATACACATTGATCCATATAATTCAAAAATATTATATGCAGCAGCACATCAGAGAAGAAGACATGAATTTACATACTTAGGAGGAGGTCCTGAATCTGCTCTATATAAATCAGTAGATAATGGGAAAACATGGAATAAAGTTGGTAACGGATTCCCATCTGGCGATTTAGGAAGAATATCAATTGAATGTAGCGAAACTAAAGAAGGTAATATAATAGCCATTATTGAGGCCGAAGGTAAAAAGGGCGGTGTTTATAAATCTACAGATTATGGAGCTAGCTGGAATAAAACAAATGATTATCAAACATCTGGAAATTATTATCAAGAAGTTTATGCAGATCCAAAAAATGGAAATCGATTATTTTTCATGGATACCTATCTTCATTTTTCAGAAGATGGGGGAAAAACTATTTCGCGTTTTTCAGAAAAATTTAAACATGTTGACAATCATACTATTTGGATTGACCCAAACGATTATAAGCACTTATTAGTAGGTTGTGATGGGGGATTGTACGAGACTTTTGATTACGGTGAAAATTGGAATTTCAAAGAAAATATTCCAGTGACTCAATTTTACAGGGTAAGTGTTGATAATAGTCATCCTTTTTACCATGTATATGGAGGTACTCAGGATAATTATTCTTTAGGTGGTCCAAGTAGGAACAATACGGACAATGGAATAACAAATGAAGAATGGTATGTTACAGTGGGTGGAGATGGATTTAAATCTCAAATTGATCCAAAAGATTCTACTATTGTTTACAGCCAATGGCAATATGGAGGTTTAATAAGATATAACAGAACAACTGGTGAAGCTGTAGATATTAAGCCTAGTATTTCAAGAAAAGAAAAGCCACTTCGTTGGAATTGGGATGCACCATTGCTCATATCAAAATACGATAACAATAAGTTGTATTTCGCTGCTAATCGGGTATTCGCATCAAATGATAAAGGGAATTCTTGGAATGTGATAAGTAAAGATTTATCACGTTCTGTTGACCGTAATGAATTTCCAGTAATGGGTAAAATATGGGGGTTAGATGCTGTGGCTAAAAATAAAAGTACAAGTATATATGGCAACATTACATATTTAGTTGAAGGTAAAAAAGGGCAACTTGTTGCTGGAACAGACGATGGTTTAATATACATTACCGAAGATGATGGTGAAAATTGGGAATTAATAGGAAATGGAACTTACAAGGATGTACCTAACTGGGTCGAACAAATTGAATTAAAATCTAAGAAAAATGCAGAATTTGAAATTTATCCTTTTGTTAGTGGAATTCAAATAAATACTAAAAATGAAATATTTGCAGTACTAGATCATCATCGACAAGGTATATTTGATGCATTTGTTGTTAAATATACAAATGGAAAATGGGAGAGAATTGGAAAGGGGATACCAGAAAATCAGCCGGCAAAATCAATATTAATTGATCCTATTGACGAAGATATAATAACCGTAGGTACAGAATTTGGATTGTACATTTCAGTTGATGGTGGGGTTCACTTCCATAAGTTCATGAAAGGTTTACCACCCGTTGCGATTAAAGATATTGTTTATCAAGAAAGAGAAGATGATTTAGTATTAGCAACTTTTGGAAGAGGATTTTTAGTTTGTGATGATTATGGTCTGATTAGAGAGTATAAAAAATCAAAAAGCAATACAATTGCAGATAATACTCATAAGTTATTCATTCCATATAATAAACTTGGGAGAGCAGGAAATGGTTTTAAGGGTGCTTCTAGATTCAGAGGTGATAATCTTGATGAAAAACTAACTTTAAGATATTTTATTGATAACGATATTACTGATATAGAAAAGAGAAGAAAAAAACGTGAGAATGAAGCAAAAGGACAGGATTTTATATATCCTTCCATGGATTCAATAAGAGCTGAATCTACGGAGATAAAAAACAAATATTATATTTCTATATACAGTCTTGAAGATCCTGAAAATATTGTAAGTCAAATTGAAATTACACCTTCCAAAGGTTGGAATTCCGCGAAGTGGGATGTTTGCTATGAATTTGCAGCATTATCGTCGGAAGGCGAATTGGCTAATAAATTAAAAGGTCCTTATGTTAATGAAGGAAAATATATTTGGAAGGTTATATCTATTTCTCATAATGGAGTATTAAGAAACCATACCTCTATTGATACAATTGAAATAAAATACTTGTATCAACAAAATCATCGTAGTATTCAAGAAAATGTTGCGAGGATAGATAATTTAAAAAAACTCAATTCTAGCCGAAAAGATTTACTGCTCATCTCCAATGGATTAGAAGATTTATTCAATAAAACCACTAGGGTTATCGAAAATCAAGTTTGGAATTCAAATAATGTTGAAGTTTACAATAAAATTGTAAGTATCCAGAAGTCTATTAACGATATTCTAACTCAAATAAATGGCTCTGATCCTGTTGGTAAATATGAATTTGAAACACATAGTTCAATGAAAATGGATGTATTAAAAGTTTATTGGGAAATGAAGGGATCAATGGAAGCGCCCACTTTAACTCATATGAATGTAGTTGATGAGGTAAATAGGTATGTAAAAACTTTTATTGCAAAGTATGATAATTTAAATGATGAGTGGAAATCAATAAATAATAAATTAAAATTGATTGAGAACTAGTCATAGTTTAGTAACAAAAAAGGCCGAGCATTGCTCGGCCTTTTTTGTTATTTGAAAAATATATTATTTTACTGTTTCAGATTCCTCAGAACAACATGCTTTTTCTTCTTTCTTTCCAATGTACTTTCCATCTTTATCGTACATTTTGATACACTCAGCTCTTTGAGCATCAGAACAACCTTTTTCATCACATTTCTTCATACATTCTGCCAAGGTTAAACCTGCACATTCTGACATATCACAACAACTTCCGTCTTCATTAGTTGATTTAGCTGTACATTGTTTATCAGAATTTTTAAGCGTTGAAGTCATTTCTGTCTTGTCTTTGCAACAATCATCACCCTCAGCACAAGCATCACCTCCTACAGCAATGTAAGGAGCAATAATTAATGAAACTATTGAGGTTAACTTAATTAAGATATTCATTGATGGTCCTGAAGTATCTTTAAATGGATCACCAACTGTATCTCCTGTAACAGATGCCTTATGAGGCTCAGATCCTTTGTAAAAAGTCTCTCCATCAATATCAACACCTTTTTCGAATGATTTTTTAGCGTTATCCCAAGCACCACCGGCGTTATTTTGGAAAATTCCCATCAATACGCCAGAAACTGTGATACCTGCTAACATACCTCCTAATACTTCAGGTCCGAAAGCAAATCCTACAATTACAGGGGATAACAGAGCAATAGCGCCTGGCATAAGCATTTCACGAATTGAGGCCTTCGTGGAAATTTCAACACACTTTTCATACTCAGGTTCAGCTTTGTATTCCATAATACCAGGAATCTCTTTAAACTGTCTACGAACCTCTTTTACCATATCCATTGCAGCACGACCAACAGCACTAATTGCTAATGCAGAGAAAATAAATGGAATCATAGCACCAACGAATAAACCAGCAAGAACTTTTGCTTTATAAATATCGATACTATCAATACCTGCAACACCAACAAAGGCAGCAAATAAAGCAAGTGCAGTTAATGCAGCAGATGCAATAGCAAAACCCTTACCAGTAGCAGCAGTAGTATTTCCAACAGCATCTAAAATATCTGTTCTTCCACGAACCTCTTCGGGTAACTCACTCATTTCAGCAATACCACCTGCGTTATCCGCAATAGGTCCAAATGCATCAATAGCTAACTGCATTGCAGTAGTTGCCATCATTCCGGCAGCAGCAATGGCAACACCGTAAAGTCCAGCAAAAGCATAAGACATATAAATACCACCAGCCAAAACTAAAATTGGAATTACTGTAGATTCCATACCTACACTTAAACCACCAATGATATTTGTCGCATGACCTGTTGCAGATTTCTGAACAATAGACATAACCGGCTTTTTACCCATTGCAGTATAGTATTCTGTTACAATACTCATAATTGCTCCTACAACAAGACCAACCATTATAGCATAGAAAACATCCAATTTAGCAAACTCAACACCACGAAGTGAAAGGGTTTCTGGCAACAATAAATCTACTACAAAAAAACTAGCAATAGCAGTTAATACAATACTTGCCCAGTTTCCTAAATTTAGGGCGTTTTGGACATTACCATTATCATTCTTAATACGAACAAACCATGTTCCAATTATTGAAAACACCAATCCCAATCCTGCGATTACCATTGGCAATAATACAGGAGAAAGACCATCGTAATTATCTGTAACTTTAATTTCTGATCCTAATACCATGGTGGCTAGGATTGTTGCAACATAAGAACCAAATAAATCAGCACCCATGCCTGCAACGTCACCCACGTTATCACCCACGTTATCCGCAATAGTAGCTGGATTACGTGGATCATCTTCGGGAATACCTGCTTCTACTTTTCCTACCAAGTCAGCTCCAACGTCAGCAGCCTTGGTGTAAATACCACCACCAACACGAGCAAATAGTGCAATTGATTCAGCACCCAAACTAAATCCAGTTAATACCTCAATTGCTCTTTTTAATTCAATATCTTTTAGTGCTTCATCAGCTCCAGCAACAAACATATTGTAGAAAACAATGAATAAACCGCCAAGTCCAAGAACTGCAAGGCCTGCAACTCCTAATCCCATAACAGTTCCGCCGTTGAAACTTACTTTTAATGCTTGAGATAAACTAGTTTTTGCCGCATTTGTTGTTCGAACATTTGCTTTTGTAGCAATACGCATTCCGAAATAACCTGCTAACGCAGAAAAGAATGCACCAATCAAGAAAGCAACGGAAATAATCCAATGAGAATGAATCTCTTTGCCATTAACTTCAGTGATTGTTCCAGTATATGCTAACAATGCAGCTGCAATTACAGCAAAATAAGTTAACACTTTCCACTCGGCTTTTAGAAAAGCCATTGCTCCTGCAGCAATTTTTCCTGCAAGGTTTTGCATTTTCTCGTCCCCAGCATCTTGTTTTGATACCCAAGCACTTTTAATGGCCATTACGATAAGACCAAGTACTCCTAATGCTGGAACTAAATAAACAACACTATTATTCATAATAATTTAAGTTTCAAATAGGGCGCAAAATTAAGGAATCTTTATTGGTAAACACCAATTTTCATATGTTTTTACATTAATAATGTTCAGTTTATTGGAAATCAAGACCTACTTAATTCCAATTTTAAAGTCTTTGAACCGTTTTCACTATAAATGTTGATAAGATAAACACCGTCAATCATATTGGGACTCAGTTTAATTGAGGCATCTTTTTCCAAAGAATCTCCCTGCATCTGAAGCCTTCCAAGTATGTCGAATATTTCGTATCGAATAATTTGACAATTAGATTCAATAAAAAGTATACCACTGGTAGGGTTTGGTAAAATTCGAAGTGTTTCTCCATAAATCGCCTCAAAAGAGTTTGTGTGCTGAACTTCAACCATTGTCAATTTGCTGTAATTATGGTAAGACCCTGATCCTGTTGTGTCGATCCTAACTGCTGATATTGCGTATCTATAATTTCCTGATACCCAATTTCCATTATCTGTGTAACTGTTAGTTGCCGTAATTCCGTCATCGGAACTATGTTTCAAAGGTTCAATTTGAAAATTATTGAATGCAGCATCTTTCAATGTGAACACTTTGTAGTAATCAATATGTTCATCAGAAGGGGCATCCCAGTTTAATTCAACTTTACCATTAATTGAAGAGATTTTTATATTTGATACAGGCTTTGGCGGAGCAAGAGTAAGGGTAGGGTCTCCGATTAGCGCAATATGAATACCTTGAGCTGACCCATTGAAAAAACCATTAAAGTATTCATTATTATTATTCATTGTTAACCAAGCTCCAAGTCCAATATTAGAACCTACAGCCATATGGTGAACATACCATTTAGGAATTCCACCCCAAAAAGTAGCTAAAGATCCACTTGCAAGTGCTGCTCTAAGTAAATTATTTTGAGAATCCCAATCACCAAAATAACTACCAGCTAACATTGTAAACGCATTACTAAATTTGCCCTTATTGTTAGCGAAATCATTTGTGGTTCCTATTCCATTACAACTTTTATAGCTTCCAGCCCCACAACCATAACTCCATAAATAATTCTCTGAATTTTGAAACGTAAAATAATCTCGATCATCAAATACTGAATCAATACCAACAAAACAAGGAAAGTTTTGATATCCTGATGATGCCAGATTGAGAGAACTGAAATTATTATCAATTAGAGCACGTTTGATTACTTTAATCTTTCCAGTTCTCCAATCTGAGCATCTTTGTAAGTATTCTTTTAACAGGGAAGTATCAGATTCTAAAAATGCAGGCATATTAAAAAAGTCTACTCTACCAACCTGAATCTCAATTGGCGACCATGTTCCTTCAGTTCCGGTGCCTATAATAACAGAAGCATCAAATTTACCATCACCGGGCTCATTATGATGTCTAGCTTGGTTTCCAGTTGTACAACTTACACGTGTATCCGTCCAAGATCCATCGAAATCACCGTAAAAACAATCTGCTGGCCAAGCCCCAGTATGATTTCCAGAACCTTCTGCATGACCATCTGGTGGATATCGATGCCCAGTAGAAGAAAAATAACCTGAATAAGGAACGGGTACATGACCAATTATATAAATTGATTCCAATGGTTTGCCAGCCTTTGACAATTTAGAATAGATTGAATCCATTAAGGTGTTTTTAACCTCTGTAGGAGTAGAATTTCTGCTTGCATAATTAAAGGTGACAAAATGCCCCAAATCCCTTAATTCAAGTATTAAAACATCCAATTCATCTTTTAAAGGTGTAGCATAAGTTGAATCAATTAATAAATGAACCCAACCACGGTTAATATCTGGCTTGTAATCTTTTACACTGGCAATATATCCCAGTGAGATTATATTTCCCGATCCATCTACTCTGTTAATTAGCCATTCTGTTGGTGTTTCTACATCACTCGATGTTAGAGAATATTCAAAAAAGTTTTGATCAAATTCCGTAACATAATTGAAACTCTTACCCCAATCAAATAGATTTCTTTTGTAAATTCTATGTGTACCTGAAAATCCAGTGGGTATATCCCAAATTAATTTCATAGAATTATCCACGAATTTAATTTCAGCCATTACTACTTGTGTTTTTGCGACCTGAGAGTGAAGTATACTTGAATTTAAGACCATTAATAAACTCAATAGCGTTATTCTTTTAAAGAAGTTTCTCATATGATTTCCAAATATAAGAATTGCAATTCTAAAACATTGTTTAAAAAAATGATTGGCATATTATAAACATATGGAGAAAGACATAAAGTTTTGATTTATTTTCGCACCAAATTGTAGTCTTATTATGAAATACTTCAATATTAACAGATGGATTTTCACGGGATTGATTTTAATCAAAACAAGTTCTAATTTATTTGCTCAAAAAATCACAATTCCTGACGAACCTCGTGAATTGACACCTGCAGTAAATATTTATTATGAAGTAAACTCTTCAGAGATTACCTCGAAAGAAGAAAGCAAGCTTAAAGTACTGGTAAAGAAATTAAAAAACATCGAAGAGTATCGATTAATACTTACTGGACATACAGATAGTACAGGGAATGATGAATATAATTTAGAACTCTCAAAAGACAGGGTCGATAATGTATTCGATATATTGGTTGATTTAGAATTAAATCCCGATTTTATATTACCACCTAAATATTTTGGCAGATCAAAACCTAGAGTAAATGAAACTTCAGAAGAAAAAGCGTCTAGAAACCGAAGAGTAGAAATTGCTGTAATTGAGAAACCCAAGCCAAAACCAGCATCAAAGCCGGCCGCTCCAACTGGTCCTAGCTGTGAAGAAGATACAACTATTAAACTTTCTTCTGGTCTGATGTTGACTATGAAAAAGTGCGATGCTGCTCTTTTAGGTGCAAAATCGCGTAAAAAAGACTTTGGTGTTAACGTTAAAATGTTAACTACTCCAATCGATATTATTAAAAGTGGTGTGCCATTAGTTTACAAGAAGGACCAAGGTATGAGTTGGGTAGGGGTTGCTAAGATTGATTTTACAATAGATACTTGTTTGGAAAGACCGATAAAAGTATCCTATGATCCTAATAACTATGAAGCATACAAAAAATCAAGAGTTAAGGTTCTTGCATTGAACACAAAAACTAATTCCGCGGGTAGATCTAGAACTGGTGCAAAATCTGTAGTTCGAAGAGTTCAAGGTAGAGAATCTGTGACTTTTGAAATCAGTACTAAATGCCCGAGTAATCTGGATCCTGAAGGTGCGATGCTTTTAGCCGATGCAGAAGGCAAATCACATTCTACCATACTCAAGGACAAAACTCAACAGATTGAAGAAGCTTATTTGGTACAAAATAACCCAGTAAAAATAATCAAAGGCTTAAAAGAGGGAAATGAATTCGTTTTTCATTACAAAACGATAGAAGATCCATACTTTATTTTCAAATTGTCTGATGATTCATATACCGAAGAGTTATCTTTAGAGGAAATGTGTGGTCTTGATGAAAAGCAAAGAAAACAAAAAATAATCGACTCAAAGTACAAGATAAAACTTGAACATTTAAGGAATTAATTGGTTAAAAGTCTTAAGACAAAAGGATTTAAATGCAGTCATTAACAAACAGATCAAAAAACGTCGTTGATAAAAAAATGAGTTTGATGGAAAGAATATATCTTCCAGCCATTTTCAAGGGTATGAGTATCACTCTCAAGCACTTTTTTATGAAGAAAACGACAGTTTCGTATCCAGAACAGAAAAAGCCGGTTACACCTATTTTTAGAGGTCAACATGTTCTAAAGCGAGATGATGAAGGAAGAGAACGTTGCACAGCTTGTGGACTATGCGCTGTTGCTTGTCCTGCAGAGGCGATCACGATGGAAGCAGCTGAACGAAACAACGGTGATGAAAAACTATATCGCGAGGAAAAGTATGCAAAGACTTACGAAATAAATATGTTAAGATGCATATTTTGTGGTTTATGTGAAGAAGCTTGTCCTAAACAGGCTATTTTCTTAACCGAGCGTATCGTTGATGCTGATTTTGGCCGTGATGAGTTCATCTACGGTAAAGACAAACTAGTAGAAAAAGTTGATGAGCGCATTGATATTACAAAGCGCCAGATTTGGGAATATCAAAATTCATGATGAATAGTTTATTTAGTTTACCACTGCCTTTTTTGGTGTTGTCATTCATTACCATTCTATGTGCATTGTACGTGGTTACAAGTAAAAATCCAGTACATTCAGTATTGGCTTTAATATTAGCTTTTTTTAGCATTTCTGCTCACTATGTATTGTTGAATGCTCAGTTTTTAGCAATTGTAAACTTAATGGTTTATGCTGGTGCAATTATGGTGCTTTTCCTTTTTGTATTGATGCTTTTAAATTTAAATAAGGATAGTGAGCCTGTTAAATCTAAAATTTGGGGAATAGCCGCTACTATTTCGGCAGGAATGTTATTGCTTGTAATTACTGCAGCATTCCAAAAATCAGGTGTGGCTATTTACAAAGGTAGTGCAGATGATATTGGTTTAGTAAAAAATCTGGGTAGAGTGCTAATGACGGACTATTTGGTTCCATTTGAATTATCCGGAATATTATTCGTATCTGCTATGGTAGGTGCTGTTTTACTTGGAAAAAGAGAGTCGAATTCAGAGAGTTTATTAGATAAGGGTAATTCATAATGCAATTATTAAATATTTTTAAGTCTTTAGACATTAGCCATTACATCTATCTATCTACTGTTTTATTCAGTATAGGTATGTTTGGGGTATTATTTAGGAGGAATGCAATTGTTCTTTTGATGTGCATAGAATTAATGCTAAATGCCGTCAACCTATTAATGGTTGCATTTTCCGAATACATGGGAGATGCTCAAGCAAATGGACAAATGTTTGTGTTTTTCATTATGGTTGTGGCGGCAGCAGAAGCGGCAGTGGGATTAGCAATTATAGTAATGGTTTATCGCAATACGCGTAAAACTGATGTGAGTTTCTTGGATAGTTTGAAGGATTAATGAGTAATTTACTTATCATTTTAGGTTTCCCACTTTTTGGATTTATTTTCAATGGATTAGTGGGTAAATATTTACCAAAATCAGTTGTGGGAAGTATTGCTTCCCTTATGGTTGCAATACCATTTTTTGTCGCTTTTGGTATGATTGGAGATTTAAGCAATGATGCTCAATACTCAGTTAACTGGAAAGCATATACTTTTCTTACCCTTGATAATATTCCTCTGTCGGTTTCATTTACAATAGATAGACTGTCAGTTTGGATGACCCTTATAATAACTGGAGTAGGCGCATTAATACATTTATATTCAACAGGTTACATGAAGAATGATGAAGGCTTTTACAAGTTCTTTTCATATTTAAATTTCTTCATTTTCAATATGCTCCTTCTTGTTTTAGGATCGAATTTCTTGATGATGTTCTTCGGATGGGAAGGGGTAGGTTTGTGTTCATACTTATTGATTGGATTCTGGTACAAAAATGTCGAATTTGGGAAAGCTGCTAGAAAAGCTTTTGTAATGAACAGAATTGGCGACCTTGGCTTATTATTAGGCTTGTATTTGATATTTTCTAAATTCCATACTCTAGAATATTCAGAATTTAGTAATCAAATTGCTGCCGGAAATCATTCTGATAATTTATTAAATGCAATTAGCATACTGTTATTTATTGGAGCCATGGGAAAAAGTGCTCAGATACCACTTTACACGTGGCTACCAGATGCAATGGCAGGACCAACACCGGTTTCTGCTCTAATACACGCAGCTACAATGGTAACAGCTGGTATTTATTTGATAATAAGAAATCAAATTTTATTTGCTTTATCGCCATTTGCCACTGAATTTATTCTGTGGATTGGTTTAGCTACCGCTATGCTTGCCGCATTAATTGGATTAAAACAAACCGATATAAAGAAAGTACTGGCTTATTCTACTGTCAGTCAATTAGGATTCATGTTTGTAGCGTTAGGAGTGGGTGCGTACTCTACGGCTCTATTCCATTTAACTACTCATGCATTTTTTAAAGCGTTGTTATTCTTAGGTGCTGGATCAGTTATACATGGAATGCATCATGAACAGGATATGAGATTCATGGGTGGACTTAAAAAGAAAATGCCATTAACTTATTGGACTTTTTTGGCAGGAACGCTCGCAATTTCTGGATTTCCATTCTTTAGTGGATTCTTCTCAAAAGATGAAATCTTAGCAGCAACATACTCTCACGGACTTATTCCTTACATATTATTATTACTTAGTGCTTTGTTAACTGGCATTTATATGTTTAGAATGTTCTTCGTAACATTCCACGGAACATACAGAAATGAAAAATGGGATTATAGCAAAGTTCATGAATCTCCTTTAGTGATGACTATTCCATTAATGATTTTAGCAGTATTTAGCGTATTTGGTGGACTAATAAATCTACCAAAATACATCACAGAATCAGGATCTCTTGTAGAATGGCTCAAACCAATGTTGCCAATAATGGAACACCATGAAATCGGTCATTCTGAAGAGATTATTTTATTAGGATTAGCAGTTTTAGTATTCTTAACAGCATTAATCTACACTAGGATTGTCTTCCTCAAAAGAAATAGAGTTCCAACTGATTCGGAAACCGGATTTTTCTCTGTTATGAGAGATAAGTTCTATGTAGATGAAGCATACAATTTGGTTATTGTTAGACCGTTAGAGATTCTTGGGGATTTACTTCATTTAATCGGGGAAGGTATTTTTCTTAAGATATTTTCCTTTGGTATTTATCCTTTACTTCAAGTTGTGTCGCGATTAAATAAGCGAATTCAAAATGGAAATATAGAGTTTTATCTATTGTATATGATTATTGCAGTTATTGTATTGTTAGGCGTTAATTTGATATTTTTCTAGTGGAGTTATTATATATACCTTTAATATTGGCATTAGCATCGACGATGCTAGGTAAAATGCTATCAAATAAATGGATTTGGAGTGGAATTTCATTAATAGCTGGATTCACATTAGTTCTTAATCTGCATTGTAGTCATAATTTCATTTTGTCCGAATCAATAGTTGATATTCCATGGCTTGGAGATAATATACGATTTAACTTAAAAGTTGATGGTTTAACATGGCTTTTATTGCTTTTAACGAACGGATTAATTCCATTTATAATTGCATCACAATCAGAAGATAAAGTTTCAAAAATCACACCTTTAATATTCTTAATGCAAGTAGGATTAAATGGTGTTTTCATGGCTTTTGATGGCTTGTTATTCTACATATTCTGGGAGTTGGCGATGATACCCATTTACTTCATTACACTAATTCATTCCGAAAGAGAACGTTTTAAAACAACTATTAGATTTTTTATTTACACATTTGTTGGTTCTCTAGCAATGTTAGCCTCCTTGATTTACCTATACGGGAAAACTGATTATTCCTCATTTTCTTATGATAATCTATTTGCGGTAAACCTTAACTACGCTGAATCAATATGGGTTGGATCTGGATTTCTATTGGCCTTCTTGATAAAAATTCCAGTGTTTCCTTTTCACTTATGGCAACCAAATACTTACGTGTGGGCTCCTTCTCAAGGATCAATGCTTTTGAGTGGTATTATGCTAAAGATGGGTCTATACGGACTGATTAGATGGTATTTATTATTAGTCCCTGAAAGTATAGATTTCTATCAGCCAATTGTTATTTGTTTAGCAGTTATCGGTATTGTTTATGGTGCACTAATCGCTATCAGACAAGACGACATGAAACGCATAATCGCCTATAGTTCATTGTCTCACGTAGGTTTAATTACTGCGGGTATATTGACATTAAGTATTGATGGTTTAAATGGTGCAGGTTTGCAGATGTTAGTACACGGGGTGAATGTTGTAGGTCTGTTTTGGGGTATTGGTTTAATCGAAAGAACATACAAATCAAGGGATTTAAATGATCTAGGTGGAATTGCTTCTAAATCAAAATGGTTTACCATAGGGTTTTTCCTTTTTGTAATTGGATCAGTAGCGGCTCCTTTATCTAACGGTTTTCCCGGTGAATTTATGTTATTAAAGTCGTTGTTTAACTACAATACTACTATGGTTGTTTTCGCTGGATTAACAGTCATACTATGCGCAGTTTATATGTTAAGATTGTTTCAATTTAGCATGTTGGGAGAGGGAAAGAATGAATCAAATAAAGACATGTGTATTTCAGTTAATCTGGAACTTATATTGTTTCTTATTTTATCCATTACAGTGATCCTAATCGGTGTATTTCCTCAAAATCTTATAGATATTATTAATCCTAGCATGGATCAAATACTTAAAGAATTATTAAACGTGAAAGGAGTTTTATCATGATTGGGGTTTCAATTATCTTTATGGGTGGTATTTTAACCCTATTTTTAGGGTTGAATAAACCTGAGCAATGGTCAAAGAACACTTCAGCATTATTATTATTATTGGCGAGTGCTTCTTCTTGGTTTGAGTATAAAGGCATTTTAAATTTTGACCTGTTATTTAAATGGGTTCCTCAACAAATGTTAGATATTTCAGGAACTACAGAATGGATGTCTGCATTGTTATTATTCCTTGGCTTTATGATAATGAATATCATGCCAAGTAATGATAAAAAAGGAGCTGATATTCCAGCATTGATGCTGTTTTCATTATCTGGAGGGATATTATTAATGGGAGCAGAACACTTTGTTATGCTTTTCTTAGGATTGGAAATTTTGTCAATCCCTTTATTTGTACTTGCAGGAAGTAATAAAGATAATTTAAATTCTAATGAGGCCGCTCTTAAATATTTCATAATGGGTGCGTTTTCTACAGCAATTTTATTGTTGGGAACGGCATTTATTTACGGTGGTACTGGTACCTTGAACCTCAATGAAATCCAATTAAAATTATCATTTGCTTCTCATTTTGGAGAATTTCCAATTTTGTTAAAAGCGGGATTAATTTTGGTATCAGTTGGATTACTATTTAAAGTATCCGCAGTTCCCTTTCATTTCTGGAGTCCAGATGTGTATGAAGGAAGCCCCAATAGAATAGCAGTTTTTATGGCCGTAATTGTAAAGATTTCTGGCTTTTATACTTTGGGAAATATATTTAATTCGTTCGCACCAATGTCAGCTTGGTCGGAACAATGGATTTTACCAATACTAGGAATTACTATTTTAGGTGGAAACATAATGGCTATTGGTCAAAGTAAGGTAAAACGGATGCTAGCATACTCAAGTATTTCTCATGCCGGTTATTTACTGTTGTTTATTCTCATTCCATTTGAAGAAAATATTAATGTATTAGCCACTTATTCATTTTCTTATGGTCTAGGAACTATTTCACTATTTTACTTAATGGATCAGTATTCTAGAGAAGATAAGGAGTTTAGTATGTATACAGCTTTGTTTTCTAAAAATAAGTTACATGGATTTTTATTAATTATAGCAACATTATCAATTGCGGGTGTTCCTTCAACGATTGGGTTTATCGCAAAATATCAATTATTTTCATCAGCATTTGCTTACAATCAATCTGCAGTATTAATAGCTTTGGTAGGTTCAGCGATAAGTATCGCCTATTACTTCAAACCATTTAAATATGCTTTCGATAATTCTGGATTTGAAAAAACTGATAATAGTGAACGATTTGAACTGAATTTAAATTCTGTTTATTTATTAATTTTAATTGTAATTACAGTGATTATAGGAATCTTTCCGACTATTTTAGAGTATTTACTCTAATTAAAAACGAATTCCGAATCGATATACTATACCTCCAAGAGGGTTTGTTTTACCGTAATCTGGATTTAGTGCCAATCCAACTAGTACAATAGTATTTAGTTTAGATTCATAAACAAATCCTCCACCAATAATTGGAGTTGTATACCAGTTTCTAACTCTATAATCTAAATCTGTGAGAGCATTTTGAGCTCTATATTCTAAATGTAGGAAAAAATTTGAAATAGGAATTCTCATCATACTTGTTACACCGTAATTTCCAGAATAGATCATCCTAAGATTATCGGAATACAATGACAAAACCCCGCCAGCGGCAAAGTAGAACCTATCCTTCAATGTAATGCCTGTGAAAGGAATCAACTCAAGCGAATAAACAGTTCCACTTCCAAATGCAGAAAAGTCAGTTCCGTTATATTTGATTTTTTCATAATCAAATTCTGACGTACCTGGCTCTTGAGAGTAATCATACTTATATTCAGGGCTTTGCCTGCGGTTACTATCTAAACCTTCATATTGAGCATGCGACTTATTCGTAGCAATAAAGATTAAGATAACACTAAATATCGCTAGTTTCCCTTTCATTTTCTTGTTTACACGCAATTATACATGTAAAATTGCAGTTCTATATGGAGAGCATTAAAAAGATTCATAATTTCTCGGCGGGTCCTTCAATATTATCTACTTATGCAATTGAACAGAGTATTGCCGATTTACAAAATTTCTCTGGTACCGGATTAAGTGCAATTGAAGTTTCACACAGAGGAAAAGAATTTCAAAAAGTAATGGATGATGCATGTGATCTGGTTAAAACATTACTCAATATTCCGGATACACATGATATTCTTTTTCTTCAAGGTGGAGCCTCAACACAATTCTTTCAAATACCCATGAATTTCCTATCTGGAAAAGCAGTCTATCTAAACACTGGTACTTGGTCGAAGAAAGCTATAACAGAAGCAAAAGCATACGGAGAAGTTATTGAGTGCGCTTCAAGTGCTCATTCAAATTTCAATTATATTCCAACTGGTTATGATATTGATTCTTCTGCAGATTATTTCCACTGCACAAGCAACAATACAATTTTTGGTACTCAAATGCAGGGATTTCCCTATTCTTCAGTTCCATTAATTTGTGATATGAGTTCAGATATTTTCTCGAGACCAGTAGATGTTAGCAAATTTGACCTAATTTATGCTGGAGCTCAAAAGAATATGGGACCAGCAGGGGTTACTTTGGTTATAATTAATAAAGAACTTTATAATAAAACAGCTCACAGACATATTCCTACAATGCTCAAGTATGATACTCATGCGGAGGCTGGAAGTATGTATAACACACCGCCTGTATTTGCCATATTAGCTTCAATGCATAATTTAAAATGGTTGAAGGATTTAGGGGGAGTTGAAGCTATCCAAAAAATAAATGAAGAAAAGGCTAATATTCTGTATTCAGCTATAGATGAGAGTCCTTATTTTATTGGAACGGCAGAAGTAAATTCGAGAAGTAAAATGAACGTTTGTTTTGTATTTAAGGAGGAACATCAAGCATTGGAAGAAAAATTCAATAATTTATGCAAAGAAGCGGGAATTAGCGGAATTAAAGGACATAGAAGTGTGGGTGGATACAGAGCATCCATTTACAATGCAATGCCAACTGAAAGTGTGCAGGTATTAGCGGATATTATTAAGGGTTTATAAAATGAAAATTTTAGCAAACGACGGAATAGATAAAATTGGAAAAGATTTGCTTGAAAAAGCAGGTTTTGAGGTAACTACAGAAAACATCCCACAAGATGAGTTATTAGTTAAAATTGATCAATTCGATGTGCTTATAGTAAGGAGTGCAACAAAGGTAAAACGTGATATCATTGAAAAAAGCAATTTAAAATTAATTGCACGTGCTGGCGTAGGACTAGATAATATTGACCTAAAAGCTGCAGGTGAGTATAATATACCCGTTGTAAATACACCAAATGCATCGTCCAAATCGGTTGCGGAATTAGTTTTTGCTCATTTGTTTTCGGTAGCCAGAATGCTACACCTTTCAAATAGAAGAATGCCTGAATTCGGCAAGGAAGAGTTTAAAATTTTAAAGAAAACGGCATCAAAAGGGTTTGAATTAGCTAATAAAACTTTGGGAATTATTGGTTTTGGAAGGATAGGGCAAGAAGTTGCAAAAATGGCAATTGGCCTTGGAATGAAAGTGTTAGTTTATGATTACAAAGGCCGATCATTTGACTTAACCGTTACATTTAATAAACATTACCAAACTAATAACTTTAGCGTAAACTTGAAGGGAGAAGACCTTGATACAATCTTAACTAGTAGTGATATAATCAGTGTTCACACACCAGGAAGTACTGAAGTTATAGGAGATAGTGAGATTTCAAAAATGAAAGATGGTGTTATTATTATTAACTGTGCTAGAGGTGGGGTGATTAATGAATCTGCACTAAACAATGCTGTAAATACAGGTAAAGTTGCTTTTACTGGAGTAGATGTTTTTGAATCTGAACCGCCTATAAATGATTCGATTCTTTCATTGCAAAATGCATCGCTTTCTGCTCATATTGGTGCTAGTACTAAAGAAGCACAAGAACGTGTAGGAATTGAGCTTGCCGAAAGAATTATTCAACACTTGAATTAAAAATGTGGGTTTATCCTCTAAAAACCTTATTACCAAAACCAGAAACTGTCAATGAAATTGCAACACTTGGTTCGGGTAAAATTCCGAGTAATGTATTACAAGCAAAAGCATTAAAGCTTGAAAATAATTATATACGTGTTGTAAAACCTCAGTTTGTACATCATGAAATAGAACAGGGTACTGATGCATTTTACCGTTGTAGTTTAGATTTTTTAAATAATCTAATTGACTCGAATTTAATCGAGTCAAAATCTGAGGCATTTTATTTATATCGTCAGCAACATCATTCTGGGGTTGATCTTTGTGGATGGATTTTGGGAGTTGACATCAATGATTATTTTAACGGTAAAATAAAAAAACACGAAAATACTATTAAAGCTAAAGAAGATAGACTTATAAAACATGTAAAAGTATTACAATCAATGGCTGAACCTGTGTTACTTACACAAAATCTTCCATCAGAACTTCAAGAATTCTCTGAAGAAATACTAATTTCAGATCCATATCTTAGCGTAACCGACGAGTACTTTAACACACACCAATTATGGATAATTAATAACACAAATGACTTAATACAGAATGCTTTTGAAGGTATTGACTCATTATATATTGCTGATGGGCACCATAGAATTTCTAGCGTGGCTAAATATATTGAATCGGAATTTGGTAAAAATACAAATCAAGGGATAATGGCCTTAGTTATGGATGAGTCTCAGGTGTTAATAAAGCCATTTTATAGAGTTTTAAAACATGTCAATCCAGAGTTGGTATTCAACTACTTAGATAGCCAAAACTTTGATTACGTTGAATCTAATAACATAGTAGATTATTCACAAATTCCGCTTAGAAGTGTATTATGCATAACAAAGGAACGTAGAATCTTACTTGATTTGAAAGTTCCAAGTGAGGATGCAAGTGCTCTTAAATCATTAGACATCTCTTTATTTGAAGATGAAATTCTTAAACCTGCACTTGGGATTTATGACAGTTCCAGTGATGATCGAATTTCATTTGTTAGGGGAGATGATCCCGTTAAAGATATTCAGCAAACTTTAATTGAAGGCAAAGGCGAAATTGCATTTCTATTTCATCCAAATACAATGACAGAGATTAGAAAAATTGCGGATGAAAAGAATATAATGCCACCAAAATCAACTTTTATAGAACCCAAACTGCTTACAGGGATGATAATTGACGATTATCGTCGTTAAAATAGGGAAAGTTGATTTCTTTCGGGAGTTAATCCAAATACTGACTGGAAAAGGGCATTCAAATCAACTAATACATCTTTTTTGATTGAATAAATTGAAGAAGTTTGTTTTGATTTCATAACTATCAATCCTGCATCTTTCAGTTTTTGAAGATGACCAGAAACAGTACTCTGAGAATATGGTAGTGCATCTACCAAATTTTGACAGGTACTTGAGCCGTTCTCTTTTAAATATAACAATACTTGGATCCTAGCTGGATGTCCTATGGCTTTCGTTAAATCCGATAGTTGATTTACCGAGTCCTCAAAAAACTGTTTGTTTTTCATACTTTATCGTTATTTACAAATATAGAAAAATTATCGAGAATGTTTCCATCTCTTATGGCTCCACAACCATATTTCTGGTTGTTCTAATATATCCTTCTCCATTTCACAAATAATCATACGATTTATTTCTTCAGATGAGTAATTTGAAGAATCAGAAACAATTATTTTAGATTCAGTGGCATATTTAAATCTTGCTAATCGTTTACATTTAAAATAAACAACTGGCATACTAAATCTTTTTGACAATTTCCCTGGTCCATTTAAAAAAGCGGTATCTTGAGCTAAAAACGATTCCCATTGGGCACCCTTTGCAGAAGCAGGATTTTGATCGGCTACTAATGCTGTTATGGTTTTTATATTCAGCTCTTTATTTACATTTAATTGCCTTAAAGTTTCATTCATTGGTACTGGAAGTGCATTAAACTTACTACGAGTTATGTACATTAACCAATTGAAGTTTTTGTTAGAAAGCGGTTTGTAAGTAATGTAAACTTGGAATTTCACTGTTCTTTGTGAAATTAGAGAAACCCATTCCCAATTGCCTGAATGACTTAATGCCACAATAATAGATTGATTTTCATTGAATAGTTTATCGTAAAGAGGTATGCTTTTATTAGATATTCTTTTATCAATCTCTTCACCTGTTATTGAAATCCCTTTAATTATTTCAAAGATTAGATCTGAAAGGTATTTAAAAAATTTCTTCTCAATTGATAAAAGTTGAGAATCCGACCAACTTGGGAAACTATTTTTCAGATTTTCTCGTACTACCTTCCGTCTATATCTGAGGATATAATATAAAATGTAATAAAAGATATTGCTTAATCCTTTGAGGAAAGTTATAGGAAGTTTTGACAAAAGCCAAAAAAACGGAAATACCAACAGTTTAAAAGAGATACTGGAATTTGGTATTTCCGATTTATACATGATTTATAAATAGTTAAAACGTTGACCTGATTCTAATCCAATTACAGAATAATAAATTAAATCTATACAACCTTGAATATCGTCTTTATGCACCATTTCTACAGTTGTATGCATGTACTTTAATGGTAGAGAAATTAGTGCAGAGGCTACACCAGATGCAGAATAAGCAAAAGCATCGGTATCAGTTCCAGTTGAACGACTAGCGGCAGTGCGTTGTATGGAGATTTCTTTTTCTTTAGAAGTATCGATAATATGCTTTAGTAGGTTATTTTGTACTGCTGGACCATAAGAAACTACTGGACCTCGTCCGCATTTACAATCACCCTGTTTCTTTTTATTGTAGAGTGGGGAATAAGTATCATGAGTTACATCAGTAACAATAGCAACATCTGGATTTATTCTCCTTGAAATCATTTCTGCACCGCGTAAACCTATTTCTTCCTGAACGCTGTTAACCACATAAAGACTAAAGGGTAGTTCTATATTGTTTTCTTTTATTTTTCTAGCAACTTCGGCAATCATAAATCCGCCGATACGATTATCTAATGCTCTTGCAATTAAATAATCATCCGTTAACCACTCTGAATTTGCTTCAAATACTGCGACGGAACCTATATGAATACCTCTTTTTTCAACTTCTTCCTTTGACGAACATCCAATATCTATAAAAATATTTTCTTGCTTAGCTTCTGGATTCTTATCGTGACGAACATGTACAGCAGGCCATCCAAAAACGCCTTTTATAACCTCCCCATTTTCAGTATAAACATGGCATCTCATGCTAGGAGCTATTTGAAAATCACTACCGCCATTTCTAATTACGTAAAGGTAACCATCATCAGTAATATAATTAACAAACCAACTAATTTCATCCGCATGTGCTTCTATCACAACTTTAAAATCTTTACCCGGGTTAATCACCCCAACCGCTGTACCATATACATCCACAAATTCTTCATCGATAAATGACTTTAAATAATTTAACCAAATTTTCTGTCCTGAAGATTCAAAACCAGTAGGGCTAACATTATCCAAATAACGATGCAAGAAATCTTTCGAGCTTTTTTCCATAATCACAAATTTAAGCAATAATGATTGAGTGAAGAAAAATTAAAGGAGTAGAGATTTGAACTTAAAAACTCAGTTATATTAAAAACGCAAAATAATACTGTGAATTCTAAAAATAAGAAAAGCCCCGCTTTCGCGAGGCTCTTTTTTTTTGTGGGAGCTACAGGATTCGAACCTGTGACCCTCTGCTTGTAAGGCAGATGCTCTGAACCAACTGAGCTAAGCTCCCTTTTTGCTTTAGGGAGTGCAAATATAGATAAAGAATTGATTATTGATTGCAGTATTTTGAAAAAAAATTCAAAAAAATCACACCATCGAATTAAATCAATTGTAAATCTATATTTTACGATTGAATAAATTTTACAAAATCCTTCGGTTCAACATCTATGGTCTCCCATTTTTGAACCTTAACCTGTCCTGCATTACCGCCTTTTATCTTTGATACAAACTTTCGTTCTGCATACATTACTGTTTGCAACGCTTGATTTTTACCTTTCGAATAGAATGCTGTAATGCTTGCCGCTATTTCTAGGTCTTTATTTTTCAATTGTGATAAATTGATTTTTCTAATTAATCCATGAGAACCCGCAACACCAGATGCATGCATCCAAATATCATTTTTTGTAGCATTTCTGAGGATCCAATCATTACTCTTTGCATTTTTACCAACCCAAAATTCAATTCCATTCCATGAATATTTCCTAGCTGTAGACTGGTTTTGTTTTCCAGGACTCGCAGCTTTCTCTTTTAAAGAGAATTTCAGATTTTGAAAATCTGTAAGTGTTGTAACTTTACTTAGTTCTTCTAGATCATTATTCGTTTTAGAGATTAATTCCGCCGTATTGTTCAATTTCTCTTCAATTGCAGCCAATTCTAAAGACTCATTTTTCGCCTTTTTGTAAAACTTCTCAGCATTCTGAGAAGCAGTAAGTTCTTTATTTAGCTTTATCCTTATTCGATTACCTGTAAAATAATCAGTTATCAATGCTTCTGAAACCCCTTTTTTAATACTGTGAGCATTGCTCATTACAAGATCTCCAATTTCTTTATAACTTCTTCTTTCTTGCAAAATAGACCTTTGTTGTTGAAGACCTGTGTTGTACGAATTTAACTTTGTTAACTTCTTTATTAAATCAGTTTTTAATAATCTATATTTACTATTGAAGTAATATGCCTTAACTAATTGTTTTATAATCTTATCGATATTTTCAAAAACTGATTTTTTTGATATTTCTATACCATATTCAACTAGTTCTATTTTGCCATTTGAATATTGAAATTTCATATCCAAATTGGCGTAACTTTCAAAGAATTTATTAAAATCAAAGCAATCCCAGAAAACTTCATCTTTTGATATAATATTTTTAAATTTAATAAGATATTCCTTCAAAGCAGTAGGATTAATTGGTTTATTTAATTCCCACCACCGCTCATCATTTTCGTCAAGGATAAAATTCCAATCTTCCTTAAAATTTAAACGAAAAACTTGAACCACTGAATTATTAGACCCTAATAAAATAACGTTTGAAAATCTTCCGAAGCCTTTAAAAACAAGTTTAAAGTTATTGGAGAAGTCGATCCTAACCAAGCGATCTAAGAACATTAGTGAAACAGATTTTACAATCTCTCCATTTAATGCTTTTAATTGAACGAGCGCATTCTTTTTATTTTTAGACGACTCCTTGATTTCATTTCCATTAGAAAGCAATAGCTCACCATCAACCCACTTACAATCAATAAAATGTAATAAATCATTTGAACTAAATTTCAGGCTTAATAAATCCGAACTAAAACTTATTCCAAGATCAAATTTTGTATCAATTAATGGCGATAAATATTGTTCTGCCCAAATTCTATATACCCAATGAGAAGCAATCACTTCTGCAAAGTACGGGGTTAATTATTATTTATCCCTCATCAAAAGAACCGATTGAACTTTTTGTCTTCTTGCCTTTTTATTACCTCGATATTCAATATAAACCAAATACACTCCTTCTGGACAATCCACATTTTTATAACAACCATCCCATGAGCCATTTACATCTTTGCTTTCAAAAACGATTTCACCCCATCGGTTATATACTAATACATTAACTTCCGTTGCACCAACTGTAAACCATTTATATTCATCATTGAGACTGTTTCCATCTGGTGAGAATGCATTGGGCATATAAATGATTACTGTATCGCGAAAACATACATTTTTATTTGCAGTATCTTTACATCCTCCATCATTTTCTACAATTAATTCTATACTATGCGTTGATAAATTTGCATCGAATCCAACAATAGGAGATGGGTTAACTGAATAATCTGCAAAATATTGACCGTTTAATATCCATTGCCCTTTGCTGGCTCCTAAAGATGCATCAGAAATTACTATCGATTTATCCAACGGGGAATAGCAATTACCGGAAATTGGTGGAGGAAGAATGAAATCAGCCTGTACTGCTGAAAATCCATCAATGTAAATATTTGTATCGGTAAAACATCCTGTTTCAGCATCGCTTATAAATGCCTTATACCAAGAACCACTTGGGGCAAAAAAAGTATCATTTACAATTATTCCTGGGTAATCCCATATTATTTCGGATTCATTTCCACTTTGCAGTTGAACGTATATAAATCCATTATTTCCATAACAAACTGGTGCACTAGTTATACAATCTAGCCACATTCTTGGGTGTATAACAACATCAATTTCATCATTATCATTATCACTGCATCCATCACTTATAGTTACTATATAGTTGGTGTTCTGGGATGGATTAGCAAAAACCTTTGCGCCTGATTGACCATGAGACCAATCGAAAGTGTAATTGCCGTTACCCCCAAATCCGTTTGCTTGCAGTACTATGCTTTCACCATAACAAACACTATCATCAGATATAATGGGTATTACCTTCAACGTATCTAATACTTTTACTGTAAAAGAATCCTTAGAGATGCATAGGCCCTCAGAATAATGATATTTTACTAGATGATTCCCACTTCCCCAATTTGAAGTAATCCAATTACTAAAAGTATCCAAATTAATAATATATTTTCCTCCCAATGGTTTAATAACTGGATTGTAAACACTGCTATTAAAACATAATACAGAAGGTAATTGGGTCTTATCAATTGTAGTTAAACTATCGAGTAGAACTAACATTGTATCTCTACAACCCCGATCTGATAAAAAGCCAATTTCATGTAAACCTTTACCCGCTGATTTCGGATAAAATCTTTGCATGCTATTGCCCCAAATATAGTCACCATAATACTTTCCCGGTTCCTTACTAAGTAAATTCAAATAATTAACATCTTCGCAAAGGTGAGTATCATTCATAATTAACGGGGCTGGTAGAACTTTAATAGTGGCAAAATCTTCACAATTATTCTTTTTATACCCTACAGAATAATATCCCGGAGATAATTTATTTGGATAAAACCATTTCCCGAACTTAACAGTAATTCCACTCCAAACACCACCAGGAACACTAGTTTTAAATATATTAGATAGATCAACACTATCCCAATCGTTACATACTTCTAGTGTATCCGGCATTTCAATTCTAGTGTTAATTATATAAACGAGCTTAGTGTCTGTACAGAATTTAGTTTTTAAAACCAGGGTATCTACATAATCATTTTTAGTAAAAGATGGATCGTAAATCCCAGATTTAGGATCAACAATACCCAAACCTTCCCATAAATAACCTGGAGATGCACGAAAACCTGTAAGCTTTTGAGCTGCAACAGAAGGACAAATCGTATCATCCAATCCTGCATAACAAGGTAATACCGTAAGTTGAGTAGTGTCACTACAACTGCCGCGACCTCTGTAAACAATATTATAATTACCTGGACCACCCATCATACTTGGGTTATACCATCCCCAATAATAATTTACAATCCCCTTAAAATATGATGGAATTAATCCTTTAGGTTCAAAATTTAAAGTATCTCTAATTACTGACTCACAGGTAGTATCGAAAGCAGGAACATCAATTTCTTCAACCACTATAGTCTTGTCTGCCGAACAACCCTGCCAATGATAGGTAACAGTAAAAGTTCCTGAAGAGTCTGGTAAATATCTTCCAATAGAGTCAATATTTTCTCCGGTCCAATAACCACCTGGAGGGCCATACCAATAAACGGGAAGCGGAGTATTGCCTGGGCAAAAAACATTTTCATAGCAATAGGGTCGATACACATATATCACAACAGTATCTGTACAATCTCCAATATGATAAACTACACTCTTATAACCCCACTGACCATAAGGTTTAAACTCTCCTTTTTTTGAATCAACTATTCCCGGACCAGTCCAATACCCACCAGATGGAGAAGCTTTAAGTAAAATATTATCACCATAATAACACAACTGGGTATCATTTTGTGCCTTTGGTGGGTCTAAAACTACTATAGTTATAGAATCGGAATCTGGAATTGCATTTCCATCGGAGACAGTAACAACTACATTGGTCGTCGCAGTAGGACAGAAATCCCATATTGATGTATCTGGGATTGAAGATAAATTCCATTTGTATTTATAAAGACTAGATTGTCCTCCAGTTGCTGATGCTGACAATCGGATACAATCACCTCTACATATAGTATCTGCAGTAGATGTTAATTCGACAAAAATGGGACAATCTTTAATTGAGAAATTCAGCTTTGAGTTTAAAAAATAAACACTGTCGCAATAATCACGATACCCATGTGTATGATTTATTGTATATGTTCCGTTTTTCTGAATTCCACCATCTATAGATATTAAAAACCGATTACTTAAAGTATCTGATGAGTTAAATGGATTTATTGATTTGATAGTCAATCCATTAATATCTGTATTGTATATATTAAATGAATCACAAACAATAAACTTATCTAATAAAATATCAATAACACTATCAAGACAATTAATAACGGATTTGATTGAAAATTTTGCTGCAGTAGGAGGGATGATATCATTTATTACCTGTGCATCCCAACCAGTACATGCCACTGATTTATCTGAAATAAAGTGCAAAGTAATAAAACTATCGGTACTTTTAACGGTAGATGGTCCGGAACTGCCGCTATAACGGCCAATTAGAGTAGCATTCGTATCCTTTCCATCAAAAATTGAAAGTATATCATTATCTAACTCAGTACAAAAAGCATTAAATTTCAAACTTATAGACTTGGCGCCTGGCATTGATAAAGTCATAATATAATTTTCATTATGATCATAATATCCAGTATTATCGCCTTCTTCAGAATCAGTTATTTTTCCATTGCAAATTCTAAATATACCATTTTGCATTGGAGTTTGCGCATAAGAATTTAAAGGAATTTTTAATATCCCTAATAGTAAAATTACAATATTTAGAATCCTAGAAATTCTCAATTATTATCGATTAATAGCAATAGTTGATGAAGTTACCGTATTACTCCAGTTTTGATTTCTATCCTTTAATTTTATTTCGAACTGGGTTTGTTCTGCTTTTCCTTGCCCCAATAGAAATAGGTTTTTAAGTTTAATATCTAATTGACCCTTGATTTTGATATTGGCATCCTTAGGAGCTAATGGTTTAAGATGATAAAAATCTGGTTTTAACAACCGAGTATCCCTAATACTTATTGATAATGAATCAGCAGAATAATCACCAAGATCTCCGTCTCCATCCTCATAGGATATAGTAATTACAACGCTATCTTGAAATTGAATAACTGAATTAGGATTAATTGAAATGAATTGAATTTTGGGTTGAGGATCACCGGATTTAATTAAATCGTCTTTACACGATAAAATAATCATCAATAGCATGGAAAATAAAATACTTAACCTCATTTAATTAAATCTAATTGCAAAGTATTTCTTCATCTGAAACATGGAAAACTGGTTTGGGATTTGGACAGTCTCATCACCGTCGTTTAATGTAACACGTACGTAGTAAACATCTAATTCCTTGGCTTGACTAACATCAATATCTGCATACCAGTCGTAATCCACTTGCGCTCCAAACAAGCCATTAAGTGTTTGTTTATTACCCAAAATGAGTGCTTTTTCAGAGTTCAAATCAAAAGAATCAGGCCTAGTGCTCACATTATAAGTTGCATTGGTAAAATTTCTAGCATCCATTTTATCATCGGTAAAGGAAAACCACATTTGCACATTTGAACCAATATTTACATCTACTGCTTCATAAATACCAATTCTATTTTTTATTGAACCATTTTGAAAAATTATCACTCCATTCACAACTGGAGGAAAGTTTGCAGATTGAGGCTTGTTTCCATAAAAATCCGGAGCCCCATTATTTATCCATGTTTCTATTCGATTAATGTATTCATCTTTTTTTTCAGGATAATCCGAGTCTTGTTCTAGCCCGAGAGGCATTATACCTGAATTACCATTTAAATCTACAGTTAATCGATGCATTAGCATACTCTCAGTGGAATTACCGGGATCTACACGATATTCATATGAATAATTTGTATCATTCTTTATTGGAGATTGCCATACCAAGCTATAATAACTACTCTCTACTGTTCTGAAATCAGGTTCAAAGGTCCCGTCGTGGCAACCAGAATTGGCACAAGTTGGTAAGAATATATCCTTATGTAACCCAAAAATAGAATAGGGGTCATAGGTATTAGTGTCATTGGTTTCAGTTGTATTATCCTCAATATTGGAGTATGGATTTTCCCCTGTGTCTATTGATCTTTCGCAGGACTGAAATACAAAACACAACATTGGCAATATGACAATTTTTGTAATTTTCATTATTAAACTCTTAAGAACTGACTCATTGCTAATGGATCGATATATCCACTACCCATAACTTCTTCATAGACCCCAAAAATATCAGCTATGGTTGGAACAATATCAGTTAACCTACCTACGGGATTGTCTTCATCTCCAACCGACAATTGAGGAACATTTTTACCTACCATCACGCTCCAAACTCGCATTGCATTTCGATCAGAATGATCAAATGCTAACCAATCATTCTCATCTAAAATTGGATTTGGATTTAAATTTCTACCGCACTCAGGAGCTACAATAATTATCGTATTATCCTTCATTTCCGGAATACTTTGGATGAACTCCCACAACCAACCTACAATGTGATCGGCTCTGTGTAAACTTCTTAAATACCCAGTAAAATTGGAATGACAACCATCAACTTGAGATAGATTTAATGCCAACATTCTAGGTTTAAATTCCTTAAGTATTTCGCCTGCATAGGCTACATTTACGGCATCTCCTCCACTTCCTGATGGTGGATATGCAATTTGACCAAGAGATTGTTTGGTGTAGGTATTCCTTATAAACGCTTTTACACGTGTTCTCTCTTCATCAGTATTTTTTATTGTTGTTTGTAAAGACTTCTCTAATGCAAAACTCTGATCCAAGAAGGACTTCATATTGTACATTGGTTCAAGTTCTAAATTAGAATAGGGCTTTGCATTACTTAATACGGTCCTACCAAAACTGCCAAATGTTACTGGAGGAATAAACATATTAGCACCATAATCTAATCCATAATCTAGATTATCACTTGAATTTAACAATGGTGTTGAATTACCAATGCCGTTTCCTAAAAACCAACAATCTGTCGCAGCAAATCCCCGATGTTTTCTCAAATATTCAAATACAGTAGGGGACTTAGGGCGAACTTTCAAACCTTGAGCAATTCCTCTAGAACCGGTTATTAAAGTATTTAACCCAACATAATGGCCCGCGCTTTGAGCCGTAACTTCATTAAACACTAAACCTTGGGAAGCTAGGGGAGAGGATACAATTCTAGGAATTGGATCTGTTCCTTTAGGTTCACCCGGGATATCTAAACCATAAACTACTTTTTTTGTTGGTGCATTTCCTGTAAATAAATTGGGCATTATATTTCCAGCAGCCCCTGAAACTCCTTGACTATCCTCTAAATATCTACCTAGAACAGATTCTTGCTGCCTCACTCCGCCGGCAAACATAACCATAACAACGTGCGCTGCTTTTTCTGCTCCCGTTCTAGCAAACAATCTACCCGAGGGAAGAATATATGGACCAACTAATGCACCGCCCAAGGTAATTGCTGATTTTTTGATAAATTCTTTTCTCTTCATATTAGATCTCATTAATAAAATCCATACTCATCTGAAGCGGCAAATGCTGTGTAAACCATTTCGACAGTAACATTTGAATTATTTTCAATATATCTGATGAACCATTGCTTTTCTGCTTCACTTGGAAGTCTAAGTAAGAAACGTTTATAGGTAGCTATAACAAATTGCTCAACGTTTAGTCGCATTTCAACATCAGAAGGAATTTTTAAATTTTGAGAATTGAAGTAATTACTAAGTAGCATTTCTTTAGCAACATTTTGATCTCCAATAGAGTACATTACATTTTGTGTTTGATATAA
Source organism: Bacteroidota bacterium (assembly GCA_030834125.1). GTDB lineage: Bacteria > Bacteroidota > Bacteroidia > NS11-12g > UBA955 > VMCP01. The sequence continues at coordinate 11,762 of JAURFW010000001.1, read as the reverse complement.
CAGATTAGGCGAAATTGCTTCCTGTGTTAAATTAGTATACAAAATGGCTATATATTCTGCCTCATTTTTTGCTTTATGTTTTTGCGCTTTTGTTTCATAAATAGCAACATCATTTACTCCATAATCTACGTTTATTTCTCGTGTGCAACTAATTAGTAAAGATGTGATAAGTGCTATTATAGTTAACGGTTTAAAACTGAGCATATTCATCGGTTATTAATATTTGACGTTGTACATATTCCAATCGTTGTACATTACGATATTGATTCATCCATGTATATAGGCTTGAAGGTGGAATTTCTCTTCTTACATATTGATAATACCACCATCTAACTTGTGCTTCGTAAAATGCATCACAATAAACTAAGATATTAATAAATTCATTCTTATTTGATGCAACTTTATTAAACACAACAGTAGGTTCATTCTTATCAATAACCTCATAAGCTGCTGTGAATTCATCTTGGGTAGGATTTCTACCCAAAACATCATCAAATGCTGCATTAACAAAATTAAAACTGCCCATGTTTATTAAATCATAAATACCATTATTCATCATATATCCACACATGTCGTTGTAGCTAATGGAATCTAATCGGTAGAAATATTTACTCTTTAAGACATTCTCATATTTTGACTTTTCATATTCATACTGATGGACTCTTATTGTATCACCGTTGAGCCGAGCAATTTTGATTGCGAAATTCAAATTACCCAACTTTTGACCTATTTCTGGGTCTGAGGCACCTTCCAGGAATCTAAATTTCATCAAATCATAAACTCTTTGGCAATACGCATGCCTGTATGATGAATCTCCATCACGGTAAGTAGTATCAAATTGCAACTCATATACTATAGAATCCCTCGTATTAAAATCAAGATTCGCTGCTTTAAGTCTTTCTGTTAATGTTTCTCGTTCTAAATTAGTGGATTCACGACCCAAAAGATCAATGAATAATCGGTTGATGTAGTTTTCAATATGTATGGAAGGAATACCAGAGTAATCAGGAGCGTTATTATCATTTACGGTTACGTTTTCCGTTTTTTTACATGAAAAGTTAAAACTGAATAAGACCAATAAAATAATAATATACTTTATTATTCGCATAAGTTTGTAAATATCAAATATACGGAACAATGATTATTACTTCAATAAAATCATTCATAACATTGAATGTACGAATATGAAATTCTTATATTCGTAAACAAAAAGAATATATGGCATTTTATCATAAATCAGGTCAAATTCCTCCAAAAAGACATACACAATTCCGAAAACCAGATGGCAGTTTGTATGCTGAAGAGCTTATCAGTACTGAAGGCTTCAATAGCCTTTATTCGTTAGTATATCATTGCAATCCACCCACATTAGTTAAAGAAGTAGGAGATGCAATAGACATTGAACCTAAGGTTGCTTTTAAAAAAAACATGTTAAGTAGAAGTTTCACAACTTTTGATGTACCCCCAGAGGACGACTATTTAGAAAGCAGAAAGGTATTATTGTTCAATTCAGATTTACATATTGGCACAGCAGCACCTAGAAAATCAATGATTGATTATTTCTTTAAGAATTCCGATAGTGATGAGGTATTATTTATTCATAAAGGAACGGGTAAGTTAAAGACTATTTTTGGAGAGATAAGTTTTGAATATGGTGACTATTTAGTTATTCCAAGAGGTACTATTTATCAATTGGAATTTGACAATAAAGAAAATAGGATTTTAGTCATAGAATCACCTACACCAATTTACCCTCCAAAACGATATCAAAATTCATTTGGTCAATTATTGGAACATTCTCCCTACTGTGAAAGAGATATCAAAGTGCCTACAAATCTGCAAACTTTTGATGAGGAAGGGGATTTCAAGGTAATTATCAAGAAACAGAACGCGTTGTACCCTTATACGTATGCAACACACCCATTTGATGCAATAGGTTGGGATGGATACGCTTATCCCTTTGGCTTTAGCATTCACGACTTCGAGCCAATTACAGGTAGAGTTCACATGCCACCGCCAATTCACCAAACCTTTGAAGCAAGAAACTTCGTAATTTGTAGTTTTGTGCCGAGGTTGTTTGACTATCATCCATTATCAATCCCAGCCCCCTATAACCACTCCAATGTAGATAGTGATGAAATTCTCTATTATGTTGACGGCGATTTTATGAGCAGAAAACACGTTGAACAGGGTATGATCACTCTACACCCAAAAGGGATACCACATGGTCCACATCCAGGAACCGTAGAAAAGAGTATCGGGGCGAAAGAAACATTGGAATTGGCAGTTATGATTGATCCTTTTTATCCATTAATGATAACTGAGGAAGCAATTAAACTCGAAGATCCTAATTATTATAAATCATGGACAAATTAACCTTAAACAATCAATTAAAATAAATCATTCAATTATATAAATATAAAGATGTTAAATAAAATAAAATTATTAGCATTGTGCTTAACACTTTTTAGCTCATCATACTCCCAAAATACGAATAACGATTGGACAAAAAAGGTTGTTAAAAGAAAATACCATAAAACAGTAAAGAAAGTTGACAAGCAATTAAACAAATCATTCAGAGAATTAATAAAGACTAAAAATTTCAACGAGGAAACCCCACTGGGATGGTGGAAGCAAGAATTTATTGCTACGATGGATCCAAAATTGGGAAGACCTACACCAGAAGTATTACTTCCATTATTATCATCACTAAATTCAAAAAATAGCGTAATTAAGCGAGGCACTCCTGGAACTAAAAACTTCCCTTGGAAAATGAGAGGTCCAAATAATGTGGGCGGAAGAACTAGAGCTCTTGCTTGGGATCCGAATGATTCAAAAGGAAAAAAAGTATGGGCTGGAGGTGTGACTGGTGGATTGTGGTACAATAACGACATTACTTCGAGTACAAGTTCATGGGAATCAGTATCTGATGTTTGGTCAAACATAACAGTAACCTGCATTGCTTTTGATCCTAATGACAATAAAATAATTTACGTAGGGACAGGTGAAGGGTTTGGTTCAACTTCATCCACTTCAAGAGGATATGGAATTTTCAAGAGTACCGATGGAGGAACTTCATGGAGTAATTTAAGCTCATCTTCTAATTATTTATATATTAACGATATAATAGTTAGGAACGAAAGTGGAACTAGTGTACTGTATGCTGCAGTTGATATAAACTTTTTTGCTGGAATATGGCATGGTAATGGATCAAACGTTGGATTATTTAGAAGTACTAATGGGGGCAGTTCTTTCTCACAAGTATTACCCAAAATATCTGGTCAAAATTATCCAGGCGCACCTTCTGATTTAGAAATTGATGCTAACAATACACTTTGGGTTGGAACTAGAAAAAATGCAGGAAATAGCTCGTCGGATAGAGGAGGGGGACGAATTTATTACAGCAGTAATGGCACATCATTCACAGAGGCATACAAAAATTCTGGAGCTTTAGAAGGTAGAGTATCTTTAGCATGTGCACCATCCTCCGCAGACACACTTTACGCACTCATAGAGTCAGGTGGGAAACTTCATGCGGTAGTTCGTTCATTTAATGGAGGAAGCAATTGGTCAACTGTGACTGAACCTTCTGACGCTGATAATGGCATAGCTTCTACTGACTTCACAAGAGGACAAGCTTGGTATGATTTAGAAGTTAGTGTAAACCCAAAAAATGCTGCAGATGTAACAATTGGCGGTATTAATCTATTTAGAAGCACCAATGCTGGTTCAAATTGGAAACAAATTAGCAAATGGTCTGAAAATGCTAACATGAACCAACTTAGCTGCTCTTATGTTCATGCGGATCAACACGCAATAAAATACCATTCAGACGGGAAGCAAATTATTATAGGAAATGATGGAGGAGTGTTTTATTGCTCTGATATTACAAATAGTCCAGAAAATCGTAGTTCAGCATTTGTCGAAAAAAACAATGGATACATGATAACCCAGTTTTATTGTGGCGACATGTCTATGATAAAAAATTCAAATGTAATGATTGCAGGAGCGCAAGACAATGGAACTAAATACTTTTATATTTCTGGAATTAACGATGAAACAACGTTGGCTGGAGGAGACGGGGGATATTGCATGATTAGTGAAACTTCAGAAATAACACATGTTGTGTCTTTTACTTACAACAACTTTTTTGCAACCACAAATAACTGGTCTTCTTATGTACAGGTTCTAAGTGATGCAAGCACCGGTAAATTTATTAATCCTGCAGATCTAGATTATGTAAACAATATATTGTATTCTGGCAAAACAACAGGTGAACTATACAGAAACAGTATTACACAAAATTCTAGTAATGCCAGCACTATATCTTTTGGCGGTTCAAGCTCTGGTAAGGCATCAGCATTATATTCATATAAGAGAAAATCAAACAATAAAAATAGGCTAATTGTAGGTAGTGATGTTGGAAAACTATTATACAGTGACAACGCCGAGACATCTTCGCCATCATTCACTGATATTTCAACCGGAATAAATGCTGGTAGCATTTCTTCAATTTACAATCATAATGGAGGGGATGATACGCTCTTTGTAACTTTAAGTAACTACGGCGTAAACAATATTTACAGAAGTATTAATGCTGGGTCTACATGGACGGCAATAGACGGTGATTTATCAAATATGCCTGTTCATAGTATAGTATCTAATCCATATGATAATAAAAGCGCACTTATCGCAACAGAATTGGGCGTTTACATTTGCGAGGATATCTATGCTAATTCTCCAAAATGGGCAGCTTGTAACGAAGGGATGGGCGCAGTAAAAACTATGGCGTTAAGATTTAGAAAATCTGATGGGGTAGTGATGGCTACGACTCACGGTCGAGGGGTGTTTACTTCTGATGCATGGATTAAACAAGACCCTGTGTCAACAATTTCTTTTTCTGACACTTTGGCTTGTCAAGGCAGCACTATTTCTGCAACATCAAACTCCAATAATGTGGATAGTTTACGCTGGTCGGTTAACCCAAATACCGGTGTAACAATTAGCAAGCCAACATCAGCTAATACAAATATTAAGTTTAATAATGCTGGAAACTTCATTGTAAAACTTACATCCTACGGCTCTGGTATTAGTACAGACCAAACCAAGAATATTACCGTAAATTCTATAGTAAATTTGACGTTTACAGGATTTAACGTATTGATTGACGGAACAAGTAAAAAACTAGTATCAGAATCAAGTACTTTAAAATTAACAGCAAATGGAAGTAATATTGATTCGTTGACATGGTACAAGTCAACACTAAGTAATCCCAACGGTTCGGCAATTGCGAATAGCAACGTAAATCCTTTTACAATCAATCCAAAACAAATAGATGGAAACGAATATTGGGTTGAAGTTTTTTCACATAATAAATGTGCAGATCAAGCAATTCTAAAGGCTACAGCAAAAATTGGAACTCCGATTGCTAGTTTTAATTACAATGATAGTGTTTTATGTGCCAATGAACATCTAGTTCTAAGTTCTCCAAATAAAAATGCAGACAAGTGGGTTTGGATAATCAAAGATGCAAGTAATCAAATAATTATGTCTGACTCAACGTCTGATACCGCGCAATTTACAATACAAAACATTGGTTACTACACTATAACGCATAGATCGCACATGGGTTTATTATATTCGGAAAATAGTATTCCCTTAAGAATAAAGACTTCAAACCCAATGGATTTAAGTGATTTTAGTTATTCTGTAAATGGGGTAAAAAATGCTGATGCATGCTGGAACGATACAATTACACTTGCACTTTATCCAAAATACCATGATTCAATGCAATGGTATTACAGTACTGCTTTACAACCAATACCTGAAGAATTATCTGGTGAAACATCAAATACATTAAGAATATTACCTGCATTGATTGATGGTAGGATTTATTTCGCTAAAACTTTCAGTAATCAAACCTGTATTATTCCAAGAGAATCAAAATCAGCAACATACCTTATAGATGGAAATAATTCTACTTTAACAATCGATAGAATTGGTGATAGTTTATTTTTAGTAAATAAGCCACAAGGACATTTAATACGATGGTATTTAAACGGAACTCAAATTGGACAAGCAGATCACATAATTGCATTGAATAATGGCAATTACACAGCAAAAAGTTACGTTCAACAATGTTTAAGTCCAGAATCAAATACGATAGTTCTTACAACAGTAAATAAAAACGATATTACTAGACATGGGGAAATATTCCCAAATCCGTCAAATGGAATTTTCTATTGGAAGTCGAATTTTAATGGATTTATAAGAATTCAAAATTCCACGGGTAAAATCATTTCTGAATTAAAAGTTTCAATTGGCAATGATAAAACGCCAATTGATCTGAGTAGTTATGCTGATGGAATTTACTTTATGAGCGGCTATGCAGAATCTGGCGAAGAATTATTTAGTTCTCAGAAGCTATTGAAAAACAAATAGAATCTATATTGATGATATAGTTATAAATAAAAGGAGTTAGAGCTTCCTTTATTTATATGTATATTTGTTTTATAATTTACATTATGTTAAATTATATTATTTTAAACCTTTATATAGTTGATTTCATCAAATCCAGGATTACTCATTTCATATAGCTGTATAGTTTATAATTCTCACTTCTTCGGAATATTTCAGTATTTATAGAATTCAAGGAACGTTAACATGGCTAAAAACCATTATAATAAAATCGTTATTCAAATACTACTCTTAATAACCATAAAAAAAGGCGCCGTTAAGCGCCTTTCTTATTGTTTATTAATTATTTACTAGAATTGCAAGTAAAAACGAGCACCCTCGGTTTCAACTTCTTTTTCTGCAACTACTTCTTCATTTACAATGATTTCACCTTTAATAATAGCATCATCATTCATTGTAACTGCAAGGGATAACATATCTGAACGATCTGTGTAAACAAATGTTTTTACCCAGTTGTAACCGTCTTGAACCCAACCCGCTTTTTTAAAGTCATCGTCGCCTTTGATATACATTGTCGAGTTCGTATTTCTGTTATTAAGGTAACTAATTTGTAAATCCGCAGAATTTCCAGAAATTCTATATCTAAAAGTATCTCCCACCATTAAGCTATAACCATTCAAGGCTCTAATTTTATCCCTTTGCTCACCCGCACATGACTTATCACCTAATTCCATACAGCAAGTTCTAATGGCTGTACTAATATTGATCAACTCATCTGTAGAATAGTTAGGATTTTCAGACGCAAACATTAAATATGTTTTTGCATCCCTAAAAACAGATAATTTTTGCTCTTCTAACTTTGCTTTAGTAGCAGCATCTGCCCCACTTTTTTGATCTAGGATTTTGCGTGTTTCATACTTCATTAAACTAACGCCAAGATTCCAATTAGCATCGTAATTAAATTCATCTAATTCTCTAGACTTACGATAATCATTTGTAGCTTCATCGTAATTTCCCGCTCTTTCATTTAAGTACCCTTTAATCCAATAGTTTCTTGAATTTGGCTGTTCTGCAATTTGATTGTTTATCTCTCCCATTAGTGCAGATTCCTGATCTATGCTGATGTAATAATTAACCAAAACATTGAAAATGTCATTGTTATAATTTGTTTTCTTTAATGCTTTTTTAATTACATCTTTTGCACCTAATGTATCACCTTTTGTTAAAAGTTCACGAGAGTAACTTTCAACCATCATAGCAGTTGGTATTTCTTTTTCCGATAAATTAGATAGAATCTCCAATCTAATAGTTTCATTTGAATTTTTTAAAGCAAAGTAAGCAATACGTTCAACGAAAAACTGACGCTCGACTTGTTGACCTTTAAGTTGATTGATCATACCTGTATCAAGTTTTTCATACATCTGAAGCATTAACTGATAATACTCTACCATTGTATCACTAACCAAAGCAGAAGTAACTTCATCGGATTTTTCCATTCTTTGTGCTACCGTAACAGACTCATTAAAAGCAGATGCAAAACTGTTTCCTACTACATATTTTGACTCTTCTATATCATAGTCCTTTTTATCTTCATCTGTATTGAAAAAATTTAAAATACTGCGAGCAGATTTTAAACCCGCATATTCAGATAATGGTTTTACCAATTCATTCCCGCGGGTATTGTAAATACTATTATACACCTTAGCGCGAACTAGCCACATTCTACCACTATTATTCGACTTTTTGTGAACCTTGGCCTTTTCAATTTCCTCTTGTGCAATAATTAAATCTTCAGGTGCTTGACTTTCTAATGCAAATTCGGCAGAATTAATTGCTCTTTTTTGTGCATTTACATCGGGAGCAAAGCTTATAAACCCTAAAATAATTAATCCAGATGTGAAAATTTTAAATCTCATATATTATTGAATTTATTGTTCATTGTCATCGTTCAAACCTTCTGTATTTTCAGAACTTCCAGTTTCTTCTTTTATGATTGGATTTCCGTCATCATCTAATTCAACCTCTTCTTCCTTATCTCTTGGCGTTTTAGCAATACTTGCAATCTCATCATTGGTCTTAATGTTTATTAACTTAACTCCTTGAGTTGCCCTACCCATAACACGCATAGAATCAACGGCCATTCTGATAGTCATACCACTCTTATTGATAATCATCAAGCCATCTTCATCAGTTACATCCATAATTCCAACCAAAGAACCTGTCTTTTCAGTAACGGAAATTGTTTTAACTCCTTTTCCTCCACGTCCGGTTATTCGATAATCTTCAATATTTGAACGTTTACCATAACCTTTTTCACTAACAACAAGAATATTCTTACTCTCTTGCTCTACATTTACAGAAATCATACCAATTACTTCATCATCATCTCCTTCGAGTGTAACACCTCTTACACCAGCAGCGGTTCTTCCCATCGGACGAACTTTGTTTTCAGGAAATCTGATAGCTTTACCTTTTTTCTTAGCAATTATAATATCACTCTGTCCATCTGTAACTAAAGCTTTGAGCAGCTCATCTCCTTCTCTAATTGTAATTGCATTAATGCCATTAGTTCTTGGACGACTGTACGCTTCAATTGAGGTCTTTTTTATGACTCCGTTTTTAGTCACCATTACAATGAAGTTATTATTCAAATAATCTTCATCTTTTAAATTTTGAACATTTAGATAAGCCTTAATCTTATCATCGGAAGGAAGATTAATTAAATTCTGGATGGGTCTACCTTTAGTTGCTTTTGCTCCTTCTGGAATTTCATATACTTTTAACCAGAAACACCTACCCTGTTCAGTGAATAAAAGCAAGTAATTGTGTGTGGATGCAACGAATAGATGCTCAACAAAATCTTCGTCTCTATGAATTACACCGCGTAATCCACGTCCTCCCCTATGCTGCTCACGGTATTCAGTTAATAGTGTGCGTTTTATATAACCTAAATGAGAAATTGTAACAACAACTTCCTCGTTAGGAATTAAATCTTCAATATTTATTTCTTCAGCATTGAATTCAATCTGTGATTTACGATCATCTCCATATTTATCTGCTATTTCTTGGGTTTCTTCCTTAATAATACCCATTCTAACATCTTCATTACCTAGAATATTCTCATAATGCTCAATTTCCTTTAATACCGCATTATATTCTTCGCGAATCTTATCAATTTCTAGGCCAGTTAATCGCTGCAATCTCATATCTAAGATTGCTTTAGCCTGGATTTCAGACAACCCAAACTGACTCATTAGGCCAGATTTTGCATCATCAGGAGTTTTACTATTCCTAATTAAGGCAATAACTGCATCCAAGTTATCTAATGCAATAATAAGTCCTTCTAATATGTGAATACGTTTTCTCGCTTCACGAAGTAGATATTCAGTTCTTCTTACAACAATCTCATGTCTATGATTCACGTAGTGATGAATCATATCCTTTAAATTGAGCATTTCTGGTCTTCCATTTACTAAAGCAATATTGTTTACTGAAAAGCTGCTTTGTAATGGAGTGTATTTATAAAGTTGGTTTAATACAACATTTGGAATTGCGTCTCGTTTTAAATCAAAAACTATACGCATACCTTGTCTTCCGCTTTCATCACGCACCGCCGATATCCCGTCAATTACTTTTTCTTGCACTAAATCAACGGCTTTTACAATAATTTGTGGAGGAGATACTTGATATGGAACCTCGGTAACCACAATCATTTCTTTCCCTGTTTTAGAAACTTCTATTTCAGCCTTTCCTCGAATTACAATTCGACCTCTTCCTGTTTCAAAAGCATCTTTAATTCCTTCAACCCCATAAATAATTGCTCCTGTTGGAAAATCAGGCCCTTTAACGACTTCCATCAATTCAGATATTTCGACATGTTTATTGTCAATATATTTGATAACGGCTTGGCACACCTCTCTAAGGTTATGCGGTGCCATATTAGTTGCCATACCTACGGCGATACCAGCGGCACCATTAACTAATAGATTTGGAATTTTTGCAGGTAATACGGTTGGTTCACTTAGGCTCTCGTCAAAATTTGGTCTAAAGTCAACAGTTTCTTTGTCGATATCAACCATCATTTCTTCTGCGATTTTCCTCAAACGCGCCTCAGTATAACGCATTGCAGCCGGTGGATCTCCGTCAATTGATCCGAAGTTTCCTTGTCCATCCACAAATGGATATCTCAAACTCCAGTTTTGAGCCATACGCACCATGGTGTCATAAACGGAAGAATCACCGTGAGGGTGATACTTTCCTAATACTTCTCCTACAATACGAGCAGACTTCTTATGAGGGCGATTTGCGGCTAAACCTAATTCCACCATTCCATATAAAACTCTTCTATGTACTGGTTTAAGTCCATCGCGCACATCGGGTAATGCACGAGATACAATAACTGACATCGAATAATCGATGTAAGCTGTTTTCATCTCATCTTCAATATTTATTGGGATGATTCTCTCGTGTTGTTCTTCAGGATTTTGATTCTCTTCCATACTTTAAAATCAATGATTTCGCAATTTAACCCAACTACCTCATTATGCATTGGTTTTAAATACATGTTTGCCCACATTTTATATACATTTTTCCACGATTTTATCCAAAAAAAATAGGGATATAAATACCCCTATTTCTTTTGATATTAAAACCCTTGTTAAGGTCTCTTATTGTGTTTGGTTTTACCTGCTTTTAAGTATTTTACTCTACCGGTCCCATCTTTGTCCAAAATAGTAATTTTCTTAAATCCTAAATCAGATAACTTTTCTTCTAACAACACCATATCTCCAGCAACAACGATAATCATTTTATCAGTTTTCAATTGAGATTTAGCTAGTTTATTGATTTCATCTTTAGTTAAGTTCTTGATGGTATTTAATTGTTCTTCCGCAAAATTCAAGGGCAAGTTTCTCGACTGCATTTGATACATAAATGAAGCTTTTTGTCCTAAACTTTGATAATCTAGCGCTTGACTAGCAACAAGAGCCGATTTCGTAAACTCGAATTCTTCATCAGTAATTCCTTTTTGTTTATAATCTTCAACTGTCCATAATATCTCGTTTATAGCGCTATCTGTAGCCTCAGATTTTACACCAGTTTGAATTGTATAATAGCCAGGTAAATTTTCATGCTCTCGTCCAAAACTTCCTCTAATACCGTAAGTCCATCCTTTGTCTTCACGGATGTTAAGGTTTAATCTACTGTTAAAGTTTCCACCCAAGGCAAAATTCATAACATTAGACTTGAAATAATCACCGTTGTAATCAAAGGGTAAACTTCTAAATCCAATTATGATATCACTCTGCTCTGCATCAGTATACTGAATACCAAAAATTTGTGTTGTA
>JAURFW010000077.1 GCA_030834125.1 Bacteroidota bacterium | reverse complement strand
AATGTACCCATCCAAAGGTTTCTTGCTTCGGCGCCAACAAGAGATTCGATACGATTTCGCATTTCTTTTGCTGCCTTATTGGTAAAGGTTAAGCTTAAAATATTAAACGGGTCTATACCTTTTGCCATTAAATAGGCAATTCTAAATGTAAGTACACGAGTTTTTCCTGACCCAGCACCTGCAATTATCATTACGGGACCATCAGTTTTTTCAACAGGTTTAATTTGGTTGTCATTCAAGGCATCCAAGAAAGGAGCTCCTGAATTATTTTCATCTGATTGGTCCGGCCAAAGCATTCAACAAAAGTACCGATGTAGACTTCACTCTACCACACAAAAGTGGTATAAATATCAACATTATTCCTGTGCATACTTAGCTAATGAAAAACTGAAAGTTGAACCCGCACCTTCTGTGCTCATAACAGTTATTGATTCCCCATGAGCCTCAATAATATGTTTGCAAATACTTAAGCCAAGTCCGCTTCCACCAGATTCTCTGCTTCTGTGTGAATCTACTCTGTAAAACCGCTCAAAAATTCTTCCTACATCTTTAGTAGGAATTCCAATTCCATTATCAGAAACCTCAACAATTATTTTTTTCCCAGTATCAGAAATTTTATAAGTGGTAGTTCCTTGAGGTTTCCCATATTTAATTGAATTGTATCCTAGATTAGATAATACTTGATGTATCATTCCCTTATCGGCGCTGATCATAGCACTTTCTGTTCTATTTTGAAGGAATAATGAAATCTGCTTTGCAGATGCCTGGATTTCCATTTCTTCAATGACATTATGGATTAATTGTAAAAGGTCTATCGGTTCCTTTTCGATTTTAAGAACCCCACTTTCATATTTTGTAATAGTATCTAAATCCTTAACAATTTGTCCGAGTCTTGTTGCATTTTTATTCGCTTTTTTTAAAAAGGTTTTACGAGTTTCTATATCAAGATCAGGATCATCAATTACAGTTTCAATATAACCTTGAATCGAGAAAAGTGGTGTTTTTAGCTCATGGGCAATATTCCCGATGTAATCTCGTCTGTAAGTTTCTAATTGCTGTAATCTTTGAAGTTCTTTTTTTCGAGCTATAATTAATGTTCTAAATCCATCTTCGATATCCTGTGTATTAACATTATCTGATGGGATGTATTCAGATTTTTCTGCTGAAATTAATAACTCCAAATTTTTTAATACGCGTTGTTTCCTGCCCCTCCAAAATAGGGTTGCAATCCATAATCCAAAGCCGAAAGAGATTAATGTGGATCCGATAAATAGTATGAGTGAAATATCTTTCAAATCAGTATCAAAATTAAAGAATGAATTTGGATTCTCAAGGATAATTCTTCCCCACAATTAACGGATTCCCCGAATCATTTTTCCTATCTTTGTCCTTAGTATATGTCAGACTCAAATTTGTTTGAAAAAATTACTTCACATGCTAAAGAATATGGTTTTGTATTTCCTAATAGTGAAGTTTATGGAGGCTTAGCCGCAGTTTATGATTATGGACAAAATGGTGTAGAGTTGAGAAACAATCTTCGTCAGTATTGGTATTTATCAATGACTAGAATGCATGCCAATATTGTTGGATTAGATTCGGCAATTTTTATGCATCCAAGAGTTTGGAAAGCTTCAGGTCATGTAGATGGGTTTAATGATCCAATGATTGACAACAAAGATAGTAAAAAGCGATATCGAGCAGATGTGCTTATTGAAGAGCATCAAGAAAAAATCCGGCAAAAAATTGAAAAAGAAATTACTAAAGCTGCAAAACGTTTTGGTGAATCATTCGATGCTGAAATGTATCGTCAAACTAATCCGCGCGTCATGCAATATCAAGATAAAATTGATTCAATGGATCAAATTCTTAAGAATGCATTAGAGTCGGGGAAATTGAATACCATAAAAGAATTAATTGAGACAGAAGGAATTGCTTGCCCAATTAGTGGTTCAAAAAATTGGACTGAAGTAAGGCAGTTTAATCTTATGTATTCTACACAGATGAACGCTTTGGAAGGGGGAGAAGAGTCGCTTTATTTAAGACCAGAAACTGCCCAAGGGATTTTTGTAAACTTCTTAAACGTTCAAAAAACCGGTAGAATGAAAATCCCATTTGGAATTGCGCAAACCGGAAAAGCATTTAGAAATGAAATTGTAGCTAGGCAGTTTGTGATGAGAATGAAAGAGTTTGAGCAAATGGAAATGCAATTCTTCTGTGCACCTGGTACTGAAATTCAGTGGTACGAATATTGGAAAGAAAAGAGAATGCGTTGGCATCGTGCTCTTGGAATATCTGAATCTAATTATAGATTTCATGATCACGTTAAACTTGCACACTATGCAAACGCAGCAGTAGATATTGAGTATAATTTTCCATTTGGATTTAAAGAGGTGGAAGGAATACATTCACGTACTGACTTTGATCTTACTAAACATGAAGAATTTTCTGGAAAAAAAATGCGCTACTTCGATCCAGAACGTAACGAAAGTTATGTTCCCTATGTGGTTGAAACTAGTATTGGTTTAGACCGCCTTTTTTTATTAACACTGTCAGAAGCCTTTACTGAAGAACAGCTAGATGGTGATACACGAATTGTTTTAAAACTACATCCATCGGTGGCACCTGTTAAGTGTGCAATTTTACCTCTTGTAAAAAAAGACGGATTGCCAGAATTAGCTGAGAGAATTTACGAAGATTTACGTTTGGATATGAACGTATTTATTGAGGATAAAGATAGTATTGGGAAACGTTATCGTCGTATGGATGCTATTGGTACGCCCTT
>JAURFW010000022.1 GCA_030834125.1 Bacteroidota bacterium | reverse complement strand
CATTCATAAAAAAAGCGAGGCAAATTCCTCGCTTTTTTTGTTTTAATACATTTGCTATTAATCTATCATTAGTCTTAATGTTTCTGTTCCCTTGTTATGAATCATTCGCAATTCATAAACCCCAGAAGATACATTTCCTAAATCTATAATCTTCTTCATTACCATTTCACCACTCCAAGAATATACTTTCTTACCATTGTAATCAAATATTTCAATAGAAGACATTTCAATGCCATTTACCGAAACAATTTCAAACAATCCCAAGCTTGGGTTTGGCACTATATTAAAGCTGTAGTTTGCTAATCCATTTACACCAGTGAATGCAAAAACACTACAACGACTGGTGTCGATACACTTACCTTGTGTAACCTCTACCGCAAATTCTCCATTTCCACCAGGAGAATAACTTGCACTAGTTGCTCCATCAATAACAGAATAATTATCCTTACAATCTAACCACTGATATGCATCAGCAGAGGATGCATCGGAGATTAATTCATTCCAATCTCTAGAAATGGTAGTAACAACATTAATAATATTTACATCAATAGTATAAATAACACTATCACAACCTAAACTAGATTCAAGAATATCATTTACCTTACCCGATTTTGTAATGCGTTTACCTGATGGGGTAAAGTACACGTCGCACTCTGTTACTGAAAAGGCCTCGTTAGTTGGTGTTAAGATTTCTAAATTAATTGTAACAATACTATCACAAGCCTTAGAGTTCATTCCAAATAAAGTATCGAGGTATTTTCCTGAAGTACTAAACACCTTGCCAGAAGGACTCTTCCAATCAGTACAAGAGCGAATATCTACTTCACCAAAAGATTTCACAGATACTACATCGTACTGAATTACGCTGTCGCAACCGATGGCATTTGGAATTGTATCATAGTAAGTTCCTTCTGCTTTATAAACTACCGTTTTATCGGTTGGACAAACTACAAAGCGGCAAAAGTTTAAAGTTTGCTTCGCATAGGATGCTTCTTTAATTTTCACGTCGTGAATAATAACACTATCACACCCCGCCCATGCCTTAAAACTATCAATATAGGTACCAGATTTTGTAACCACTTTTCCAGAACCCTTCAATTTAGCAGCATAGCACTCATTGTAACTATATTTTGATACTGATGGGCGGGTAATAGTCACAACCACATTAATATTACTATCACAACCTACTGAATTAGTAATTCTTTCTTGATAAGTACCCGATTTGTAATAATACAAATCTTTAACTGTTGGACTAGCCACAGAATCACAACCTAGTAGGTTTACTTTTGAACCAGTTGCCGACAAAATGGTAACCGTGTATGTTATTACAGAGTCACAACCTCCAACGGATTTTACAGTGTCGTAATATGTACCTGATTTTGTAGCTGATATATTACCAGAAGGGGAAATAAACTTACCGCACGCAGAAACCTTATCCTTACCAAAAACAGTAGAATCACAATATGTTCTCCCTATAACAAAATTAGATTTATTTCCAGTGAGTGTCATATTACCTAGCGTACCATCATTGCTTTTGCTACTTAGATCGTATACTGTAGAAAGTTTGGTATTATCTTGATATGGGTCGCCTTCATCAAAACTCAACTGTAATAACAAACCGGGTTCTGTACTTTTATACCTGGACACCATGCTTTCTCTGATCTCTTTTTGAGTTCTTGCATAGTTCCAAATTCTTGGCTCGTCTATAGTACCTCCGTATCCAGTTTTTGGATCACCAATCCAAACTTCAGTATTACTTGTTGTATACTTCAATGCTTGGAAATTAGCTTTTGTTGAATCTAGAATATTACCATCTAAATATAACCTAATGTATTTCCCATCAAAAGTGGCCGCTACGTGATGCCAAGTAGTATCTTGGAGAACCTGCTTTTTAACCACAGATTGGGAAGTGGTTCCATCGGTCAACTGAATATATAAATCCTTTGTATTTCCAGTACCCAAACGATAAATACTATTTTGTTCCCAAATTAAAGGTGCACAAGTTTCACATGGCGAGCTATTGAAATTATCGCAATTTATCCAAACTTCAAGGGTAATTTGACTTGGACCACTTAATCCAGTTGGTTTTTTAATTGGCACATAATCATCCAGTCCGTCAAAATGCAGCGCCGCATCATACTGAGATTTCAACATGCCAAAGCTTAAGACAAAGCCGACAATTAGTAATAATTTTTTCATAGGCGTTTTTTTTATAATTCAATTTTAAAAAAATATTTTGTATTTCAAAGAAAATCAAGAATTGAATAAGCTTATTTTCATTATACTCAATTTTTTTTAGTGAATAATAAATACCTGATAAAAATTAAAAAAATACTATTGATTCAAGTTTAAAAATAAAAATAATTCCAGAATCATGAACTTTGAACCAGCATATATTGTTACCCTACTGACTTAAGATTAAAATGGAATTAGAACATTTGAAATGGAGATATGCCGTAAAACGCTACGATACAAATTCACAACTTACAGACGAGCAAAAAACTCATATAAAGGAAAGTATTAGATTAACACCCTCCTCTCTTGGGCTTCAACCCTTCAAAGTATTTGAAATTACATCAAAAAATGTCAAAGAAAGTCTCAAAGAAGCTTGCTTTAAACAGCCTCAAATAGTAGAAGCCGATATGGTTTTAGTCTTTGCTTCCTATACAGAAATGACTAACGAACACATTGAGGGACACATTCAAAATACAGCAACAATTAGAAATCAAGAATTATCTCAATTAGAGGCATTTAAAAATGGAATTACAGGATTTGTTTCTAAATTATCTCAGGAGGAATTGAAATTTTGGACTTCTAAACAAACCTATATTGCTCTTGGAATGGCAATTGCAGAATGCGCAAGAATTGGAATCGATAGCACACCTATGGAAGGGTTTAACGGTGAAAAAGTCAATGAAATACTCAATTTAAACGAGCAAAACCTAGAATGTAGTATTATTCTAACGGTAGGTAAGCGAAATGAGGAAGAAGATTTCCTAGCAACACTTCCCAAAGTAAGAAAAAGTATGGAAGCTCTTTTTGAAGAGATTTAATTCCAATATTAATCATACCAATATTTTGCATTCAATATCGGTTTCGGTATCGATTTTAATTTCCATTACCGACCTCAATTATTTACTTTTGAAATAATATGGTTAGAATTTTACTCTGCACTTTTTTTTTTTCAATTTTATCATTAGCACGTGCTGCCGTTGGCGACACCACAGAAATCAAAACTCATAATGACGTTTTAATACAAACGAACCCTGCAATAGGGAATACAAATTATTATGCTTGGGGACAATTCCCTAAAGAAGGAAGTTACCAAAGAATGTATTGTGAACTTTCAATGAGATGCCCCGATGGATTGAAATGCGGAGAGTGGGATTATTTGAACTACATCTATTTAGGAAAAAGAAGAGGAAAACATAACGACAGTTTAGGCTGGGAATTGATGCGTTTTATCACTCCTTATGGATTTAGCTTTAACAGCGGATGGAAACATACTTGGAGATTTGACATAACAGACTTCCAATCTCTGTTTAGAGATTCTGTAGAAATATGGTACAGACATACAGGTTACGAAGCCAAAAACGATAGAGGCTGGGTTATTAACTTGAAATTTGTGATGGTAGAAGGTCCAGAGCTAAGGCCTGTACAAAATATCACTAGAATTATGCAAAAAAGCATCCCATATGGAAATGATTCCATTTTCGATGCTAGAACAGAGCCATTTAATTGGTCGCCCACTGCAGGAACCAAATACTCGAGAATAAAAATCATTCAAACCGGCCATGGTATGGACCAGCCGAGTAACTGCGCAGAATTTTGTCCAAGACAGCGTTACTTATATGTAGATTCACAATGTGTAGACACATCTTGGGTTTGGAGAGAAGATTGTGGAGCTAACCCTGTTTATCCGCAAGCCGGAACTTGGATTTACGATCGAGCTAGTTGGTGCCCCGGACAAAATGTAGAAGAGTATCATTATGATTTCATGGCAAGCGATACCGTTCACAATTTTGACTTAGGAATGGAATCTTACACCAAAACATCAGGAAACTCTAATTATGTTATTACCGCATATTTAGTAGAATATGGTGATTATAATTACCGCAGAGATGCAAGTTTAGTGGATGTTGTTCAACCTACCGATCATCCCCAATACGGAAGATTCAACCCAACTTGTACTGAACCTATTGTTAAAGTAAAAAATACAGGTTCTGAAATGATAAGATCGTTGGATATTGATTATGGATTTGAAGACGGATCCACTTCAAAAGGTTATTGGACCGGTATTATTTTACCCGGTGAAACTGCAGAAGTACGTTTACCCTACACCATGGAATGGAAAGCAAATCCATCGTTATTTAAAGCAACAATTACTAGGGTTAATCACTCAGCAGACGAGGAAACAGGGAACAACACAATAACAACCCCTGTATCAGTCAGAAAAATCCCTCAAGTGCCCTACAGGTTGGCAGTTTATTTCAGAACAAATAACGCACCAACTGAAAACAGTTATCATTTTGTAGATGCTGGTGGGAACATCCTTTTTGAAAGAAAAAACTTTACCGAAGCCAACACCATTTACAAAGACACTTTCGAATTCTATATTGGGTGTTTCACCTTCGTATTAGCAGATACCGGAACACCTCCCGCATCATATCCTTTAAATGAGGATGGTTTGGGCTGGTGGGCAAATACCAATGATGGAACTGGCTCAATTCAATTGCGCGATGCCGGAAGTGGCGGAATTGTAAAATCCTTTCCAACCGATTTTGGTACAGATTACAGATTTGACTTCACTGTGGGTTACAATGCAAAGAATAGCGACTTAACTTATTCGGAAGAAATAAGGACTTTCCCAAATCCTGTAAAGGATGAATTTGCCATAGAAGTTCCTCAAAGATTTGTAAATAACGCAACTCCTACTAATGTAAAGGTAGAGAATATTCAAGGCCAATCCGTATTAAATAGTATCATCCCCGAGTTCACATCAGCAGTGCATTGGTTTTCACTGCCGAAATTACCGGCAGGAGTTTATGTCGTAAAAGTGAAACAAAACAACGACCTTTGCACTACTAAAATTGTAGTTCAATAAAGTTTTGGATAAGCTACTCATTTTTTCTGCTCCTTCGGGATCAGGTAAAACCACGGTGGTAAAACACCTTTTGGAAACCATGGATTCTAAACTGGGTTTTTCTGTAAGCGTTACGACTAGACAACCTAGGCCTTCTGAAGTAAATGGTAGAGAATATCATTTTCTAGATTTAGATACTTTCAATAGAAAAGTAAATAATGGAGACTTTCTTGAATACGAAGAAGTTTATTCCGACATCTTGTATGGAACACTTTGGAGCGAAGTAAAAAAGATCTGGTCTGAAAATAAAATTGTTGTTTTCGACGTAGATGTTAGGGGTGGTTTGAATCTCAAGAAAAAATTTGGGGATCAAGCATTAGCCATTTTTTTAAGGCCACCTAGTGTTGATGTTCTAATGGACAGATTGAAAAAAAGAAGCACGGAAGTTGAGCATCAACTTCAAGAACGAATTGAAAAAGCCCAATATGAATTAAGTTTTGAAAACAAATATGACGTTGTGGTAGTAAATGATATTTTAGAAGATACTTTTGCTCAATGTAAACAATTGGTTACTGATTTTTATTCCAAATAAATGAAAAAACAGATTGGCTTGTATTTTGGATCTTTCAACCCAATTCATAAGGGTCATCTACAGGTTGCAGAATACATTAAAAATCATGGCCAATTTGATGAAATCTGGTTTGTACCTTCACCTCTTAGTCCCCATAAGCAAAATGACACGTTAATACCGGCAGAATTACGTTTGAAGTGGGTTTCTGATTCAGTGAATCATCTTGTAGACATGAGTGTCGCTAATGATGAATTCACTCTTCCAAAGCCTTCATACACACATAAAAGTGTGGTTTACTTTTACGAAAAATACCCCAATTATAATTTCTCATTAATCATGGGAGCAGATAATTTATATGGTTTTCACAAATGGGAAAAAGCCGATGAATTAGCCCAGATATGCCCTCTACATGTTTATGCGCGTACGGGTTACCCCAAATTAGATCCTCTACCGTTCAATGCTACATGGTACGACGCTCCTTTAATTGAAATTTCAGCGACAGAAATACGGGATGCATTAGAGAATAATCAGCGCCTTACTAGTTGGATCCCAGATCAAATTCTAGATGAATTAGTTTCGTTTTTTAAGTCTGTAGAGTCTAAAACGCACTAATAGAATTGAAATTCCATACGTAATAAAGAAAGAATACATGGCATAAACCAAAGCTGGTTTTTCCATTTCTGTAATTCCTAACTTTTCTCCAGCAACAATTAAAGCTAAAGCAGTATTATGGAGACCAACTTCAATTGCAATAGTCACCTTGTTTTTAAACGATAAATTAAAAATAGCCGCAGCAACTACACCTATTAGCATTGCCGATATATTTAAACCTATTACAATAGGCGAAAGTTTTATTATCTCATCGATAATAATTCCTGTGCCCCCATTTTGATTAGACCCGAAGAACTTAATACCAAAAACCAAAAAGAGTAAAATTGGCAATATTATATTGATGTATTTCTGAAGCTTAAATATTTTCTTCCCTAATCGATCTCTTAAAATCATACCCACAGAGGCTGGGAGTATTGTAACTAAGAAAATACTTAACATAGTATCTAACACAGGTAAGTGCACAGACTCTCCATTACCCACTTCAAAAAATTGTAAAAAAATATTCACTAATAGTGGAATAGAGAACAATGTAATAATTGAGTTTATTACTGTTAACGAGACAGATAATGCTACATTCCCTTTAACAAAATAACTAACAAGATTTGAAGTTATACCACCTGGACAAATAGATAAAATTAATACTCCTACTTTAAACTCAGGACTTAAGTCAGTCAGTAAAATCCAAGCAATTGCCATTAATGGCAGTAGTATCATTTGGGAGAACAACCCAATACTCAGTGCTTTAGGCTGGCTAAACAACTCTTGGAAATCAGTGCGTTTTAGACTCATCCCTAAACCAAACATGATAAGACCTAAAACACTGTTTAGCAAAAAATGTATATTCTCTCCAATGATTGCAAACATAGGTTAATGCTTTACTCCACTTAGGTAAGACCCTTTACCTTAAAAAAACCTGTATCGCTCATTGCATCAATTAATAGTGTTGCAAAGTGATAGGAATAATAAACTCCGATAATAATTAATACCAACCCAACATAACGATTGATGAAAAAATAAATTCTATAATTCAATTTCTTCCCGATCCAATCGCTCAAATAAACTTTACCCATATCTAATGAGAATACAGTCATTAATATTGAGAGCATTTCCACTAGAATGGTATATGGTACCTCACTGGGATCATGACCAACAGACAATGCCCCCAGTATACCTACCCAAAGTAGTAAAACAAAGGGATTAAGCAAATTAACAATAAATCCATTTAACAGATTGGTGTTGGGTTTTATAGGTTTATTCATACTTGTAAGAAAATTTTTATACCGTTGTATAAATCCTTTCACACCTAAAAATAAAATACCAAGCATCGCAAAAGCAGAGAAGCCTAACTGAAACCAAGGTGTAGTAAAAATACCAGCCAACCCAAAAAAGCATGCTAATGCAACAGCTAAATCACTTAGGAAAATACCAATTGCCATGCGTAATCCAGCAGATTTTCCTCCTTGAATACCAACTTGTATTAATTGAAAAAAAGTAGGGCCGAAGCTAACCAATCCCAAAAAAAGACCGTATCCAATACCTTTGAGAATGGCCAGCACCCAAATCATTGCTTGCAAATTACTCTGCAATGCTTAAATGACCAAGAAAAATAGATTATTCAGAAAGTTTCAACCGAACTACGTCAAAGAATCGAGAATAAATAGATTCCGATGAGGCTAAAATCTCTTTATTGAAAATCACACTTGAATTCCCTTGGAAGTCAGTTACCTTACCTCCTGCTTCTCTAACTAAAAGCACCCCGGCTGCTACATCCCAGGGTGATAAATTCATTTCAAAAAAACCATCAAACCGTCCACAAGCAGTGTAAGCAAGATCTATTGCAGCCGATCCCATTCTTCTCAATCCATGAGTATTTTGCATCAAATCTACAAGAACTTCAAGATATGCCTCCATTCTATCAAACTTATAGTATGGAAAACCAGTAGCAATTAATGTATCGGATAGATTATTATTTTGTTCAACAGAAATGGATTCACCATTTAAATGAGCTCCACCGCCTAAATAAGCGGTAAATGTTTCTTTTAAAACAGGACAATCGACTACGCCAACTATTGGCTCACCATTTTTCAGTAATGCTACGCTAATACTAAAAACTGGCAACCCATGTAGATAGTTTGTTGTACCATCCAATGGGTCAACAATCCATAAAAACTCGGAATCTTCTAATTCATCAGATCCCGACTCTTCACCTAAAAAGGAAGAACTAGGTAAAATAGTTGATAAGCGCTGTTTTAGAACTTTCTCACTTTCTTTATCTACAAAACTAACCAACTGATTGGCTGTTTTCTCCTCAATTTCTGACGTTATTACTTTATTCCAATGCTCAACTTGAAATGCACCAACATCTGCGGTAACCTCAAGTACTTGGTCTAAAATTTTTGAAAGATCCAAATCGAAGACTAACAATGCTCGTCGTAAGCGGCTTTCAAGTTATCGGCAACCATTTCGGCCGTTCTACCTTCTATCATATGACGCTCTATCATATGCACTACTTCACCATTTTTAAACAATGCAACTGCAGGTGATGACGGAGGGAATGGAATCATAAACTCTCTTGCTTTAGAAGTTGCGTCGAGATCTTGACCAGCAAATACAGTAAATAATTTCGCAGGTTTCTTATCGTAATCCAAACTAGCAACTACCCCTGGACGAGCACTTCCTGCGGCACAACCACAAACAGAATTTACTACAACTAAAGTAACTTCGTTATTACCATTCATTGCATTTTCAACTTCTTCAGAGGTTTTCAATTCAGTGAACCCTTGGTGCGTTAACTCGGCTCTCATTGGAGCCACCATCATTTCTGGATAAGGCATATTTCGGTTATAATTAAAGTTTAATACAAAGTTAAATCCTTTTAAAGGAGAACTTCCATTTGCGGGGTAATGTTTAACGACTTAATCTATCATTTAATCTCAAGACCTTCAACAAATACTCTTGAAACCTGATTTTGTCCGAGATAATAAGGCATACTGTATAGAGACTCCTTATTCTTCATAACCAGAAAATCTGCTCTTTTCCCAACACTTAAACTGCCAATTATTTTCTCCATTCGCAATGCTCTTGCTGCATTAATGGTTATGGCATGAAAAACTTCCTCAGGAAGAATTCGCATATAAATACATGCAAGTGCACTAATTGTTTGCAGAGAATGAACGGGACTGCTACCTGGATTAAAATCAGTAGCCAAAACAAGGGGTAGATTATTATCTATTATTGCGCGTGCATCACTATATGGTATTCTTAGAAAGTATGAAGTACCAGGCAGTGCAACTGGCATTGTTCCTCCATATTCTTTTGTAAAGCCCTTCTTCAAACAGGCAATTTCCTCGGGGCCAAGATGCTCCAAATGATCAACACTCCAAGCCTCATTTGCAACGGCAACCTGCACACCGCCTGTTAAACCTAACTCATTTCCATGGATTTTGGCAGGAAGGTTATATTTCAAGGCTTCCTTTAAAATTTTATCCGTTTGTTCAGGTGTAAAAAATCCAGTATCGCAAAATACATCGATATGATCGGCTAATGCATCTTTCGCTACTTGCGGGAGCATCTCATTAATAACAAGATCTACATAATTATCGGTATTATCTTTATATTCCGCTGGAATGGCATGGGCTCCTAAAAAAGTCGATTTAATAATTATGGGAAAGTATTCTTTTAATTTTTTTACAACCCGCAACATTTTCAATTCAGCATCGAGAGTAAGTCCATAACCACTTTTTATTTCTATTGCTGTTGTGCCTGCCGCAATCATCGATTTCACACGCAATTTTGCATCTTCAAACAATTTATCTTCAGGGGTTTCTTGTAAAGCTTTTGCAGAATTCAATATTCCTCCTCCGGATGCGGCAATCTGCTCGTAAGTGGCCCCTTTAATTTTCAAAACAAACTCATTGTACCTCGGCTTTGCAAATACTAAATGCGTATGAGAATCTATAAACCCTGGCAATACTTCCGCACCGTTGAGCTTCACATGATTTGAGGGAATATTGTCTGGCAGCCCCTCACCTATTTCCGCAATAATTCCGTCTTTTACAAGCATATAGGCATTGTTTATAACACCTAATTCTTTCATTTCAGCTCCGAATTTTACTTCGTTTTGAGTACCTATTAACTTACTTATTTCCGAAAAAAGGACTTCCATGTTGCGAAGATACTTTTAAAATTTTTGATGAATAATAAACAATCCTTGATTATCTTTCGTGTCATGGATAATCTTCACAATGTCCTTAACTTGCCCATAAACTCAGATAACTCAGTTTTTATTGCACCTACAGCAATTACTATTGGCAGGGTAATCTTAAAACCATTTTCTAGTATTTGGTTTGGAGCAGTACTTCGCGGTGATACTGATTTAATTGAAGTAGGATTTCGTACAAATATTCAAGATAATGCAGTATTACATGCAGATCCGGGTGACCCCTGTATTATTGGAGATGATTGCGTTATTGGACATTCTGCCATTGTACATGGGGCAAAGCTTGCGCATCATGTTTTAGTTGGAATGGGAGCTACGGTATTAAACAATGCGCAAATAGGTGAATACAGTATTATCGGAGCTAATGCATTGGTGCCTTCGGGGATGATAATTCCTCCTTATTCATTAGTTTTAGGCGTACCAGCAAAAGTTGTTGAAACTTTCGATTCTTCAGTAGAAGAACGTATTAAAAACAACGTTGAAGAATATGTAAACCGTGCCCAGCAATATATCGATTACTTCAACAGAAAATAACGAAAATTAATACGAATCAAATTCGCAATCCTTATTATTGCAATTCCTTAAATGTCACGTACAAAATACTTTTTCAATCCAAAGAGTCTCCGCTTTGAGAAAGTTTCGGAAAACCGGAGGTACATGGTATGGCGAACTCTTGGAATTTCATCACTCATAATAGTATCCGTTGTAGTTTTATCTCTTATTTTCAGCCAAGTACTTAGCGAACCAATCACGAACCAATTAGAACAGCAATCTAAAACTACCAAATTATTGCTAAAACAGATGGAAAATCAGTTGACTCTGCTTAATAAGGAATTGATTGAACTTCAACAAAAAGACCGTGATATTTATCGTGCTATATATGGTGTAGAAGCACCAAAAACTGATAATAAAAATATAAATGATTATTCAGATTTATTAAAATTGCCTTTTGGCGAGGCTATGGCGCGTATTAGGAGCAAAATGGATGAAATTAAACATCTTAACGAAGTTCAAAAGCAATCATATGCTTCATTGGAGGAACTTATTTCTAAGCAATCCGATTTAGTAAATTCAATACCGGCGATTTTGCCAGTTGCTAATAAAGACCTTAAACGTATGGCTAGTGGTTTTGGATATAGATTAGACCCTTTCTATCACACTTCAACTTTTCACGCGGGTATGGATTTTACAGCTGAAGTAGGTACAGAAGTTTATGCTACTGGCGATGGAAGGGTAGCCTCGGTAAAGAAGGAAAGATGGGGCTATGGCAATCACATAATCATCAATCATGGCAACGGTTATACCACGTTATACGGTCATTTGAGTCGTTTTAATATCAGGCCGGGCGAAATAGTTAAACGAGGACAGCTAATTGGTTTTGTTGGAAATACAGGTCGTTCCACTGGTCCTCACCTGCACTATGAAGTAAGAAAGTATAATAACCCATTAAATCCAGCATTCTTTTATCGCAATGACCTTACCGATGAACAATATCAAATAATGCTTGAAAATTCACAACGTGAAGCTAATCGTTTTGACTAATATGGAAGAATCAACTAAGAAATATTTTAAAATAGGTGAGGTATCGGAAATGCTTGGGGTAAATGCTTCAACTCTTCGATTTTGGGAGAAGAATTTTCCTCAGATAAATCCCATGAAAAATAAAAAAGGTGATCGTATCTATCGCCTTACTGACATTGAGTTGTTAAAGGAAATTCATTATCTTACTTACAGCAAAGGAATGCGATTATCTGCAGTTTCCAAAAAAGTAAAGAAAACTCCAGCAGATACAGACGTTCGCAAAGAGCTCACACAAGAGTTACTTAACCTTAAACAAAAACTACTAACTATAAAAGAGCAAATAGAATGAGGCGATGGATGTGGATTTGGACAGTGATTTTTCAAAAATCATTTGCACAAATCGCAACAATCCCAAATACTAACAGTGCACCAATTCTCTATAAAAATAAAACTACCCTTAATACTGTTTATTTTACCAAGCCTTCCACTCTAATTTCTTCTGAATTCACGCAATTAGTTTCTGGGACCGATTTATTCATTCATAATTTCATATATACCAAAGAGAACCCATTGCATAAATTCTCAATGCAAACATATACATATGGAAGCCCAGAATTATTTATTGCAAGCATACAATACGGTCATATATTCAAAATAAATAAAGCCATTAATATAGGTTCACAAATTGGCCTTATTAAGTCATTCCCAAAAATAGAGGGCATTATTCCTGAAGTTGGATTATTTGCTTCATCAATATTTTTAAACAACCCAATTGCAATTATTGCATCTTATTCAAAATCGCACCAAAAACACGCACTTAATTACTGCTTTATTTTTTCAAAATCCAATTTAAATATTGGCTTTGAGATTAGTACTTTAGTTAATTATGGATATGTACAATTATCCAATAAAATTTCAAATAAATTTCAAACTAATATACAGTTGCGAACAAATAGCAACTACTCATTAGAGTTGATTTATAATCAGAAAAACCTCCAATTGGCATATGAGATTTATTCCATACGACAATTAGGATTTAGAAATACTATAAGATTAATTTATGCATTGGACAGGCAAAGTGATGATGATTTGGGGAGTTTGCATGTACTGCCAAATACTTTATCCGCAAATTGACATTGAAAATATCACAACCACTACATCGGTTGATTTTGAAATCGAAGAATCTGATCGAGACTCTACTATTCTCGTAAATTCTAATATTCTATATTCTGAAAATTTTATTTTATCCTTATTTGAGGTTCAAAATATCATTACTCATAGAGATAAATATGGAGATATTCTCGAAGAGTGCGAACTATATAGATGCGGATTCACAAAAGATCGAATTCTAGAACTGCTCCCCTATCTTAATTTAAAATCAAACCTGAAAAATAAATTATTAGGCACAGTAAAAAACCTTACTGAATCGAAATGGAAACATAAGATTATATTAGGAAGCTCACTACCGGAAAATTCATTTTCAAGTGCATTAAGATATGGGAAATTAAAACTTCAAAAAGGCAATATATTTCAGTTCAATTTATCATTTCAATCCGATGCTTTCGAAAAAGGCCTTGATTATTTTGGAAGCTCTTGTAGAATAAAAATTCCAAAGTTGGAAACCAATATTATTCTAGGTAAATATATTATTGATTGGAATCAAGGACTTGTAAAAAACACGCCATTCGCCACCCAATTCACACAATCCAATGTTCGCCTATTTCACAATATTCAAAATATTCGAAGTTCAAGTTCGTGGAATGAATATCAAGGATATTGGGGAGTGACAATAAGTAAACAAATTCTCAATCATAAATTGTATTTCAGTTCGGGTATTGACTTTAGAGATGGAAATTTAGCTACCATTCAGGATGATTCATTTAACAAATTTATTCAAACTGGAAAACATATAAATAGACTGGAAATTGATAGAAAAAATAGCGTGCAAGTTTGGAATAATTTCTTTGGGTATACATATAAATCTGAATTTTGGAATGCTAATTTTTCAATTTCAAACTATCATTTCACAAAATTTTTTAAAGGGGAAAAGCAACTTAGTATTCCTGAAATATCCATTTCTGCATATCCATGGTCTAAGATTATTTTAAGTTCCAATCTTGCATATATAAATAGAATATCCTGTTATAAAATTGGAGCATTATATCAAGCCGAGCAGAATTTAGGCATTTCATTCACACATGAGGAATATCCAATTGATTTCCCGTGCATTGACCAATCTGAGTTTTTACCAATCAAAAGTAACACAAGTCAATCTATAGCCGTAATTTCAATAATACCCGCGAACAAGCAAAACATAAATATTGGTTTAATTAACGGCGATCCTATTTATAGATTAAAAGATAAAAGTATTCAAGAATCAGAAACTAACTTCTTCTTAGATTTTTCGCATCAATCAAAAAAAGAAAAATTAAAAATACATTTACAATCTCTTGACACCGCTAATTACAGAATGAATTGGGTAATTGATTACAAGATTGGTAAAAACGTAAGGATTCAACAAAAAAGTATTCTTCAGGGAACCCGAGAAAAACTTGGAGGATTAATTGCATTAGGAACATTTTGGGAAATAAATAGATTCCAATTGAAAACTATCATCTACGCCTATGAATCAAATAAGCAAACATTATACATTACTCGAAATACTATTCAACTGCCTTGGCAATTACAAATAGTTTCAGGAAGTGGAATTGATTTTTGGGGATTAGTTTCCTATAAATTCAATAAATTCAGTTTACATAGTAGTCTTGAGTTACAATTAAAACAAGAAAGTGAAACATACCTATGGCAAAAGCCACGTATTTTTGTTCAAATAACTATACCATGAGAAAGCATACGAAATTGAGTGTAAATGTAAATAAGATTGCTACCATCAGAAATGCACGTGGAGGGAACAACCCTAATCTAATTGAAGTAGCAAAAGATTGTGAACTATTCGGAGCTGAGGGTATAACAGTGCATCCAAGACCTGATGAAAGACATATTCGAAGATCTGATGTATTTAACTTAAATAAAGTCGTTACCACTGAATTCAATATAGAAGGCTATCCAAGTTCTGAGTTTATTCAATTAATCCATGAAATTAAACCAGAACAAGTTACTTTGGTGCCAGATCCGCCAGAGGTATTAACTTCAAATAATGGATGGGATACGGTTAAATATGGTGATTTTTTAAAAGTGGTAATTGCAGACCTGAAAAAGAGTGCAGGAAGAGTAAGTATTTTTTTAAATCCTAATCCGAATTTAGTTGAATCAGCAAAAGCCACCGGTGCTGATCGAATTGAACTTTACACGGAACAATATGCCCATAAATATGCCGAAGGAAATCATGAAAATGCAATAGCGCCATATCTTGCCACTGCGCTTAAAGCTCAAGAGTTTGAATTAGGAGTTAATGCAGGCCACGATTTAGATTTAAATAATTTGCATTATCTAACCAAAAAAATGGAAAATCTTTTGGAGGTAAGCATTGGTCATGCATTGGTTTGTGATTCTCTGTACCACGGATTACAAAATACCATTCAGATGTATTTAGAACGACTAAGAATTTACGAAGAATAGAATAAAGAAATGAGGAGTTGGTTATTGTGCGTTATATTATTAATTTGGTCTAATTCTCTTTTCAGCTGGGGTTTTAAGCCACATAGAATCATAAATAAACATGCAGTATTGTTATTACCCACTCCTCTTTTTGACTTTTTTAAGAAGCATATCGAATACATAAGTTCACATAGCACTGAGCCTGATCAAAGACGCTATATAGATAGCAATGAAGCTCCAAAACATTATATTGATATTGAGTTTTTTATTGGAATAGATTCAATCCCAATCTTTTACAAGGCTGCAAATTCGAAATGGGGTGAAGACTTGCTAAATAATCACGGTTCAGTTCCATGGACAGTATACTTCACAATTCATAAACTTAAAACAGCTTTTATTGAGCAAAATGCAGAGCTGATACTAAAACACAGTGCCGAATTAGGTCATTATGTAGCGGATTTACATGTCCCTTTACATACTACTAAAAACTACAACGGACAATTAACAAACCAACACGGCATTCATAAACTTTGGGAAACAGAGGTTGCCGAACTTTACCATGAATATCCATTTTTACCCAATGAAATTAGTTATTTAGAAAACCCAATGGATAGCATTTGGAAATGGATGTGGGAAAGTCATAACCAAGTAAATAATGTAATGGAATGCGAAATTAAATGTAGAAAAAACGAAGGGTTCATAATAACAAAATCCTACCACCAAAATCAGAAAGGATTAATGAGTATTAAGAATACAGTCAACTTTATTAAGGACTATGAAAACTGCCTTAGATTAAAAGTTTACAAAAGAATGGAGGAATCTATACAACATGTAGCTAGTTGTATTTATACTAGTTGGATTTTGGCAGGTCAACCTACATTACCGAACTCTGAAGAAATATCTGAGTTACCAATCCGCCGTATAAATGAAAGCATCAATTTCCATGAGCATGGGAGTTGCCATCATTAGAAATTTGGCTTCATTGAGTATTTTTCATAGAAGCTTAATAATACATCGACTGCTTCTTTAGCTGTGTCTACAATTGTAAATAGTTTAGTATCTTTTTCGCTTACATATTCATTTTCTGTAATAAGGGTATTTTCAATCCAAGACACTAAGGGTCCCCAAAATTTAGAGTCTACTAGAACAATGGGGAATTTCGCCCTTTTATCTGTCTGGACCAATGTTAATGCCTCAAACAATTCATCCATAGTTCCGAACCCTCCAGGCATTACAATAATTCCTTGAGAATACTTTAAAAACATTATTTTTCTAACAAAGAAGTAATTAAAGTTCAATCTTTTATCATCGTCTTGGAAGGGGTTATTTGAAGTTTCGAATGGCAAATTGATATTTAAACCTACACTTGCGCTTCCTCCCTGCTTTGCTCCTTTATTTCCTGCCTCCATTATTCCAGGGCCACCGCCTGTGATAATCCCCCAACCTGCTTCTGATAATAGTTGAGAAATATTTTCAGCCAACAAATAATGAGGATGATCAGGTTTTGTTCGGGCAGATCCAAATACTGAGACACAAGGACCTATTTCAGCCATTCTATCATAACCTTCCACAAATTCCGCCATTATTTTAAAAATACTCCAACTGTTTGAGCTAGCTATTGAAGGCCAATCTTTATTGGCAAAGGCCTTTTCAATCCGTTTTAATTCATTTTCATTTAATTTCTCCATAATACTTTATTTAATTTCCAATACTTTCATTTCTATTCTTCTGTTCAAAGCTCTTCCCTCTTCTGTGTCATTGGTAGACATAGGTTTAGACGGACCATATCCTTTTGAAACCAATCTTTGGGTTGAAATTCCTTGTTCTACTAAATAACGTTCAACAGACTTTGCTCTGTTTTCCGACAACTCTTGATTATGTTCTTCACTTCCTGTGTTATCTGTATGACCTGAAATCTCAATTTTCATTTTAGGATTATCCATTAATATTTTAACAACCACATCTAGTTCTACAAAACTTTCATGCTTCAATAAAAACTTATCTACGTCGAAGAATATATTATTTAGTCTTACAATCTGATTTTTCTTTATTTTTTCAAGCTCTGCAATAACTTCAAATGGTTTTTCAATAGTAGATTTTTCTGGCTGAAAGTTCCTTGAATCGAATAAAAAACCTTCTTTCGAAGAGTGCAGTGCGTAATTATTTCCAGGAATTATCGGAATTAAAAATTCATTAACCGAGTCTTCATATATTATCTGATCGCTTTTCAAATCTACCAATTGAACATGAGCTGCAATTTGCAATTGTGTTTCTTTGTCTCTAACCTTTCCTAATAAATAATTTACCGGCTCTGGCTTATATTTTTGGGGAAGTTTCATTCTGTAAATATCCATTCCTCCAAAACCCCCTGCGCGAGTTGATGCAAAATATGCCCTTTCAGCTCTTGCATCTACATAAAATCCAACATCATCACGCTCAGTATTTATTCCTCTTCCTAAATTCACAGGCAAACTCCATTCGCCTTTATTATCTTTTCGAACCATAAAAAAATCATGCTCACCATAGCCTTCATGACCTCGACTAGAAAAGTAAAGGGTTTTTCCATCATAATGTAAAAATGGTGCTTCTTCATCGCCCTCAGTATTTATTTCCGATCCTAAATTTTCAGGTACCGACCATTTACCATTGATACGACGTGCAATCCAAAGATCCTTGCCTCCTTGACCACCGGGCCTGGCACTTGCAAAAACTAAAGTATTACCATCTCCACTAATTGAAGGTTGAGCATCCCATGCAGCAGAATTGATATTTGGCCCCATATTCTTTCTAGGTCCCCATTGAGCATCTGTTAAGTCGCTGTAGAATAAATCACAACTACCGTAACCACCTTGATTACACACTGTAAAGTATAGTTGCTGTCTTTCTGGACCAATATATACGGAACTAGTACCTTCATTTTCAGAAGTATTTACCTTGCCTGGCGCCGGAACTGATTTAGACCACTGAGAATCGTTTACTTTATAGGAAAAATAAAAGTCTTCTTGTGATCGAACGAGACGAGTATAAACAAAAGTAGTCCCATCTATAGGCATGCCCGGCCAATATTCATGAGCTGCAGAATTAATTGAAGGCCCCATATTTTGAATTTCCAATTGGGAGATTATTACAGATTCTTCGCGAGCCATTTCAATGGAACGTCGCAAACGATCTACCTTGTCTAAAACTACTTTATTCGCAGCATCCTTTTTGGCGTTATACCCTTGCGTATTAGGTGCATTGTCAAATCCTTTAATTATCTCATCCGCTTCATCATATCTATTCAATCTAAATAAATATGATGCATAGTAATAATAGTTTGCCTGATAACTACTATCGTATTTGATTACATTTGAATGAGCTTTAAGAGCTGTTGCTGAGTCCCCCATAGACTCATGAATTGCAGCTTGTAAAGCATAATTCTGCGACTTTTCTGGATTACATTTAATTGCCTTTTTGATACTTTTTGCGGCATCTTCAAAGGAGGCCATTTGAAATTTACCAAATGCCTCCTCGGTGTATTTTTCACATCGTCCTTTTCCACCCGAAATCAAACCGCACGATGAAATAGCCACAAATAATATGCCGGCTGTAAACGTCTTTAATGATCTAATCATTTCCAGCTTAATGTTTTTAAAATATGATTTACATCCTGCATTAGATATTGATATATCGGAAGTACAGAATCCTTGTCAGTTTTTTGATTAAAATATAACGCCCCTCTTAAAAAATTTTGAGAACTGTCCGTTGCATAAAAATTAAGATTGGTCGCTGTATTTCCTTGGATATGGTATATCAAACCTCTCAAATTAGGGTTGTAGGCATCAACAGGATCTTCAACAATATCTTCAGCTTTTTGAAGATGTTTGTATACCAAAGACCTTGTATCTGTTATCATGGAGTCTAAATCAATATTATTCTTAAATTTATAATATGTTAAATGTAAGGTTGCATCAAATACAGGAAATTCTACATTATACCAATATGGATTTACAGCACTTTTATCTTCTACGATAGACGCATATTGAGGTATTTCAAATTGATATGGAGACTCAGCTTTATTAATTGGTGAATACGTTTTTATGGGAAGCATTACTCTAGGGTATGCATGCGGCTTTGGCACATAATCCGATTCGTTGGAACATGCATTTATTGCTGTAACTATTATACTTAAAATTAAAAGTTTATGTAATTGAATTTTCATTTAGGGTAGTACAATTTTAACTTTTTTCACTTTTTTAGGGTTTGCCGCATCTACTATAAACAGTAAATCCTTTAGTTTTATTCTTTCATTTCTACGAGGAATTTTACCCATTTCTTCAGAAACAAGGCCAGCAACAGAGTCCGAAACAATTTTCAATTCTGAAAAATAATCATGAGGTAATCCTAATTCTCTAAGTACATCAACAATTGGTGTTTTCCCTTCGAAAATATACGTTGCCTCATTTATCTTTTCAAATTCGGACTCATCATCGTCGAACTCATCTTTTAAATCTCCAAATACCTCCTCTAATAAATCTTCCAGAGTCACTAATCCAGAAGTCCCTCCAAACTCATCTACCACAATTGCCATATGCAATCTTTTTTGCTGAAATTCATTCAGTAAGTCATCAATAGGTTTATTTTCAGGAACAAAATATGGCTTAAAAATTTGCTCTGCCCAATGAAAATTATTATCCTCATCGATAAAAGGCAATAAATTTTTAACATTAAGAATTCCAACAACTGTATCTAAGTTATCCAGATAAACTGGCATTCTCGAATAACCATCCTCTTTAATAATATTTAAAACTTCATCATATTGATAATTGCTATTTAGTGCAACAATTTCAAGCCTAGGACACATAATTTGCTTTACTTGAATACTAGACATATTGACTATTCCCTTTAAAATTTCAGTTTCTTGATCAACCGCTGATTCATGTGAGGTTAATTCAATTGCTTCAGTAATTTCTTCTGGTGTAATATCAGATCTACCCTTTCCCGCATTCTTTTCTAATATCCATCCTAATTTTTCTAATATGGTGGTAAATGGCCATAAAATAAAAACGAATGAACTCATTGGGAATGCCAATAATTGGGCTGTTTTACGGTAGTTACGTGTAGCGTATACTTTTGGAATTACTTCTCCAAAAATTAAAATAAGCAGGGTTACAAATAATGTATCTACGGCTAGTTTTAAATATGGGTATTCCTCCTCATTTAAGATTTTATCATAGAAGAATAAAGATGAAATAATAAATGCAATATTCGCAAGACTATTCATCAGTAACATAGTTGCTAACAACCTTTTGGGTTGGGATAGCAACCTCAAAATGGTTCTCTGACTTTTTCCATCTTGCTCAGAGAGTTCCTTTAAATCAGAATCTCGATGTGAGAAAAACGCATTTTCACTACTTGAGCAAATTGCAGAAACAAGTAAACAAAACAACATCCAGACAAACACTCCCACAATTATTGGGATATCTGCGGATTCAACTGGTTTAAATATGCCTAAAATCCCTAAATAACCCATCATCATTCATGACTACCAAATGACGATTCATCTCCAACAATTCTATTAGCCGAACCTGTTGAGGAATCAATCATTTGATAACTTATTACACGTATTTTTCTAACTGTTTTTTCTTGTCCATCTTGATCATTATATCGATCAGTTCTAATTCTACCTTCGCAATATAAAAGCATACCTTTTTTAAAGTATTTCTCAGCATTTTGTGCCTGTTGATCCCACATTTCTAAATTATGCCACTCTGTGCTCTCCATAACCTGACCATCCTTCATATATTTCTCATTTGTAGCCAACGTAACATTTGCAACAATTCTACCACTCTCTAATTTTCTCACCACTGGATCTTTACCTAAACGACCCAATAAAATTACTTTGTTAATCATTTTATTAGTTATATAATTTTGGTTCCGTTATTTATTTTCGGTTTTTCCAACCATTCAACGAATTTAAGCATTAACTTGTGTAAAGGGAAA
Source organism: Bacteroidota bacterium (assembly GCA_030834125.1). Taxonomy (GTDB): domain Bacteria; phylum Bacteroidota; class Bacteroidia; order NS11-12g; family UBA955; genus VMCP01. Next base: position 3,900 of record JAURFW010000022.1, on the reverse strand, counting down.
TTATTTAAACTACTACTTTCAACTAGTTTAAAATACTCTTTTTCAACTAATTGAGTCGATTTTAACGACCATAAAACAGCAGTAATATTTTGGTGAGATAGTTTATGCGTTGTAATTCCTACAGGTTTATCGGGAACTTCAAAATTCACTTCCTTTAATGAAATCACTTCACTAAATAACGAATTGGGAAATATAAGATCTTCGTTATCAACATTTGGGAATTCATATAACCCACCCCAAATAGAATCGGTTGATCTCTTTTGTATGATACAATTTTCATTTTCATCAGTTATAAAAAAATAATGTATAGTTCTTTTTTTGATCTTAGTTCTTTTCTTATTTACAGGTAAAATACCTTGTAAATTCTCTCTAAGAGCTATACAATAATCAGCCATAGGACAAGATTCACATTTTGGATTTTTAGGAAGACAAACTAATGCCCCTAACTCCATTATAGACTGATTAAAACTTGCAGGTTCATTTTTGGGAATTACCTCCTTTAAATGCTCAAATACCGTAGATTGAAATGCACTTGATTGAATATTATCGTGAATGCCCAAAAAACGTGCAAATACACGTTTTACATTTCCATCTACAACCGGAACTGCTTCATTAAAAGCAAATGAAGCAATCGCTGCAGCCGTGTAATCACCCACCCCTGGAAGTTTTTTAATTTCATTGAAACTATTTGGAAAAACACTATTCCAGGTATTAACAATCATTTTTGCTGCTTTTTGCATGTTTCGTGCTCGGGAATAATAGCCTAACCCTTGCCAAATTTTTAAAACCTCCTCCTCTTCTGCCTTTGCTAAATCGTCAATTTTTGGAAACTTATCGACAAACTTAAAATAATATGGCAGGCCTTGATTTACTCTTGTTTGCTGTAAAACAATTTCGGAAATCCATATATAATAGGGATTTAGAGTTTCACGCCAAGGCAATTCTCGTTTTTCTTGTTGGTACCACGTCAATAACTTTGGGATAACTCTTTCAAAAAACATTATGCAAAAAACGTGTTTATTTACTTTTTTTGCACTTGAAACAATGACAAAGTCTGAAATCGTAAACGAAATTGCCGCACGCACGGGTCTTGAGAAGGCAGCTATTGCGGACACCATTGACAATTTTTTTGTTGTCGTAAAAAACTCTATGATCAATGGAAACAATATCTATTTGAGGGGTTTTGGAACTTTCGAACTAAAAGAGAGAAAGACCAAAGTGGCTAGAAATATCAAAAGAAACACCTCGTTGGTTGTGCCCGCACACCATGTGGCACGTTTCAAACCCGCTAAAGAATTTGCTCAACAAGTTAAAGAGAGCAAAGTGCTAAGCGAGCGTTTGTCATAAGCTTAACAATTTGAAGCAATCAAATAAATACCGCTTAGTTATACTATTGGGCGGCTTACTTTTATTGGCTTTTGGTGTAACCTATCAATGGAAAAGTTCGACTGTAAACTTTGCAGAGAATGGTAAAAAAAGAGCCAATACAGACGCTACCATGCCTTTAACGGCTGAAACCTCAAAGGAACAAGTAATTACAAGGTCACAGTATTTATCCCTTGTATTCGAAAACATCAAACCTCCAAGGCCCATTGCTAAAGTCTTAATTGATGGTACTAAAGCAAGTAAAGACTCATTACTAATCGCTCTTAAATGGTCAAAAGAAACACAGAACCAGCCCTTGACTTGCTTATTAGAATCTGAACTATATTCAAATTTTGGCGAAGGAGATTTAATTGAAATTGCCAGGAATTCAATTTTTGTTGCTGCCTCAATTTCAGAAAATCAAAAAGTAAGTGCATATTTATATCAAAATGGGAAAACATTGATTGATGCGGGTTTATTAAAAGATTCAACTTCAATTCCTCTGCGTAATGCGTTGATTATTTATCAAAGTGAATATTTAAACCAACCGATGGCATTTTTAAAGACTTTAAAAGAATCCCAAAAAATAGATTCAAACGATATTGAATTAAACTATATTTATTTAAATCTGCTAAAAAAATCGAATCAATGGGAAAAAGCGATAAAAAAGTTGGAAAAATTAGTATCTTTGCAACCCCAAAATCCCTATTGGTTATTCGAAACGAGTGATTTATATGGTATGATGGGAGATTCAATCAACGCAAAAATTTATTTAAATTTAGCGGTTGAAATGCAAAGAAAAATAGAACCTAAATAGATAGAATAAAGTTATGCCAAGCGGGAAGAAAAGAAAAAGACATAAGATTTCAACGCACAAGCGCAAGAAGCGTCTTCGCAAAAACAGACATAAGAAGAAATAATTGGCTAATCTAGACTGCCTTTGACGAACGAGTTAATCATACGTAAAAATTCGTCTAGTTTAGAAATTGCCCTTCTTGCAGACAAAAAACTCTCCGAGTTTCACAGGGAAGAATTTGATGCACCCTTCCAGGTAGGAGATTTCTATCTGGGCAAGGTGAGGAAAATATCGCCATCGTTAAATGCAGCATTCGTTAATCTGAAAGCTGAAAAAGATGGTTTTCTTACATATTTCGACCTTGGTCCCAATGTAAAGACTCTGAATAAATTCGTTCAGACGGTACGTCAAAGCGATCGTCTTCCGTCGGATTTAGATAGACTTCAATTCGAAGAAGGAATTCAAAAAACTGGAAAAATTGGCCAAGTGCTGCGCACTGGGGAGGAATTGCTTATTCAAGTTTTAAAGGAACCAATTGCAAATAAGGGTCCGAAAATCACTTGTGATATTTCATTGCCCGGTAGATTTTTAATTTTAGTTCCATTCTCAAACACCGTTTCTATTTCCCGAAAAATTGGAAATACAAAAGAAAAAAGTAGGCTGCGCGATATTGCCCAAAGTATAAAACCAAAAAACTTTGGGGTTATAATCCGAACAGTAGCAGAAGGTGTTGAGCTTGAAGAGCTCGATAAAGACTTACGCGACTTGTTAAAAAAGTGGGATGAGGTATTAATTGGCCTGAAGCGTGCTAAAGTCGGCGAAAGAATTACTGAAAATGAAAATCGTTTAGAGACGCTAGTTCGAGATATATTAAACCCAAGTTTTTCGTTAATTGCAACAGACGATGTGCAAATCCATGCATCATTAAAGTCAACAATAGAGCGTTATAGATTAAACTCCGCCATGCTTAGGCATTATCAAGGCAAATCTCCAATTTTTGACCAATATGGAATAAACCAACAAATTAAAAGTTCATTTGGGAAAAACGTTCCCTTTTCTGGGGGTGCTTATTTAGTAATTGAACACACCGAAGCTCTGCATGTAATCGATGTTAACAGTGGTAACACCTCATTTGACCCCCAAAATCGTGAGGAAAATGTTTTTAAGGTAAACTCAGAAGCGGTTAACGAAATTGCTCGGCAGGTAAGATTGAGAGATATGGGTGGAATTATCGTAGTAGACTTCATCGACATGAAGGATTCTAAGAAAAAATCGGCATTACACCAACTCGTAAAAGACTCAATGTCCACTGATCGTGCAAGACATACCATTTTACCGATGACCAAATTTGGACTTGTTCAAATAACCAGGGAACGTGTTCGACCACAGCTGGAAATTGCTAATACAGAGTTATGTAGTACATGTATGGGTACTGGAAAATCAGTTGGTAGCGTTCAACTCATCGATAAGATAATAAATGAGATTTTTTATCTATGGGATAACATGAATCAGAAAAATCTTACGTTGAAGGCAAATCCATTAATTATTAACTATTTCAAAACGGGTTTTCCAAGTTTGCGCATAAAATGGTGGTTAAAACACCGTAGGTGGTTGTCTTTAGATTTAGATCCGAATATTTCATTGACCTCTTACGAGTTCATTAACGGCGACAAGCAAGTGATTTCATAAAAAAAGCCCTCCGAAATACGGAGAGCCTTTTTAGTTATGGAAATTTAATT
>JAURFW010000090.1 GCA_030834125.1 Bacteroidota bacterium | reverse complement strand
TTGTAATTGGGTTCTATCAGATTTTGTTTTCTCATTCTTTAGGAATTAATCTTTTCTCTCTATTTCGCATAGAAGCACAACGGTTTGGCTAAACTGCGTTTTAATGCAGTTTAGCACCCATGTAAAAGCATAACTTAGGTTCGTCTAAAAATCTAAATATATTATGCAATTACAGGATGCCAATACTCCAAAACTATTCATTGGGGTTGATATTCACAAGCTGACATGGTCGGTTTCTATTCAAACGGATTTGTTCTTTCACAAAACGTTTTCGATACCTTCTGAAACAGAGGTTTTGTATCAGTATGTAGAGGGGCATTTTCCGGATCATGAGGTGTATGTTGCTTATGAAGCGGGATGCTGCGGTTTTCATGCTGCGCGTTACTTTTTGAATTTAGGTTGGGAAGTCTTGGTAGTCAATCCAGCAGATATAAAGTTGAGTGATAAGGATCGCTATCTTAAAACAGATGCCATCGATTCTAAAAAGTTATCGGATCAATTAAAGAAGGGCGATTTGAAAGGGATTTACATTCCAAGTGAGGAGCATGAGCAGCTAACCAGTTTGGCGCGTCATCGCTCTCAATTGACGAGGCAATTGCGAAGATCCAAGGTTCAAATCAAGAGTATGTTGCTTTATCATGGGATCAAGATACCAGAGCAATACGACAACAATTATTGGACACATGCTTTTTTGGATTGGTTGGAGAGCCTTGATTTCCGTCATGATCCAGGGAATTATTCGTTGTCGGGGAAGATTCGTATGTACCGATTTATCAAATTAGAATATCAGCAAACAGCGAACCAACTACGCGCCTATTGCCGCAAGCACCACCGACAAGATTATGAACTACTGAGGAGCATTCCCGGAATTGGTGGTTTTCTAGCTGCTGTGATCATTGCTGAATGCGGAGATTTGAGACGGTTTAACAACGAGAAACAATTTGCGTCGTTCATTGGACTGGTTCCAGGCATCTATAGTAGCGGACAATCAGAAAAGAGTCTTGGACTTACCCATCGTGGCAGACACCAGCTAAGAAGTTATTTGGTAGAAGCTGCCTGGATAGCAGTACGTAAAGATCCTGAAATGCAAGCGTATTACCGCAAACATTATGGTAAGAACGTGAAGAATATCATTATCAAAGTGGCTCACAAAATGGCCAGAAGAATACTGTCTGTAATCAAAACAGAAACACCTTATCAGGTGAATTACAGTTTGAAAGTAGAATGAAACACAACTTATAATCTCAGAACTGAAACCGAAGGGCAGACTACAAAACATGCGCCCGTAGTGCAATTTCATTGTAGCTACATAGCTTAGCTGGTAGCTGCCCTTTACTAACAACCAGACAGGTGCAGGTGGCTGAACTCAGACCACAAATCGGAGGAGGAGATTTAAGTAACTAATGACTGTTTTGTCCTCGCCGGACGGGCAGGTTTTATTGTAAAAAATAGACGATTGTGAATTACTTTATTGCGATTGTTTAAAACTTAGAGATGCTTTTCATCGGAGGTGTTGTTAGCAAACGTATTTATTAAGAAGTCAAATTCATCTATCATCCTTCCATATTAATTGTTTTTCAATATCATTTGGAAAAGTAGGGCAGTTCCCATCACCAACGCCTGAAAAACCGCCATCTGGTGCACAAATCTGATTACACTTTTCATCATATAAATAATTGAAGGCATCACAGCAATCAGATGTGAAATAATAATACGTATTATCATCGAATTTCCATTGCCAAACTTCGGCGGGAGGATTTCTGACAGGTTCTTTTCTGATTTTTCTGATTTTCCTTTCAATGCAATTAGGGACATCCATTTGTAGGTCTAACTTTTTGCACGAAGAGCAAGTCAATATTGATCCAATTGTAATAAGAGTTATTAAAATAGTTAAGCGCGTCATAGTCAAACTCAAAAATTAAATCCTATCCCCAATTTTAAGGACAAATCATATCGACTTGGGAATTGTGGAGAATCATAGAACTCTTTCATTTCATAGATATAGTCTTTATCCTTAATATAGAAGATACCAAGAAAATCTAGTTCTGCGTAAGCAAATAACCATTTTGTGATTCGATATTCAACACCACCGAAAATATTTGCTCCTATGTCTCGCCTTATTCCTCCGCTCGATATTATTTCAAATAAGCCTAGTTCTGTTGATCCTATTGAGATTCGTGCAAGGTTAATGCTTTCTCTACCGTGACGATAATTTAATCCGACACCATATAAAAAATTAAAATTGTGTTTTAGCTCTTTTATTCTTTCATAATGCAAGCCAATTGTAAGCCATGATCTACT
>JAURFW010000055.1 GCA_030834125.1 Bacteroidota bacterium | reverse complement strand
GATCTGGACTATTTCCCATATGCCATTTACCTACATGACCTGTTTTGTATCCGCTTTTTTGGAGATCTTTTGGAAATAAATCAAGGAGAAAACTAGATTGATCCCTGGCACTGTTGTCAATAATTCCATGTCTTGAAGGGTACTGACCAGTTAAAATACTTGCACGATTCGGTGAGCATAACGGTACAGCATGATATGCCCGATTAAATTTGGATCCAATTTGTGCCAAAGAATCAATATTTGGTGTCTTTAAATAGGTATGACCACCACCGCTCCATTCATCATACCTCATATCATCTACCACAATGAGGATAATATTTGATCGTTCTTGACCTCTGACTATAGATGAGATTAGGAATCCTAGAATAAAAAATAAAAAATACTTCATACCTAAAGTTCTATATAAAAGTTGTAAAAAAACAGTAAGTCTGAAACTGTAGAAGAGATTTAGGTTTTAAGTACATTTAAAAAATTCTACTCTATGAGGATATTATTTTTCTGTGCTTTGTTTTACTCCTGCATATTGATGGGACAAGAAATTCCAACAAGATGGGACGAATTAGTCGCTTCAGATTGGGAATACGCTCTCGAAAAGTCGAAAGGTACTTGCATTCTCCCTATAGGTATTTTAGAAAAGCATGGTCCAGGGGTTCCAATTGGCTCAGACTTGATTCGCGCGAGGCAATGGGCATCTCGCGCTAGCCAACAAGAATATGCCGTTGTTTTTCCAGATTATTTTTATGGTCAGATTAATGAAGCTAAACAACAATATGGGACCTTTTCTTTACCATCAAAGCTTGCGATGGAATTATTAGAGGCAACAACTAAGGAGATAGCACGTAATGGCTTTAAAAAAATAATAATAATCAACAGTCATGGTGGGAACCCTCAAATGATAAGATATTTTATTCAAAATCAGTTGGAGAATAAAAAGGACTATGTAGTTTATTTCTTTGAACCAGATATGCCTCAAGATGTTGTTAATCAAGTCAATAATCTACGTAAATCACCCGCAGCTACCGATCAACATGGAGGTGAAAGAGAGGCATCAGAGATCATGTATCTTCGGCCAGAATTATTGAAATTAGAACGGAGTATATCTGAGTCTGGAGAAGATCAAGACAGACTAAAATTGCCTAACACTTTATACACAGCTATTTGGTGGTATGCCTCATATCCAAATCATTATGCAGGTCAAGCAGCAGTTGCTTCTAGAGATTTAGGAAAAATTATTACCGACAATATGGTTTCATCGCTTTCCAAGGCAATAAAAGCAGTTAAAGAAGACACCATTACCCTTAAAATTCAAAACGATTATTTTAAAAAAATAAAAAATTGACTTTAGTTTTTTAGACAAAAGAACTCGAATTTTTTCTGTAAATTATTTTTCAGGAGTTAAGATTATATGTTCTACGGTGTGTTTATTTATTTTCCTTTTAGAATAATAAGCTGGAAAATATTCATCCTTTGCCCAAGGCTGGAATAAGTTTTTATAAAATGGACTATTCGGATCCCCTGATTGACCAGGTGTATTCGTCATCTGCGTTAAGTCCCAATTAATTAGATCGGTCACCATTCTAAAACTGGCACCTGAGGTTTGATTATCAAGTGCTCCATTAGCCGCTGGAACATAGGGATATCCACCTCTTGGAAGTGGCCCCATATCTATAATTTCTCTCTTTTTTTCTTCTACCCATTGAGATAACGGATGTTTTAAAGTAATGTGTTTGAATTCACTTTGGCCATAAACCCACGTGCTCATTTGATCTCCAAATTTTTCTGACAGTTGATGTATAGCCTCCGTCCAGGTCTCGTTTAATAAGATGTCTCTATTGGCTATAGCATCTTTTGAAAAGATCAGTTCTGGAGAAACAATCCACTCAATGATTTTTGTTAGTTGGGGCTTAATGAAAGATTGTATGGATTCGGGAACCCAGCTAGAACGCATTTTTTTTATTATAATTCTCTCCCAGGTAACATACATTGCCGCCTGTACACTAGTTGCTTCTATTTTATAATCCCAATTCCTCATAAGCTCAATTCCTTTTTGGGCTAAACTGTCTTTTGTCTCGATTGAAAGCAAAAGAGGGGTGAGTATACTCGCTGGAATGGATTTTACATCGGTCTGCAATTGAATAGAGCCCTCAATTGTAGCCTTATTTTCCATATCTAAAACCTCATTGATTCTATCTCCTCGGTAATTATCTGACCAAGTAAATGCTAGTGCGTCAGGATGATCATAGGTGACTGGAGTAACGTCCTGATTGGCGGTAGCCCAATACCCTTTTTCTGGATTGATTAGGTTAGGTTTAAGTGAAATAGGCCAGTAACCATCCCACTCAAAACGCCCATCTCCAGGAACAGGAACCATTCCGCTGAAATTTGGACGAATGGGTGAAATGCCTACTGCTTGCCAGCCAATTGCTCCTGATGTGTCAGCCCAAATCATGTTTTCACCGGGAATAAAGCTATACTCACAGGCATTTTTGAACGAGTCCCAATCAGTAGCTTGATTCATACGCAAAGATGCCAAGTATGGAGCGGCTCCTGGTTCTAGCCATGCCGAACGCAATGCTGCAGCTTTATTATTTATGGAATCCAAGTAAAGTACTGGTCCGTGGCGGGTATAGTTTAGCGATACTATGGTATCCTTTTCTCCCCGTATACGGATTAGCTCTTTTTGGGTAGTCATCTCTTCCCAATTACCTCGATACTTGTATTGAATTTTATTTTCGGGATTAAGTTGATAAACATAAATATCCTCTGCATCGGTCTGAAAAATGGTTAGACCCCATGCACCATATTCATTATGACCTATGGAAACACCTGGAATAACTGGCTCACCCCCTCCTATAACATTCCAGCCGGGCGCTTTAAGATGAACGATATAACGAAGTGAGGGGAGAGCGATACGTCTATGTGGATCATTAGCTAATATTGGTGCTCCACTCATTGTTTTTTCTCCACTAATTACCCAATTATTACTTCCTTCGGGCAACTCTTGTTCTAATAATAATTCTTCAAAAGGAATATCATTGGAAACCGCATCATAAAATTCAAGTATATCATTTGACAACCATTCAGCATCTATAGACTCATCAAGTGTAAGATCAGGATCACCAGGATGGAACCACATAAATTCTTTTATTTTTTCTGGTTCTATTTTGGCAAGTGCTCTTCCAATGGATAATTCCTGAGAGGCATTTGAGCGAATACCATTGTGTCTTGATATTACTATTTCGGGTGTCCACTTACCTGGTTTAATTCCTAAAAGGTTGAACTCAAATGGCAATAAAGACGGGTTTTGCTCTGTATGTTTGATATAAGCGTTTACACCCGCCACGTATGACTCAATAATGGATTTTCCTCTGGGATGATAGTGATTAAGTTCGGCATCCATATCTTTTTGGTACCTCAAGAGCCGGGCCCCAATGTCGCTCTTCAAGCCCGCCCTCCCAACTATTTCAGCAGAGGTTCCTGTAGCTTTTCTTCGCCATAGTTCAAATTGAAACAACCTATCTCTAGCCGCTAAGTATCCTTGAGCAAAAAATAAATCTTTCTCATTTTTTGCTTCAATGTGGTTAATTCCCCAGCGATCTCTTTTTACACTAATTTTTTCATTTACTTCAGAAATTGGAATTTTATTTACAGAACCGCAACTCAGTAATAATGATCCAATAACAATCACAACCCCTTCCTTGTAGCTAGATATTCCCATGAAAAGATCACTTTAGTTTCTTAATTTACTGAAAATTATTTCAGATGTTGCTGAAAATACTTTAGATGGTTGAGCTCTAAGTTTAATGCTGCAGGAGTTACAGTATGTTTTAAGGATTATTTGAAGTCTTGATATCCAAGATCCTTGTTGAGCTTAAAGACAGCTTCGGGATCAAAGACATCTATCGATACAATTTCTAATTGCTTATTTAAAAGAGTTACCTTTTTGTCATAGGATTGTTTCCAAACCTTCTTTGAAAATTTTTCTGATTCTTTAAGGTTTTTTGATAAATCATTCATTGCACCAAGAACTGCTTTTATCTGGTTAGGAATCCAAGAGGTGATAGGTGTTCCTCCAGTTGCTTTTGGATAGGCAGTATTTTGCATGATGTATTTTTGAACGAATTGCCAATGACCATTTCTAAATAGATAAATTTCTTCATAAACTCTCATTAGCTCGATCATACCATCCTGATTATCCTCTGTTATTAACCTTTCAATTAGTGGTTTTGCATTTATTTTTCTAGCCAATTCTTTAAAGAATTTTTGAATGCATTTAGGTCGATACTCTCTAAGATCCATGAGATAATCAGTTAATTGATTTTGTGGATAATAATGAATCACACCACTAACGATATCTGCAGTTGGAATGATATTGTCTTGTGCCCCTGTTTGACCTCTGAACGCTTTCGGTTCATCCCACACACCTTCATAAACTAATCCATTTGGAAACAAATCCTCGTTCCCTTTTACACCCATTATAAAGACCCTAAAATCGTTATAGTGTTTCCACCTAGAGGCTTCCCACATTAACTTTCTTCTGTCGTTCATTTTATGTAGTGTGTCAGCCAATAATGTTAAAGAATCTGCTAATTTTTCTCCCTTTACTTGCTCTTCGCAAATTGAGAATACCGACTGTATAAGTTCCGGAGAAAATTGATTTATATCAACGTGAAGCATAATAAAACCTTTCTCATCATTCATTCCAGAAAACTTCGCAGCCATTTCCAAGTTTTCCCAATTAAAACCAGAAGACTTATCTATTTTGAAATAATTACCTAATGAATACGCATAATGGTAATCGAGCCACGGAAATACCTCTAGAAGTTCAGAGACTGCAACAAATGGCTGTGCTATATTTTCAGGTAATCGATCTCGTGCTACTCCATATTTTCCTGTTTTTAAAAATGTGTGATGTGCAGGGGAGAGCGTAAATGCTGAAGTAATGAAGCTATAGGTTCTAAATAATGCAGCCTGAATAAAGGGATCTGATTCCCTTTTTACTTCTTCCAAAAAATTTGGAACAGTTTTGACTTTAGCTTCAAAAGCACCTTTCGAAGCTAATAGGCCTGGACTGCCATCAGATTTTCTAATAGGCATTTCATCAATTAGAAATTGAAGTGCTTCGTATTTCTTTGGTAATTTAATTAGTGGTTCTGAAATCGGTAAAAAACCATGTTTTGGGTCAACAGAAAAAAAGCCGTCCGTGAATATCTCCATATAGTTTTTAATAAATTATCTCTAGAATTGTTACAAAAAGCCATCGAAAATGGATTGCTT
>JAURFW010000071.1 GCA_030834125.1 Bacteroidota bacterium | reverse complement strand
GGCTGAACTAAGCATAAACAAGCCGATCACTCCAGCTATCACTCTTGCAATCATAAATTTTCCTTTTATTTAATTGGTTTAACCTTATACGAGATTAACGTTATTGTAATATAAGTAAATATTTTACAAGAATCATATAAAAAAACTCTGCTTAATCAGGGGGAAAAATGTTCGCAATGCTCCCCGGTCCAACCTAAAGCACAACTGCAACTATAATATGGATCGATAAAATTATAGACAATGGTGCCACCATTGAAACAACGAGGATCATCAGCAATAATCAGAGTCGTGGTGGTGTTAGTGCTGGTGTAATTCACATCCGCAACTTGCGTAGCAGTAAAGGTGGTGCTGCCTGCAACCGACCAGAGTAATTGTCGACCCGGTCACAGTAGCTACGGCGGTATTACTGGGAGTGCGGGCTTTTACCCATATTTTTACCCATGAAGTGTTTTGGCATGTGTTAATTATTGAGAAACTTTAACTCACTTAGAATGGTACCGTCACATTTAATTTTATTGCATTTGAATGGTATGAGTTTGAGCCATTAGACCACAGCCATCTCAGATCACTGGATATGCCACTTTTCGCCTGATACCTCAAGCCTAAACCTAACGACTGAATTTCATCAGGTGCTGGCGTTGAGTTATACACCATGGACTCTGAAGGTGTATCTGCATAAGAGAATATTTGATTCAGTGAGCCACGTGAGTTATATCTTAATTCAAAATTAGCACTCGGCGTTAATTTACCATTTTCTAGCTTGATGTCGTAAGAAGCAGTGAGGCCTGCTGAAAATGTACGGCTTATAACTTTAGCTTTATCGTAGGCCAAAGCGTTGACGTTTGAACCTTCGTTATAAGATTTTAGCGTTGAAGACATTTGTGTAAATCTTGCATAAGGTTGCAATTGTGCCCGGTTAATTTCAACCAACTTAGCCACATTTAAAGAACCAAATACTGTATCACCATTACGGTTTGCTGCGAACATAGAGCTCGCTTGGGAAGAGTAGCGATTATTCTTCAATTTCAAATCGCCAAATCCAATTGAGGCATCCACGAACCAATTATTGTCTGCTTGGTAAACGGCGTAAGCGGTTGCTGTTGTTTGATGAGACTTTACATTACTGCCCAAAGAATCAATCTTAGTCTTGTCCGATCCATAGCCGATTGCAGTGCCCATAATTACATATGGATTGAGTTGATAATCAATACCAACAGTTACCCCTGATGTTCTAAAATCATTCTGATTAAGAGAGCCATAATCAATGACTCCTGTTGTCCAGATATCGATTTGTTTATCCCCAAATAAGCGATTGTTTTTTACATTAAAGTTGTGGTGTAAACCTTGAATATGGTCAGTCACATTCTTAATCTGGGCATCTGAAAACCTCTGAGCGATTGATACTTGCGAAGAAAGTTGATTATAAACATTTGATTCCTGATTTGATAAAGCATCACGTAAACGCAATACTAAATGTAATGTAGATTCTTTTTGTATATTGTAATCACTCAATGTCCGACCATCCTCCAATTCCTTACCAGCAAAAATCAGTCGTTGCTGGTCTGGTGGAATGCCCTCTTTATCTTGAATTTTTGCTTTAACATTTTCAATCGAATCACTTGGCTCAACTTCAAGCGTAATAGTTTTTCCTGTTAAAGTTTTAACAAAAATCTGCATAGCAAAGACTGAAGTAGATAAAATAAGTAATATTAAGAAACAAAAAACTTTACTTAATTTGCTAAGGATTGAGTAATTATTGACTGTTGCTGTGGATGTAAACTTGATTCCATCTTTTTCAGACACAACGGTTAAAGTAGTTACGGGTTTTTTAAGCAAAGTCACTATAACTAGCTTAACGAATAAAATATTTATTATATAGGGGTATTTTACAATTTAGTAAAGTAATATATGAAATTTACAGAAATCTTAGAACAGTTTCGTGCCCTGGGTGGTACAGCAAATAATATCAAATTGCACTATGGTAATTTTGGTAAAGGCTTGTCTCCAATCGATCCAAAATTACCAATAAAAATCATTGCCCCTAACAACATACTTATATCGCCGAACTGCATTAAATTAAACAATAAAAATCAAATTCAGTTGAAATTGAGATCTAAATTTAGATTAGATTCAAAATTAGTTAACTTTTTCGAACAGTATCAAGAATTTTTTGGTTGGGGTGATGGAGGTCTAAGTGAAGTTCAGAGTCGCCACTTGGAACTAAAAGCGCTCCCAGAAAAAATAATACTACTATTACTCTCCCTAGGATGGATTAAATATGATTTTTATGAAAAAAACCCTAAAGACTACCTAAAAGATTATTTCATTAGCAGGCAAATTAGAATCAAGGGCGAATCAAAAATTATGCCCATTTTTGATCTCATTAATCACTCCCCTAAAGGAAATTCATATATTTTGAATAATGGTTTGAGGTTTGAAGGAGTATTTAAGGATGAATTATTGGCGAATTATCATAGAAATTTTGATGCATTCCACTTTTACAGAAACTATGGTGTTCCAACCGAATCCTCCACAATTTTATCTTGTGATGTAAACATCGAAATTCCCGACATCCCAATAATAAAAATTTCACGACTTGATAATTTGATTAGTTCGGAAAATGCCTTACTCGAGCCAAGAATCAAGGTAATTGATTCTGAAATTCATATTTCTTTTTTAGAAATCTCAGGTAAGACGGGTTCAGAATTACCAAGAAAAAATTTCATTGAACAAATGCAGAAATTTAATATTTTACAAGCAGAGCTAAGTAAAATTTTTGATGGCTTAATTGATCACAACATTAAAATACGTAAAGACCTGATAGCCCAAAGTAAGAACTGTCTATATAAAGTCGCCAGGGATATAGAACAGATTGCTGCAGAGCAACTTAATGTACTCTCAAAAGAAAAAACTACTTAAATTAGTTTTTAGAGGGCACCAATGACACCAATAATATCTTAAAGCAATAGTTTAATCTGCTCTTTGTTTCCTTTGCCAGAAACGATATGAATGATGAGCTTATCCCAATTCAATATAAACCCTTTAAGATAAAGGGTCTACTTGACTTTGTTAGACATCATGAAACATGAAAGTGGTGGAGCTGTACACCCTCTCCTCTTATTTGTTATTCATCAAATAGTAAGGCTTGTGGGTTTTGGGGTGCAGGCTTTTACCCATATTTTTACCCATGAAGTGTTTGGAATGGCAATAAGCCGAGTGTTAGAAGCTGACCACTAACCCCACCTTCCCGGTGGTCCCATCGATGTCATCCGTACTGTCAAACTGCTTCACATTCGCATAGGCATAAGCTTGCGGGTTGAGTCGGTAGGTCGCACCAAGTG
>JAURFW010000027.1 GCA_030834125.1 Bacteroidota bacterium | reverse complement strand
GTCAAGAATTCCCAGATGTCCCTTATTTTCTTCATCAAGAGGATATACCCATGATTGAACGTAGTGAAACTATGGCAGCATTATGGAGCCTTAATTATACGCCATCAATGCAACCAAATAATTATATTAACCACGGAGACAGAATTACTCTTGGTAATTTTGAATTAGATGTACGTTTTGTTCCTGGACATTCTCCCGGACATGTAATCTTTGTGAATTTCAATGAGAATTGGGCGATTGTAGGCGACACAGTATTCCAAGGAAGTATAGGCCGAACTGATTTACCAGGTGGAAACCATGAATTATTATTAAACAAAATACGAACTGAAATTTTCACATTGCCTGAAACCATGCAATTATTGCCTGGTCATGGTCCAAATACCAATGTAGCATTCGAAAAAAATCAAAACCCATTTTTTAATTAGTAATTTAGCTGGGTAAGAAATGCTAGGAAAGCAATTATCAATAATAGCTCAATATTTTGCCGACTGCGGTATTGTAGATTGGGTAATTTCTCCTGGCTCAAGAAATGCTCCTATTGTTGCCGCATTAATCAAAAACAGGAGTTTTAATTTCTATTCCTCACCTGATGAAAGATCAGCGGCATTTACTGCAATGGGGATGGCAATTAGTAATGGCAAGCCAGCAGGCTTTTTATGTACAAGTGGTTCCGCACTTTCGAATGCATATCCCGCTGTTTTAGAATCATATTATTCTAGAGTCCCACTTTTAATAGTTTCAGCTGACCGACCGGAAGAGCTTATTGACCAATGGGATGGGCAAACAATTCGTCAGAAAAACTTCTTTGGAAATTATGTAAGATCATTTGCACATATAAATGCCCGGTATGATGAATTGCAAAACTCAAATCAAAATATAAAAAAATGCATTTCTATTTCCACAGGTCCAATTTCAGGACCTGTACACATAAACATATCATTATCTGAACCAATATACGAAGGCATTGATGACCAGAAACAGATTGATTCGCAAAATTCAAATGTAAATTCAGATACACTACTTCAAGAATACAAATTGGATTATGATCTCTCTTCTGAAATTCAGTCCGGCAAGCAAATTGCACTAATAATAGGTCAAGGCTTTAGAAAAAATGATGTGTCAACTGTTCTAGAAAGCCTTGCAACTAAGATTCCTGTATTTGCAGATATAACAAGTGGATATAGTGAAATAGGTCTAACAAATTGGGATTGGGGATTATTAAAACGTACTATACCCGATAACCTTAAACCTGATTTAATTATATCATTAGGTATGGGAATAATCTCAAAACCTCTAAAATTGGCAATGAGAAAATGGAGCCCTGAACATTTACATGTATCAGAGGCTTCTGAAATTGGCGACCCGTTTCAAACCCAGCCAAAACATCTTCCTTTTAATGAAATACATTTTCTGAGGGATTTAAATAAATTGTTGATTGGTCGCGAAAGCAATTTTCTGAATAATTGGAATTCATTTATTGAGTCGCAAATCTTGATTGCACAAGAATTACCCATTCCATTTAATCTAGAATTATGCTTTGTTCAAGATTTAATTAAAAACTCAGATGAAAACTATCACTTACACTTCGGGAATTCTATGAGTGTTAGATATGCAAGTTGGAGTATTAAAGGTGCCTCGAGAATATTTTCCAATAGAGGAGTGAGCGGGATAGATGGATGCATTAGCACAGCCCTCGGCGATGCCCTTGTTAATCCTGATAAAAAAATAATTGTTATAGCTGGCGATATTACCTCATTATACGATGCAAATTCATTCTGGGGCGACTGGCCAATTAATTTCCATCTTATAATTTTAAATAATCACGGTGGAGCAATTTTTGATTGGATTGATGGGCCAAACAAACTGCCAGATTTAAGGAATTTTATTCATACTCCACACTCTAAATCATTCAACTATTTAGCTCAGTTACATAAAAAGTCATTTCAAAAAGTTGAAATTCAAAGTCAGACAATCACATTAAATGAAATTTTGAATACACAGGTTATTGAATTGGTCACTCAATAGCGATCTCTATCCATGTCTCTTTTAATATCTTTTTCTTTTAAATCCTCTCTTTTATCGAAGGTTTTCTTACCCTGACCAAGTCCAATTTCAACTTTAAAAATCCCCCGTTCGTTTTCAAATAATTTTATTGGAAATACGGTATAGCCCTTAGTTTTAATGCGAGAATCAATCCTCTGTATTTCCCTCTTGTTGAGTAAAAGCTTTCGATTACGCATTGGTTCATGCGCGTTATAACTGCTTTGTTTCCATTCTGAAATATGCACATTCATTAACCATAATTCACCTTCCTGCATGCGGCAGTATCCATCACCGATATTTATAGCATGATTTCTGATAGACTTAACCTCGGGACCTAATAGTTGAATTCCTGCTTCAAATTTCTCCTCTATATGGAAGTTGAAATTAGCTTTTCTATTTACAATTTCAACCTTCTGAACAGCAGTTTTCTTACTCACTCAACAAAGATAATTACTTTCAATTATTACATTAAATATATGATAAATTAATCTAGCACTATACATAAATCAAAGAAGAATGATTGAACATATCTGGAGAAAAAAATCCAATACCTCTTACGGATTTTACTTGGTCTTTAAATAGGGAAAATCTAAGGTTTAGGTGTAATATCCATTATCTTTTCCTTTGTTAAAATCATTTGACCTTGATCCCCTTCAGCAATCAACCGATCTCCTACCCATGCTTTCCAATCGCAGTCTATTCGACAACCATCTAATAGCTTTATTACTGCTTCAATTCGGACCATCTCACCCAATAGCGCCGGTGATTTATGCCTAATATTTAAGAATGTACCTATACCCTCTTCGTGATCTTCTTTCATATCAAGTACAAATTGTCTGCAAGTCCATTCAGCATCTCGACCCAGTGAAAATGTAGAGTAAAATGGGTGAACTACTTCACCATTAAACATGGCCATATCCTTTTTAGTAATCGAAAAAATCAGATCCTTTGTATCTCCTACTTGATAAAGGTGTTTCACTCCCCCAAATTAAAAGGAATTAATTAGTAGTCAAAATTTAAATCCTATTTTTACGAATCCTCTCGGCTTCCTGCTTGAAAATAATTTCATCCATACCCAATTATACATTATCTAACTCCTCAAGGCAATTATTCCTTAATAATTTCCGAAGGGTTTAAATATTGTCTAAAATTTCTTGGGGTTGAATCTCTAAATGGGAAATATCTAAAGTAGCCTCTCCATTTTTTACCACTATTACCTGTGGCGATTCGTGATTTACAGATAATTTATCTGAGATATAATTTGACACATCGCGATGCTGAATCAAGTCTAAAAAATAGAAACCTACGAATTCAGATTCATCATTATTGATGTTTATGATTCTATTCCAAGCCATACTACTGATGCTGCAGCGCGTAGAATGTTTAAATAAAACAACACTGCGTTTATGTGATGATTCAATAGCTGAATCAACATCTGCGATAGTGCTAAGAGTTTTCCAACCCTTCATTTATTATTTATTAACTGTGGTATTCTTTTCCCCAAAATCCGGGCAACGAACTTTTTTCTGACTTCCACATGCGGTAAATAATAATGTGGCGATACCGATGATTGCGATTAATTTTGTGATCTTCATGGATTCGGAAATTATTTACAAAGTAAACGCATTAGACCTCAAATCGATTGCCCTAAGTGAAATAATTTCAAACAAAAAGGTTGAAGAGCCAATTTCTATCGGCGAATTTCAGAATAAATATGGCGAATTCTCTCCAATTGCTCGCGAACAATTTAAACTTAGAAATAAATCTTGGAAAAAATTACCAATCCACTCAAAACATGGTTGCTTATTCACACAACGTGCATTTGAACAGTGTACCTCAGAAATTGTAGCCAAATGGAAATCCAAAGAATTTCCTGCAAGTACATTTCTTAACTTAACCGGAGGATTAGGCGTGGACGATTGGGCATGGGCCATGTCAGGAACAATTGTTAAGAGTGTAGATATTGACCCTATTCTTAATCACATTTCTCGTTACAACTTTGAAAAACTCAATCTAGATATCAACAGAATTGATGGAGATGCATTAAATATAATTTCACAAATTAATCCATCCGATTATGACATTATTTATATTGATCCTGATCGTAGAATTGTGAATAAAAGAGCTGGTTCTAATCCCGAAAATTTTAGTCCTAATATTCTAGAAATTTTAAAATTATTAGGCAATAATTTTAATCGTATACTGATAAAACTAAGTCCTTATACCGATATTGAATGGATAAAAAACAAATTTGCTCTTTGGACTAGAATAACAGTATTGCAACATGGAGAAGACGTTAAAGAAATTCTCTTATTAATTGATAATAACAAAAATAGTAAAAAGTCAATTGATGGCTTTTATATTGAAGGTGAGAATAATTATTGTCATTGGAATAAGTCTAAAATAGAAGATTATAATTTTACATCGAGTACATTCTTTAACATATGGGTTCCTTCTGGAATGTTAAATTGCATGAGGTTACCAACTATATTTATTAATAAAATTGGATTCGAATCCATTACAAAAGATGGACAACTTTTTATTACTAATAAAAAAATCCCAGTATCATTAGGTAAAACATATAAAATACTTAGCGCATTTAACAATTTAAGTTTAAATCAGTTAAAAATTGCCCTTAGGGA
The DNA here is from genome assembly GCA_030834125.1 of Bacteroidota bacterium. GTDB lineage: Bacteria > Bacteroidota > Bacteroidia > NS11-12g > UBA955 > VMCP01. The sequence goes on along the minus strand of JAURFW010000027.1, from coordinate 13,651 downwards.
AGAAAATATATTAAGTGGTGGTCTAAGAGCGCGGAATGTTAAAGGGTTAAGCAGTTCAGAAATACAGAAAAGGCTCGGAATAGCAGAAGGGGATCAATATCAACTATTTCTAGCTCCCTCTTTAAGGGGAAAGTTCAACCTATGGGTTACTGAAAAATAATTCTATTTCGAGTTTGCTCTTGTTACATAATCTTCAAGAGCAGCTACCATACTCGGAATTCCAGGAGCAGGAGCAGGAATATCAAGAATTAAATCGTGTTCAGCAATGGCCTTTTGTGTACTACTTCCAAAACCCGCAATACGAGTATTGTTTTGTTTGAAGGCTGGGAAGTTATCGTACAGTGATTTAATATCTGCTGGAGAGAAAAAAACAATTATGTCATAAAATACTTCTTCCAAATCACTTAGATCTGAACTCACCGTTCTGTAAATAATACATTCTGTAAAATCATAACCGTTATTGTTAAAGAAATCAGGGATACTCGGCTTTCTTATATCACTACATGGAAAAAGAAACTTTTCTTTTTTATGATTTTTAAAAAGTGTAAGAAATTCTTTTTCAGTTCCTTTAGCCGTAAACATTTTCCTTTTACGCGGAACAATATACTTTTGGACATAATTGGCAACACTCTCATTAATAGAGAAGTATTTTGTTTCGGGTGGCATTTCGACCTTGAATTCCTGAACCATTTGAAAGAAGTAATCAACAGCATTTCGAGAATTAAAAATAATTGCAGAATAATCTAAAAAATTAATCTTTTGCTTTCTAATTTCTTTTGCCGTTAGAGGTTCAATATGGATAAATCCTCTGAAATCAATATTTAGTTTAAAGCGATTTTCGAAATCCTCATACACGTTTCTTCCGGGTTCAGGCGGTGGCTGTGTAATAAGAATGCTTTTAACTTTTTTCTCTTTGTCTTGATTAGAACTCATTGGGGTGGGTTTATATAATGCTGTATATATACTTTACTAATAAAGCGTATGGAAATATTTCCAAAGTGCAAAAATACAATATAGAGGTGAAATTTAGCACCCTATCTTGAAATAAACCCCTAATTTGAGCCCAAATACGTAACAAAATCCATCCTAAAAGTACATATTGCAAATTCCCCATAATCCAAATAGCAGATTGATTATCGCTATTATAATAAAGCAATAAGAACAATGGAATAAAAAATAGCCCAAGTAATAGGTTTACATTAATTTGTCGTTGAATTTGCCTTGACAAGAGTTCATTTAAATCCATCGAGGATGTGAATACCCATTGTAAAAAATAAATAATAAATGTACCAATGGAAGTAATAACCAGTGCAATTAAGAAAATATAAATATTATTAATTTTTGTTAAGTTTTGGGTTAATAAGAACAGAATTACACCTTGAACAAATACCAGTGTTCCAAAAGCATTGGCGTGTAAACTTCCAGCAGCAGAACTGATTTTTTGCTCATTCATTAAATCCTCGAAATGATAGTTTCGAATAAAACTTCCCATTCTTAATTGAAACTGCTTGGGGAAAACACTTTTGAAATAAACAAAGTAGATCAGAATTATTAAAGTGACCCATAGATACCATGTTTTATAACGAGTTATTCGAGTAAATTCTTCGTGGTTGTAAGGATTAAAAGGATCAGGGTCAAACGCAATTTTTTGAGTAGGTAATTGAAAACTAAAACCTCCAGTAAATCGCTTCACTGTATCCTTTGCAAGTGAATCTGCAAATTTCCAATCCTTTACAAAACTCAAATTCAACCAATATTCGTCGTTTTGAGAATTTACAGCACTAGAGTCTATGGTTACCGTTTCTGAAGCGGTCATGGAAGCTTCCTCGGTAGGCGAATCAAATGACTGTGGAGATGAAGGTGAAATTTGATTTCTTATTGTATCAATATTTTGGGCAACGGCTAACTTAACCAAAATTAAAGTGATTATTAAGTAAACCCACTTTTTCATCACAACAAAAGTAATATTTACATTGGAAAGGTAAACAGTAGTATTAATTTCGCAATATGATAAAAACAGGGCTTTACATTCATATTCCTTTTTGTAAAAAGGCCTGTTCATATTGTAACTTCCATTTTAGTACTCAACTAAAAAATATGGATAATCTAGTAAATGCTCTTGTAAGAGAAATCAAGCAAAGATCAACAACTGAAAAAATTGGAAGTATTTATTTTGGTGGTGGCACTCCTTCGCTGTTAAAAGAAAGCCATTGGATTGATTTGATCAATTCTATTAATGAGAATTTTTCCAATCAAGATATAGATGAATTTACCATTGAGGTAAATCCTGAAGATATCAATCAGGATAATTTAGAAACTTGGAAAAAAATAGGCATCAATCGTTTAAGTATTGGTGTGCAATCATTACAAGATTCTGAACTTTTGTGGATGAATCGTATTCACAGTTCAAAACAGGCGATTAAATCTATTGAATTAGCTCAAAATATTGGCTTCAATAATATTTCTATTGATTTAATTTTTGGTGGGCCATTAAAATCAGATGAACAATGGAAAAATGATCTTAATTGGGCATTTGAACAGAATATCCAGCATATTTCTGCTTATGCACTTACAGTTGAGCCGAAGACTAGATTGGAGCACGAAATTAAACAAGGTAAAAGTCCGGAATTACAGGACATTAAAATGGTTAGCCAATTCAATATCTTACAAACTGAGATGATTAATCGAGGTTGGGATGTCTATGAAATAAGTAATTATTGTTTACCAAGTTTTAATGCAGTACACAATTCTAGATATTGGGAGGGTTTACCCTACATCGGAATTGGACCAGGAGCCCACTCGTTCAATGGCAAAAATTTAAGACGATGGAACATAGCAAATAATGCTCGATATATTCAATTTTCTGAAAATGGCAGCTCGTTTTGGGAAAATGAAGAGTTAACCCCCAACAATATTATTAATGAGTACATTATGACCGCCCTCCGAACTTCCAAGGGAATTAATATTGAAAAAATAATTTCTCTCGACTCAAGTTGGATATCGATTAATAAAGCTTCAATTCAATACTTTAAAAATCAAGGTTTGATACTTTCAAATAATAATTTAATTCAATTAAGTACAGAGGGTAAGCTATTAGCCAACCATATTATATCTGAACTTATGATTGTTGATTGAGTGTCATAAATTAAATTTTTCAAAATACTTAAGATACAAAGTATTGAATTAAGATGTCTAACTTTACAACCAATAAATCTTTAACAAACAATGAAAATACTAAAAATTCTATTTCTGGCCATGTTTATTTTTGGCTTTTCTTTTTCATCTAATAATCTAAATGCCCAACAGAAATACGGCTTTAGCACAAAAACTAGCTGCTTGAAGTTATATGGATTTCCAAATTCTGTTGATTCTGCTTGTGAAACCGTAGAATGGTCTATCGGGAATACCGTTGTTAGTAAAAATGATTATCTCACTTATACTTTCAGCAGCGCTGGAACTTATTCTGTTTGTATGAAAATAACTAATTCGTGTAAACGTTGGGATACTACAATTTGTGATAAAATAACGGTGACGGCATGTCCTTGCGATACCACAAAAGTTTCGATTAAAATTGTGAAAGACAGTATCAAATGTGGAAAATATTATTTCTCTACAACACCATATACAAACAATACCACTAAATATTCACATGAATGGTCATTTGGAGATGGGGATAGTGCATACACCAACGACCCAGTAAAATCCTATTCTAAAGATAATAACTACCAAGTTTGTGTTAAAACTAGTTGGTATGAGCAAAATACTTTATGTACTAAATCAGCTTGTGAAACAGTAAAGGTGTCATGTAACTCAACTAAATCTTGCGATTGGTCTAAAGTAAAACTGGCTTATTCTAATAGTTGTAAATCATACAAATTTGAAATCACAGGAACTGCTGATTCTTGTTTCCAAACCCAAACTTTAATTGTTTCAAAAAGCAATACCCGAGACATAGACTCATTTGATACTCGAAATTTTAGCAAGACCTTCAAGGATACTGGTCTTTATTATGTTTATGTAAAAGTTTGGAATTCCTGTAATAATTGTGATACCGCGTTTTACACCCCCATTCCAGTAGAATGCAATTCAGATTCAAGCAATTCATGTAATTGGACCAATGTAGGTATTGGGCATGGCATATCTAAAGATTCATGCGGTAAAGTATCATTTGAAGCTAATGCTAGTAAGGATACATGCATTCATATTGACTTTCTTTGGGGGAATTCAGTTATTAAAGACACTCGATTTTTAACTAAGAGACTAGAAAAAAATGGGACTTATTATTACGGTTTCAGGTATAGAAATGACTGTACCAATTGTGATACAGTGATTTGGAAATCGTTTGTTATTGAATGTTTTGAAAAGCCTAAATGTGATTGGCCGAGTAATTTGGGCTATAAAGTCACAATGCCTGAATGCCCTTGGTTAAGTATCAAAATGAATGAGTTTGATGACTCCTGTTATAAAATATCCGTTACTGTTAATGGTAAAACGGCAACACAAAGCAGGACCAATTATCGTATTTATGAATATAAATTGCCAGAAAATGGAACCTATAAAATATGTGTTAATTACTTAAATCAGTGTTCGGGATGTGATACTACAATTTGTAGTTCATATACAACGGATTGTATTTCAAATAAAACTTGCGATTGGAGCAAATTAAATCTGAGTTGGAGTAATAGAAAATCATGTAATACTTATGTTTTTGAGGGCACATATTACGCCGATAGCTGTATTACACAGAAGCTAAAAATAGTAAGTGGCAATACCGTTCTTTACCAAGAAACTGGAAGGGTTCATGATTATACTTTTAAAAATGATGGCTACTACAATATTTGCCTTTGGGGATATAATAGTTGCTTACAATGCGATACTTGGATTTGTAAAACCTTGTATGTGGATTGCGATAGCAATAATACCAAATGTAATTGGAGTGGTAATAATTTTGCAATTGGGCAAAAGGACAGTAATTGTTACAGAATTTTTGAAGCACCCACGGAAAAGAGCACTTGTATAAAATATGAGTGGTACAGTCTGGCAGATAGTAGTATAATTTCATTAGGCACTGGAAGAATATTAAAACATAAATTTCTTGAAAAAGGTGTATATACTTTCTATTTAAAAATGATTGATACATGCAACCGTTGTGATACAGTATTATCTCAAAAATTTGAAGTTAATTGCAATAGAAGCTCAATTGAAAAAATAACCAAACAATGGAATGTATATCCTAATCCAGCAAAGGATTTCATACATATCAACAATCAGCAAATAGTAAATGTAAGGGTTTTTGGAATTGATGGAAGAATACACTTCAGCAATACGATAGAAAAAAATGGTAGAATTTCTACAATATCGTTAGATAAAGGAATCTATATAGTTGAAATACACAACAATGGTATTATTGAACAACATTCAATAATCATTGAATAATCTTAAATCTAAATGGTAAATGTTTTTGTAACAATTATCATAGTAGATAAAAGTTTATTGTGTATAATTTTGTAATATAAATTTAATCTATATGGAAAGGAAGACAAACAACAACATTCTTGTACCAACCGATTTTTCGGAAGTTGCAGATTGTGCTGTAAAACACGCAATTAACGTTGCAAAAGCCTACAACAATGAAATTACATTAATCTATATCATTGAAGAAAGCTTTTTTGGAAGTTTATTTTCTAAGTCGCAATCAGCTATTATGAAAGATGCAATTAAAACCAAATTAGAAGTTTTAGCTGAAGGAATTAGAAATTCTTCAAAGATTAAAATAAATACTCGAATAGAGTCTGGTAAAGTTTATAAAACTATAGCAGAAATTGCGAACAAAGATCAATACGACTCTATAATTATGGGGAGCCATGGTGCCAGTGGATTAGAGCAAGTTGTTGGTTCAAACGCTTCTAGAACCATTCAATATGCAGAAGTTCCAGTAGTTGTTGTTAAAAATATTAGTGTTGATGAAAAAGGATACAAGAAAATTGTAATGCCATTTGATCTAACAATTGAATCAAAACAAAAACTAAATTGGGGTATTAGCGTAGCGAAAAAGTTTAATTCTGAAATACACATTGTATTCTCTGAAGAAAGTGATGAGTATTTAAATAAAAAACTTAAGAATAACCTTGCTCGAATCAAGATGGCATTAGAGGAGAATAATGTGAAATATGTAATGTATGAATTTAAGGATGGTATCTTAGACAATTTTGCTAATGAGGTTCACAATTATGCTAAGATTATTGATGCTGATTTAATTGTGGCAATGACTCACATGGAAAAAGGTATTAGTGAATTTATCATTGGTACTTTGACCCAACAATTAGTAAACAAAGCTGAGAAGGTTGCCGTTATGTGCATACATCCTACTGAGCCCGCTTTCAATTACGACTATTAAAATTATCATTCATCCACATAATAACGGCTTCCAAAGGAAGCCGTTATCGTTATAGTTTGAATTAAAAATTGTGGGTTAAGTAATATATATACTAATTCCAATTGACTTCAAACGCAACTTCGTTTTTCCTATTAATTACATCCCATGGTGCATTATAACCCATATAAAGTAATGGACCAATAATCTCAATATTATTGGAGTTTAGTGTATCTTTCAATTGCTTAGCATATTTTTGAATCTTCTTATCAGAGGAATAACCACCAAATTGAAGTACTGCAAGCGTTTTTGATTCTTGCTTCTTTACTGAGACCTTTGAATTATTTGGAGCCGGTAAATCACTTAAATCGTATTCACTAGGCATCACAAACGATAAAGTTGAGGAATCTCCCATATTCATAATTACAGGAGCCGTCATGGCAATTTTCTGTTTGTTAGAATTTCCGCCAAAAATATAATTTGCAACAATTCTAAAACCAGTACTACCCTCTTCGTCATAATCAGCACTTTTTAGTCTAGCCGTTGCCGTAATCATCTGTGGATACTTTCGAATTTCTACCTTACCGATACTCGATAATATAGTATACTTAGGTGTTTCAATATTTGAAAAACGCATTGACATGAATAGTAAAAAAACAACCCCAATAACCACAGCAGAAATAAAAAACCACATAAATCTATTCATTGTTTTAAAAGTCTAAAATTATTCCAATTGTTGGTAGTACTGTACCCGTTTCGTTCGGTATGGAATCCTGAAGATAGCTATTTGTGTTATTAGGATCAACAATAGGTTGTCCATTTGCATCTTGAGCCGCGATTAGAGTTTCAGGACCGAAATACTTGGCATTAAAGAAGTTTTGAATATCCAAATACAGATTCAAAGACCATTTCTTTTTGTACCAAACTTTATCTACCCGAATGTCGAATTGATTAAAATTACTTAAACGCTGGGTGTTTAACTGGTTATAGTTTGGAAGTGCAATTCCCCTCACATCCCAGTTTGTAATTAATAAACTGCGTTGAACATCATCTGGTGTATATGGTCGCCCTGTAACTAATCTCCATTTTGCCCCAATTTCCCAATTTTTCGGCAACTTCTTTCCCGCCGTTAATGAGACAGTGTGTCTGCTATCCCATGAACTCGCAACATATTCTCCGTTCTTATCTTTAAATTGAGACCATGCCAACGTATAACTAATTATTCCATAAAGTCCAGACTTAGATCTTCTTTGAATTAAAAATTCTGCACCATAAGCCCTACCCTCACCAAATGATGAAATTGGCTCGTTTCCAACCACGTTAAAATCTGCACCTAAGTTTGCAAGGTTTATACTATCTCGTAATGCAAACGGATAGTTTGAATATTGCTTGTAAAATCCTTCCAAAGTGATTTTTGTTTCTTTACCCTGGTTATATTGAATTCCCATAGCAACCATTTGGTTCTTTATATACCTCACTCGATCTTGGTTGCTCAATTCACCATTTTCTAAATATCCCAAAATTGAATAGTTTGGTAATTGATGAAATTGACCAACATTTGCATTCAGGAACAAATTCTTTATAATTGGATGACTTAATGAAATAGAGATTGTAGGTTGTGTAAAAAGATTTGCTGTATTAGCTCCATAATTAGAACCATCAAAACGAAGTGATGCAGAAACTAAAGTCCCTCCATCAAAACTTCCAGACATTCTTCCGAAGGCATTATATTTAAATAAATCCAAGTTACTGCTAAATTCAATATCTTGTAGACCATTAGGTGTAATAACTTTAAATGCATTATCGACACCATACTGGGCAAACTCTGTGCCTGCTCCAACTAACCATTTATATCTACCAATTCGGCCAGAATGCTCCACTCTTAGTTTATTTTCTTCTTCTGTACTGATGTAATTCAATATTCTTTTTGATGGATCTGAGTCATCATTATCTTCATATTTATTCGTTTCGTTGTACAACATATTTCTACTTAAGAAAACTTCCGTTTTAGTTTTCCTACCAAGATGTGTATAAACCGAACCAAAAGCATAATTCCATTGATTGTAATCAGGTAGATAACCAAGAATATATTGATTGTTCTTCAATTGTATGCTATCAGTGATATTATCGTTTACTCCTGTGTTTAATCTGAAGAAATCAAATGCTCCCACAGTGATGATTTTAAGTTTATTTCTTTCATCCAAGTCTATATTTATTTTCCCTTGATAATCAATAAAATTTGGCAAAAATGGCAATCCCAACACCGTAAAGAGCCCTTGTAAATAACTCTGTCTTGCGGAGAAGACATAACTTGCTTTTTTGCCTAAAGGTCCATCTGCTGTTATACCTAAATCACTACTACCAACAGTAAATCGATATTTATTCTTTTGTTTATTACCTTCAATTTGTTGAAAATCTACTACTGCGGAAAGGCCATTAGAATAGTTTACCGGAAATGCTCCTGTGTAGAAATTAACATTTTTAATGAAATTCACATTCAATAATCCAACGGGTCCACCTGTGCTACCTTGTGTCTGAAAGTGATTAATTACTGGAATTTCAATTCCGTCTAAGTAAAATTTATTTTCTTGAGGCGACCCACCACGAATTACAATATCATTTCTAAAACCAGGAATACTTATAACCCCTGGAAGAGATTGAACAATTTTTGAAATATCACGATTACCACCTGGGTTTCTTTCTATTTCCCTTATAGATAGTTCTTGTGAGGAAAGTGGGCTTGCTGCATCCCTTTTTTGAAGTTTAGATTTACGAATTTCAACTACGCCAATCTCATCTGCTTTTGACTCTAACTCTATTTTTAAAGCATTCTGTTTATCAAAAGTAAAAAGTTGTTCAAAGCTGCTATTGCTGTAATATCCTTCGGCCACTACCGAAACCGAATAAAAACCTGGTTCATTTAAAGGTAAAATAAATTTACCTGAATCACCTGAAATTGCCTTACTTTCAGTTCCATCCAATGTAATTTGAGCATTAGAGATTCCTTTTTGATTAGAGGCATCAACCACTATTCCTCTAATAGCAATTTCTTGAGCCCTAACCGCGTTCAACACTAATAATAAACCAATTAACAACAGACCGTATCTTTTCATTATTTTGTTTAACAATTAATCTTTTAAAGAGTTTCAAGATTCAACAAAATCCGATAAACATGGTTTTGATTCGGCTAATACAACTTTCTACCAAGGCTAAAATGTAGTAACTTCGCAAATCTTAAAATTATGTTTGGAAATGTAATCGGCGGAATCGCTAAATTATTTGGAGGAAATGCGCAGGAAAAAGCCATGAAAGAGGTATTGCCTGTGCTTGAATCAATTAACGAAATCTACGCCTCACTGAATACATTGAGCAATGATGAATTACGAAATAAAACGAATGAATTCAAATTAAAAATTGGAGATTTTCTAGGAGAAATCGATGATAAAATTAATCGCATACGGAAAGAAATAGAAACCCTATCGAATGATAAAGTAGATGAGAAAGAAATCTTATTTGAAGAACTTTCAAATTTAGAAAAAAATAGAGATGCGAAACTTGAAGAAATTTTAAAAGAAATTTTACCTGAGGCATTTGCAGTAATCAAAGAAACTTCTCGCCGATTCACTGAAAATGAAGTTGTTGAAGCTACAGCAAGTGAACTAGATAAACAACTTGCAGTTTCTAAAAATCACATACTTATTGATGGCGATAAAGTCCGTTATAAAAATGAATGGGAAGCTGCAGGTGGAATGATTAAGTGGAACATGATACATTATGATGTTCAGTTGATTGGAGGTTACGCATTACATACAGGTAATATTGCAGAGATGTCAACGGGTGAAGGTAAAACCTTAGTATCTACGCTACCGGCTTATCTTAATGCACTTGGTGGCCGAGGTGTTCACATGGTTACAGTCAATGATTACTTGGCACGACGAGACTCCGAATGGAATGCTCCAATTTTCAACTTTTTAGGATTAACTGTTGATTGTTTAGAATATCACAGACCTAATAGTGTTGACAGACGTCAGGCATATAAGGCGGATATTACCTATGGAACAAACAATGAATTTGGTTTTGATTATTTAAGAGACAATATGGTTCATGAACCTGCTGAATTGGTTCAACATAAACACCATTACGCAATAATTGACGAGGTAGACTCCGTGTTAATTGATGATGCAAGAACTCCATTGATTATAAGTGGACCTACTCCGAAAGGAGATATACAACAGTTTGAGGCATTAAAACCAAGAATACAACATCTTTACGACGAACAAAAAAAGTTAGCTACGCAGTTACTATCACAGGCAAAAAAGCTTATTACTGAAGGTAATGATGGAGCAAAAGAAGGAGAAGGTGGATTGGCCCTTTTCAGAGCATATAGGGCACTTCCAAAAAGTAAGGCATTGATTAAATATTTGGGGGAACCTGGTATGAGAACTCTGCTTACAAAAGTAGAGAATGTTTATTTACAGGATCAGCAAAAAGAAATGCCAAAAGCTGATTTACCATTATTCTTTACTATTGATGAAAAAACTAATTCAGTTGATCTAACGGAAAAAGGATTAGAATTAATTACCCGTGTTGAAGAAGATGAAAATTTCTTCATACTTCCAGACGTAGGTCATGAGTTGGCTGAAATTGAGAAGTCCGATATGCAAGATGAAGCAAAGATTCAAGGCAAAGATCAACTCATGCAGGAATTTGCGGAGAAAAGTGAACGAATCCACTCAATTCAGCAATTATTGAAAGCATACACAATGTTCGAACGCGATGTTGAGTATATTCTACAGGATGGAAAAGTTAAAATTGTTGACGAGCAAACCGGTCGTGTGATGGAAGGTCGTAGATATAGTGATGGGCTACATCAAGCAATTGAAGCTAAAGAGAATGTGAGAGTTGAGGCTGCCACACAAACCTACGCAACAATTACGCTTCAAAATTATTTTAGAATGTATCACAAATTAAGTGGGATGACTGGTACCGCTGAAACTGAAGCTCAAGAATTATGGGACATATATAAATTAGGGGTTAAAGTGATCCCTACTAATAGACCAATAATTAGAAAAGACCAAGAGGATTTAGTTTATAAAACTAAACGTGAAAAATACAATGCGGTAATTGATGAAATTGTTAAATTAACTGCAGAGAATAGACCTGTTCTTGTGGGTACAACTTCAGTAGAAGTAAGTGAATTGCTTTCTAAAATGTTGAGATTACGTAATATCAAGCATAATGTTTTAAATGCAAAACAACACCAAAAAGAAGCTGAGATAGTTGCGAATGCTGGCCTTCCAGGGGCAGTCACAATTGCTACTAACATGGCGGGTCGTGGAACAGATATTAAACTCTCAGATGAGGTTAAGTCTTTTGGTGGATTAGCAATTATAGGTACTGAAAGACATGAAAGTAGACGTGTTGACCGTCAGTTAAGAGGACGTGCAGGTCGTCAAGGAGATCCAGGATCATCTAGGTTCTACGTAAGTTTAGAAGATGATTTGATGCGTATTTTCGGTTCTGAAAAAGTTGCTGGTTTCATGGATAAGTTTGGTTATAAAGAAGGGGATGTAATTGAACACTCATGGATGACCAAAACTATTGAACGTAACCAGAAAAGAATGGAGCAAAACAATTTCGGTATAAGAAAGCGTTTGTTGGAATACGATGATGTAATGAACCAACAAAGAACTAGTATTTATCGAATTCGTAGAAATGCTCTATTTGGAGATAAATTAAGCATTGATTTGCGTAATATGCTAATGGGATGGTGTGAAGAAATAGTAAATCAAATAAAAGCCCAAGGTGGCTCTTTTGTTGATTTTGAGATGGAAATTATTCGTACTTTAGCCATTGCTCCTCCTTTCAACGAGGATAAATACAACTCCAAAAAAGAGGATGATTTAGTACTTGAACTTTATCAAGAAGCAACAAAAAAATACTCAGACAAGACCCAAGGTATTGCCAATCAAGCCTACCCAGTTTTTGCTAAAATCCGTTCTGAGCAAGGCGATAAAATTGAAAATGTTGTTGTACCATTAACCGATGGTACGTCACAATTCCAAATCACCGTTCCAATGCAAAGGGCGTTAGATTCAAAATGTGAGTCAATGATTCGTGATTTTGAGAAATCTGTTACTCTTCAAACTATCGACGATGAATGGAAAGAACATCTCCGAGAGTTAGATGATCTTAAAGAGAGCACCAGAAATGCGCAATACGAACAAAAAGATCCGTTATTGATTTATAAAATCGAAAGTTTTGAGTTATACGGACAAATGCTACAGCGCATGAATCAAAAGATTCTTGGACTTCTGTTTAGAACAAGAATAAATGATGGTGATTCAGTACAGGAGGCTCGTCAAACATCAAGAAGAGATAATCCCAAAGTGGTCGCCTCTAAAGATGAAATTGGAAGTTCTTCGGCTAGTAATAACAAACAAGCTATGGAACAATCTGCTCCTAAACAAGCACAAGCGCCAATTATAAATGATATGAAAGTAGGTCGAAATGATCCTTGCCCTTGTGGGAGTGGCAAGAAGTTTAAACAATGTCATGGACGTGCGTAGACGCGAGGAAAAACTTTCGAATAAAGAATTGCAAAATAGCGACAACAATTTCTATTGGGAGAATGGATTTTGTGTATTTACTGAACATTTTCTAATGAAAAGAGGCCATTGTTGTGGTAATGGATGCAGACATTGTCCATATGAACCTAAATGCGAATATGGAAACAAAAATATCAATCCCAAAGTTCTTCAGAAGTTGTAAACAAATTAACTAGTTTTTGCCTATCCGAAGTAACTTTGTTATGTGAAGCATAAAATTCAATCCGCTCTCATATCCGTTTTCTATAAAGAGGGCCTTGATACATTAGCTCAAACTCTTCATGATCAAGGTATTAAGATTTATTCAACTGGAGGAACAAGAAAGTTCATTGAGGACTTAAATATCCCGGTAGTTGCAATTGAAGATTTAACATCTTACCCAAGTATATTGGGTGGTAGAGTAAAAACATTACATCCAAAAGTTTTTGGTGGAATATTAGCCCGCAGAGAAGAATCAAAAGACATGGAAGAGTTGGGACAGTATGAAATTCCAACATTTGATCTTGTAATAGTTGATTTGTATCCCTTTAATGAAACCGTTGCAAACGAAGGAACTGAATCAGATATTATTGAGAAAATTGATATTGGGGGTATTTCATTAATCCGTGCAGCTGCAAAAAACTTTAAATACACGACGATAATTTCTGATAAGTCTGATTATTCGAAATTG
>JAURFW010000065.1 GCA_030834125.1 Bacteroidota bacterium | reverse complement strand
GTCACGAACATCCATGGTTCATTTTTAAGCTCATTCCATTCAGATTGCGCTTTATCCATGGGTGTTCCAGGCTTTACACTTGGAATCATGTATGAACCACGTGCTAAATCCATTTCATTAATTACCTGTTTAATTGAATCTTGCTTAGGGGTATACTGATGTTGTTTTGAGTGAAAATCGCCTGCTGCGTATGAAATAAACTGCCAAAGGAATAAAACAAAACCAATAATAATTGAGGGTAGTACTATTTTTTTCATATTGAAGGTATTAAGTAAATGCAAGATATTACTTTTTTTAATATTGTATTAAAGCATTTCCAAAGCAATATAATCGATTTATCTTTGCCTCATGGTCCCGTAGTAGAATGGATACTACGTGAGTCTCCGGAACTCAAGATCCAGGTTCGATTCCTGGCGGGATCACAAAATCACTTTCAGATACTTTCGGATTTTTTCTAAATCCTTAGTTATCAACACTTAGCATTTCTGAATTTTTTATTTCTCATCGGATTTATTCGATTTTTGTTTCACTTATGTTTCACCCAAGCCCAAAAAATGTTTCACCTGAGGGAAAGTCTGTCAGTGTTACATTTTATCTCAAACCCCTTAAAACTAATGCCACTGAATCCAGTATAATGACTCGTATTGTATATGGTCGTAAAAAAGTAGAATTTGGGACTGGACTTCGTATTCCAACGGTCACTTGGATAGACAAAAGGCAAGAGTCGAGATCATCCAATCTGATTAACCGCAGGTTACTTCAAATCAAAAATGAAATCTATGATGCAAAGCTCATGGCTTAGTAGAAGAAGATGAAGAGATTCAAGAAGTAACGGACAGAGATTATTGGCTGAAACGCGGAACTCAAGCAACTGTTAAAATGGCGGACGAGATATTGGCAATAATTAATTCATTTAAAGAAGGCTACGAACTCAAGTACAATAAGTTTTACATCGGACTAGCGAAAGACGGACAACCGAACAACTTTGCGATTTTTCGACCTAAGAAAAGCTATATGAGACTTGAACTTAAGTTGCCTAAATCTGATGAAGTCGACCAACTAATTGAAGAAAACGAACTTGATGAAATGGGATATGATAACCGATGGGGCAATTATCGTATTCGTCTCAACAAAGGAGAAATAAACAAGAAAAACGAAGTAATAAAAATTATGCTTGAAAAAGCTGAACAAAACTTTAATAATTAGAAAACACTAGCCACAACAACGCATATAGCTTATGGCGGGTGAACGGCTGCCAGCACGGTTTTCCCTTCGTAGTCAGCTTTGGTTTCGTTGGACATGAAAGTGCTTAGAAACCGCCACAAGCCATATGCAAACCGTTGTATGCCATAAAAAGACACCACTATCAATTAAACCTTTAGATAAGTTAATAGTCTAAATAGTATTACTCAAAAAAACAAGTTGACCGAAGGAATTTCAGAAAACTGACGTCTAAATAAAAAATAATTAAAAAAATGAGATACTATAAACTAACAACCATTATCACTTTGCTTCTTACTGCAACTTTTACGAATGCACAAGTAACTACTCAATGGGGACCAGATGGTTTTGTGAAAATTGAAGAAGGTTCAGGTGGATTTTTTGCAAATTTAGATGCGGGCGACAGATTCAGTCGAGATCACGACCAAGCTGGAGATATTAATGGGGATGGCATCATAGACCTTGTTGTTGGAGCTCGTTCAGATGATGATGGCGCAACTGATGCTGGTGCGGTATATATATTGTTTATGAACAATAATGGCACGGTAAAATCTAATCAAAAAATTTCTATGTTAGAAGGTGGATTTACAGATACATTAAATACTGGAAACTTTTTTGGCTATGGTGTTGCAGGAATTGGTGATTATGATGGAGATAACATTCCAGACATTGCTGTTTCAGCACCTGTCCCACCGAATAGGGCTATTTACATTATACATTTGAATGCTAATGGAACGGTAAAAGATTTTGTTAAAAACAGCAACGTTACAGCTCAAGGTTTATCGGCAATTGGAGATATTAATAATGATGGCCGTATTGATTTAGTTGCCTGTGACCCAGGCTCTGATTTAGGTGGCACCAATATAGGGGCTATTAGAATTCTTTTTTTTAATAGCAATTCACAAATAATGCCAATGCAAACTGTATTGATTAATCCTTTAAGTGGTGGATTTGGCACCGGATTATTTCCTGAAGACCAGTTTGGTGGCAGAGAGGTTGCTATGCTTGGGGATATAGATAACGATGGCACAAAAGAATTAGCTGTTGGTGCATTTATGTCGGATGGCGGTAAAGGTGCGATTTGGATTTTGTCTTTGGATAATACAACATTTAATGTAGTTTCTAAGCTTAAAATTACCGAGGGACTAAACGGTTTTACGGACACATTAACAATAGGAGTCAACCCCAACGGAACCGCAGGGGCAAATTTAGGACACGCTTTGTGCAATGTTGGAGATTTGAATGGCGATGGTGTTCCCGATTTGCTGACTGGCGCCAACCAGCAAAATGAGGGTTGGGGCTATATCTTGTATTTGAACGCAGATAAAACCGTAAAAACTTTCACAAGAATAAATAATACCGATGGGGGCTTTGGTTTAATATTAGACCCACAAGAAAGATTTTCTCGCTCTATTTCGTTTGTGGGTGATTTAAGAGCTGATGGAACTATTGCAGTAAACTATGGTGGCGGAGCTGGCGGTACAGGTACTTTATATTTGCTTTTTTTAAAACCTTGTGAATTTATTCAACAAACAGGATTTAATCGCTGGAGTGGAGGAAATATTTTGTTTACAAATTGGGATCATATCACACAATCATTGACTGGAGATTCATTAACATTTGAACAGTGCACCTTCAAAGCGTTTGAGAATAATGCTGCGAATATGACCTACAATTTTAATGATGGCAGGTGTATTTGTATGGATTCAACTGCTACACTAGTCGCTAGTACTGAAATGAGTCTTGCCTATTCTAATCAATGTTTTAGTGGACTTTTATCAACAAATCAATACGAACTAAATAGTACAAATCAAACTATTGTTTATCCAAACCCAACACAGTCTGCGCTAATTTTAAAAACAGATTTAGTTTCGTTTTCAGAACGAGATAGACTACAAATTTTTTCGATTATTGGCGAACAAATATACTCTTCAAGTATAAATTCGCAGCAAACTACAGTTGATTTATCCAAGTACCCACAAGGCTCTTACATTCTTACTACAAGCATCAATGGAATACAAAAAACATTTAAAATCTTGAAAGAATAAGAAAAACGGCATACAACAATGTATATGAAATCATAGCACCCTGCGGGATGCTACGCTTCATATACTAACCGTTATGCACAATTAAAAAAGAGACATATGATTAAAACGAAAAATTCAATTTTGTTTTTTGTTATCCTATCAATAACCCTTGGTAGTTGTAAAAAAGATGATAATAACAATTCAGAGAGTTGCTATTCGAATACTAATGCACAAACCTTAGTTCATGACGGTATCAATAGAGAGTATGTATTGTATATACCTAATTCCTATGATGGAACATCTGCTGTTCCATTAATGTTAAATTTTCATGGGTTTGGTGGTAGTGCAATTCGTGGAAGAATTCGAAAGATTCTGAAACGTTTCTAATCAATATGTTAGAAATAGAAATACTCTGATAATCAGCAAGAAAGTGATATTTGTTTCACTTAGTTTCACCCAAGGTATGCAATAGTGCACCCGTCTGGCCCGATACAATTTCAAATTGTTTCACTTCCTTTGAAACCGTTGCCCTGCAACGGTTTCTAGAGCGGTTACCAAAAATCCAGTAACTGTGTAAATAAAAAAAGCCGAGCAATTGCCCGGCTTTTTTTAATGTATTTTAATTTAAATTAACGTCCTATTCTGTAGAAAGAAACGTTGTAACCAGTGCGGCTGTCACCACGGAAAGTGATTTGAGCATCTACACTCTGTCCACCTGCCTCACGCTTCAATTGATTGTACATAGCATCAGCCATGAAGAAACAACCTTCGAAGTTAGGTGC
>JAURFW010000012.1 GCA_030834125.1 Bacteroidota bacterium | reverse complement strand
GCACCTAACTTCGAAGGTTGTTTCTTCATGGCTGATGCTATGTACAATCAATTGAAGCGTGAGGCAGGTGGACAGAGTGTAGATGCTCAAATCACTTTCCGTGGTGACAGCCGCACTGGTTACAACGTTTCTTTCTACAGATTAGGACGTTAATTTAAATTAATATACATTAAAAAAAGCCGGGCAATTGCTCGGCTTTTTTGGTGCTAAGTGCTAGCTACTGAGAGTAGGACTTTTAACGACAATTGTTTATAATCAATGAACTCAAAACCCGATCTCTAAGCAACAAAGTCTGTACAACGAAGTCTCAACAACGAAGCGCTAAACACCCAACAGCCTTGAAAAAAACTTTAAATCCACTAAATTTGTTGTAACCATCAAAGCCATATGGATCGTAAGAAGTTTCTGAAAAAATCTTTGATAGCTGCTAGTTTAGGTCCAGTAGTATTACAATCTGCGGTAATAGAGAATCAGATCGATGAACTTCAACCGATAAAACCTAACTTAGGTTACAATCATATACCAAATAAAGAGAAAGAGAGAACGATGAACTCAGTAGTACATAGAGCAGAAACCCGAGGACATGCTAATCATGGATGGTTAGATACACATCACACATTTAGTTTCGCCAATTATTATAACCCAGAACGAATGCATTTTGGTGTTTTGAGAGTCCTAAATGATGATAAAGTAGCTGCAGGAATGGGTTTTGGTACTCATCCTCACGATAATATGGAGATTATTTCTATACCCTTGTACGGTGATTTGGAACATAAGGACAGTATGGGCAATACTTCCGTTATTAGAAATGGGGATATTCAAGTTTTGAGCGCAGGTACTGGAATTACACACAGCGAATACAATAGAAATAAAGACTTAGAAGTTAGATTCTTACAAATTTGGGTTTTCCCGAATAAAAAGAATGTTAAACCTCGATATGATCAAATTTCTCTAAATCCAGAAGATCGGAAAAATAAATTTCAGCAAATAGTTTCACCCAACCCTGAAGATGAAGGTGTTTGGATACATCAAAATGCGTGGTTTCACCTATTAGATTTAGACGCGAATCATACAGTAGAATATCACTTAAAAGACAATAAAAATGGACTATATATTTTTATTCTTGAAGGATCTTCTATAGTTGGCGAGAATAAACTAAATAAAAGAGATGGATTAGGTATTTGGACTGTTAATGAATCAGTGAAATTTAAGAGTATCAACAATAGTCAAATTCTATTAATGGAAGTTCCTATGACGATTTAGTTATTGATCGTTTGGAAGTCCTTTAAAAGCTCTTATAACACATCCTTTTCCAACATGATATTTTCCTTCGTTTAGTTCGGTCATTTCTTCCCAAATTTTTGCGTCTTTACCAATCAAGGATTCTAGTTCATCAACTGTATAAAGCATTTCTTCTTGTTGCGGGCCTCCTATATTTGGGTTTGCCTCTCTATGTGGAAGATTTTTAATGCTGAAACATTCAAAAATTATCCATCCATTGGGTTTAAGCTTCTTAATTATGTTATAGAAGAAATCCTCTTTAATTCCTTTAGGAAAATGGGTGTATGTGAATACAATTCCATCGAAAAATTTATCTTCAAGGGGAACTTCATCATAACTACCAACCAAATAATCAATATTTACACCGTTTTTCTCAGCTAATTGTAATGCTTTTAATTTGCCAGAATCACTGATGTCAAAAGCAGTAGCGACCATTCCTTTAGTTGCAGCATAAACAGAGTTTCTTCCTTCTCCTTCTGCAGGGAAAAGTATCTTACTTCCAGGCTTAACCTTGTTTAATTGAAACTTGAAGAATTGATTTGGTTCATCTCCGTAAGCAAATCCAGGTTCAGAATATCTTTGGTTCCAAAATTCCTTCATTGGTCAAAAGTAATAATAATCGGAAGATTCTTTTTGTGATTTTGGTTACTAAACGTGAGTAATAATTGAGTTTAATTCGCACGAAGAAAAAATGACATTTAATTTCAGAATATATTTTCTTTCACTTTTCGCCTTTTTCGTTGGGGTGAAATTAAGTGCACAACATCAGGAGGTTCCATCTAATCCACGAATGTGGAAAGGTAAAACAAAAAAGTTTTATGATACAGGAGCAATAAGTAAGGCTTTTCACTATGGTGTTTTACAAGGGCATTTTCGACATTTCTTAATATTTACAGATAATGAAGGTGAATTGACTAATTATTTTGCTCAAGCTGGTGGTGGAGGGATTAGATTCGAAACAGCACCTTATCACGGTATACAGTTTGCTGTTTCAGGATTTTTCATTTTTAATATTCAATCTTCAGACTTAGGCAGAAATGATACTTTAGCAAATGCTGGTAGTCGTTACGAGTTAGGATTGTTTGACATCGAAGATCCCAATAATCGTAAAGATTTAGACCGACTAGAGGAATTTTATTTGAAGTATAATATCACAGATAATTCTAATCTAATTCTAGGAAGACAGTTGATTAACACTCCATTTATTAATTTACAAGATGGTCGAATGCGTCCTACTGGAGTTGAAGGCCTTTGGTTTAGATCTCAAGAATCACAGAAAACACAATTGGAGGGGGGGTATTTATGGGATATGTCGCCACGAAGTACCGTAAGATGGTATGATGTAGGGGAGTCAATAGGTATATATGGTTCTGGGAGAGATATTACTGGAAGACCATCGATGTATGCAGGAAAAACTGAAAGCCATTGGATTGCAATGTTGGGGCTTCATCGAAAAATTGGCAAAAGTAAATTACATGCATGGACTTTTTGGGTAGATAATTTAATTAATTCTAACTTATTACAGTTGGATTTGGTTAAAGATATGGGTGAAGATCAATTTTATCTTGGTTTACAAGGAATTTATCAGCAGGGAATTGGAAATGGTGGAAACGACGTTGATTCGTTAAAATACGTATCAGACAATCACGTATCTAAAGTAGGATCAGCAAGAATTGGATTCAAGAATAATAAGTGGGACTACCAGTTAGCCTACACTCGAATAACTTCTGACGGAAGATATTTGATGCCCAGAGAGTGGGGTAGAGATCCATTTTACACTTTTATGCCTCGAGAGAGAAATGAAGGGTTAGGTGATGTGCATGCAGTGATGGCAAAAGTTTCAAGAAAATTAACTGCAGAGCACAGTACCATTTCATTAGCAGTGGGTAATTTTAATCTAACAGATGTAAATAATGTATTTTTAAATAAATACGCCATGCCTGATTATTATCAAGTGAATGTTGATTTTCGCCATGAATTTGAAGGAGTATGGAAAGGTTTAGAAGCCCAATTTTTAGTAGCTTACAAAAAGGGATGGGACACAGAATCTCTTTCAGAGTATATAGTATTTAACAAAGTAAATTTAACACAATACAATTTTGTATTGAATTATCACTTTTGACTCAAGATTTTTGTAGAAAAATTCATTAACTATTTTTTATAGTATATATTAAACACGACCTTTGCGCTCGAAAAGAGACGATGAATAAGCACAGAATTACGGTAGCCAAAGGAGACGGAATTGGCCCAGAAATAATGGATGCTACATTAGAAATTTTAAAAGCATCCGGCGCAAACATTGAAATAGATGAAATTGAGGTTGGCGAGAAAGTTTATCTATCGGGCAATACTTCTGGTATCTCAGAGTCAGCATGGGATAGCATAAGAAACAATAAAGTTTTCTTGAAAGCCCCAATTACAACGCCACAAGGGGGCGGTTATAAAAGTCTTAACGTAAGTATGAGAAAAGCATTAGGTCTTTATGCAAATATTAGACCTTGTGTTAGCTATCATCCTTTTGTAAAAACCAATCATTCTAAAATGGATTTGGTGATCATCCGTGAAAACGAAGAAGATCTGTATGCAGGAATTGAACATCAACAGACCGATGAGGTAATTCAATGTTTAAAATTAATATCTCGCCCTGGTAGTGAAAAAATCATTAGATATGCTTTTGAATTTGCAAAGGTTTACGGTCGAAACAAAGTAACATGTTTCACAAAGGACAATATCATGAAACAAACCGACGGTTTGTTCCATAAGATATTTGATGAAATTGCAGCTGAATATCCTGAAATTGAGAATGAACACTGGATTATTGATATAGGCGCAGCCAAAGTTGCGGATCACCCTGAAGTTTTTGACGTTATTGTAATGCCAAATTTATACGGCGATGTTGTTTCTGATATTGCGGCACAAATTACTGGATCTGTAGGTTTGGGTGGCTCTGCAAATATTGGTGAAACATGTGCAATGTTTGAAGCCATTCACGGTTCGGCTCCAATGATAGCAGGACAAGGTATTGCAAATCCCTCTGGACTTTTACAAGGTGCTGTAATGATGTTAAATCATTTAGGAGAGACCGACAGTGCAGAGAAGATCCAAAACGCCTGGTTAAAAACTTTAGAGGATGGAATTCATACTGCTGATATTTTTAAGGAAGGTACTAGTAAACAATTAGTAAATACAAAAGAATTTACTCATGCTGTTATATCTAACTTAGGTTTATTACCTGCCACTTTAAAGGGTGTATCTTACAAGAAGGATGCAGTATTTAATCTTCCTAAGTATGTAAAGAAGGCCCCTAAAAACAAGGAACTTAAGGGAGTTGATTTGTTTGTTCATTGGAATGGATCTGATGCAAATGAATTAGCCGCTATGTTATGTCCTTTGGAAAATGATCAAATAAGTTTATCAATGATTACAAATCGTGGAATTAAAGTTTGGCCTGATGGTTTTGAAGAAACCTTTTGCACCGATCACTGGCGTTGCAGGTATAAACCTGCGAACATGGGTAAAATCAATTATTCAGATATCCCAAAATTAATGAACCTGGCTATTGAGCATAATATTGATGTAATTAAAACTGAAAACTTGTACGCTTTTGATGGTGTTGATTCATTTTCACTCGGTCAAGGACAATAAATAATAGGAGATTCAAAAAATAGTTTTATTTTTGGCTAAAATTATGAAGAAGATATTTTTTTTACTTCTGTTGGTTTCAACAGCCTTTATTGGACTGAAAGCCCAAGATGGAAATAGGAGTACAGGTCTTGGTTTTAATATGACCTTGCCGGTACCTGCATTGAGCTTAAAGGTGGGTATTACACCGCAATTGCAAGTCCAAGCATTAGCTGCGCCTGTGGCCGTTTTGACTGAAGGAAATGCAATTTACGGGTATGGAGCTCCTTACTACGGTGGAAGAGTATCTTGGCGTTTTGTGAAACCAAGAAAATTTTGTGATCCTATGCTATTCCCATATGTATACGGTGGAGCAGGAGTAATGTTAGGTGAAAGAACCGACGTGGCTAATAATAACGCAATTGTTGCCAATAATAAATTAGGCTGGGCAATTGGAGTCGGTTTAGAAGCATTTCCACGTTGGTTAGATAATTTAGGTGCTCATGTTGAAGTAGGTTTAGGAGCGAATTCATTTGATGCTCCAAGAACTTCGGTTCAACCAGAAGCTTTTACAATGTTGCAAATTGGTTTCGGATTGCACTACTACTTCTTCTAATAATAAATCTGATTAACAAATATTGGAAAGGGAGCATTTGCTCCCTTTTTTATTTTTTAATTTGCCGAAGGATGCTTTCTTTGATATATTCGTAAAGTGGCTTACGGTGTAGGCTTCTCGCTGCAATATTTCCCATAACCGCAGCGAGCATGAAGAAGAATATTAAATTATGCCTATCCGTCATTTCTAGAACCAATATTGCCGATGTGAATGGGCTTCTTGTAATTCCTGTTAGAAAAGCAACCATACCTGTCATTACCAATAAATTGGTATTGTCTCCACTTAATTCTAAAACTCCAGAAAAGAATCCTGATATCGATGCTCCCACACTTAGAGCCGGTGCAAAAACTCCTCCAGCTGCACCCGAAACAAAACATATTGAGCTGCCAATAAACTTGCCAAACGGAACATACCATTCTGAGTATTTGTTTTGAGAAAATAATGATGTGATGATGAGTTCATGACCTCCACAAGCTATTTTATGATCAAAATATAAAGCCATAGCTGTAATGAAGGCAGATCCAAAAACTAAAAATAGAACGCGCTTTTTGATATTTAAAGTTTGACGCCATTCCATGAGTTTTATGGTTAATTTAGTATACAAGCCGGCAAAACCTCCTGTGAATAATGATGAAAGTATAACCGCAAAAACCATGGCATAAGAAATATTTACCGCTACTGGATAACCTAGATAAAGATAACTTCCAACAATACTCTGGGCAGTGATACCGGCGATAACTACACCGATGAAAATGCTATTTTTAAAATTGCTAATATGTGTCTTTGTGAGCTCCTCAATGGCAAATACTAATCCTCCTAAAGGAGTATTGAATGCCGCCGCTAATCCAGCTGCAGCACCTGTCATTATCATGTTTTTGGGAGATATTCGCGGCCACCATTTTGGCAGGAAATCATAGGTTTTTTTAAATACTGCACCTGCAATTTGTATAGTTGGGCCCTCTCTGCCAATTACCGCTCCTCCTAATGCCATAAGCATACTTGAAGCAATTTTAACTAGTATAATTGGGAAACTTAATAGTTGTATAATTCTTGAACTTCTTTTATGTTGAATTAATTCTAAAGATGCTACTACTTGAGGAATACCTGAACCACTCGCATAAGGAGAGAATCTATGAACAATATACCATCCACCTATAAATAATACCGCAGAAACTGGGAACATCCAATAGGAAACTGTTTCTAGCAACCAAAAGTAAATTTCCTCGGCCCAGCCGAAGAGACTAGCATATAAAACAGAAATTAGTCCGACCAAAAAAGAGGCAACCCAAAATGGGAGTGCACTCAATAAACTAAGTTTCCATTTGGTATTGGGGAGATCTAAATTTTTTAGTGGAAGTATAAATCTTCGATACAGATAAATGGAGTATTGTAAGATTTTTTTACTAAAAGATTTCTGTTTTCTCATTATTAAACCTAGGGTTTCACTTACGAGCGCTGCGAAGTTACATTCAAAAAAAGTGTTAACGTAGAATTTTTCAAATATTTAATTGCATCTATAAATATGATAATGGTGTTATTTTTGAAATCTATGACACTTCAACAGATTAAATATTTTGTAGCAGTTTTTGAGTTAAGGCATTTTTCCCGGGCCGCCAGACAAGCCAATGTAGCTCAACCTACATTAACTCTGCAGCTCCAAAAATTAGAAGATAATCTTGGAGTTGCATTATTTGATAGGAGCAAAACACCCGTAATACCTACAGATATTGGTTCCGAACTGTATATTCATGCAAAGGAAATTTTAAGAAAAGTTGATGAGTTTGAGCAAAGTGTTAATCGTGAGAATGAGCTCGTAGATGGTGTATATAAATTGGCAATAATTCCAACTGTTGCCCCATACCTAATCCCCTTGTTTTTAAGGAACTTTAGTAAATCTCATCCAAATATCAAGTTAGAAATAGCAGAAATGCAAAGTGAAGATATTTTGCGTGAGTTAAGGACAGGTAATGTTGATATTGGTATCATGGCCACACCAACTGCGGAACATTATGTAAATGAATTCCCTATTTATAACGAGCCATTTTTACTTTATGGTAGGCCAGACGAGGAAATTATGCAGTTGAAAGAAATTGATAAAACGGACTTAGATTCAAACAAATTATGGTTGCTTGATCAAGGACATTGTTTGAGGGACCAAGTAATTTCATTGTGCAATTGGAAGGATAAAAATAAATCCCAAAATGTGGTATTAAAAGGTTCGTCATTAGAAACATTAAAAAATGTTATCCGATATGATTCGGGATACACTATTATCCCCGCACTTGCCGCAAGATTAGAAGATGACGTTCGGTTTATTAAACCATTTGTAAAACCTTGCCCTTCAAGAGAAATAAGCATAGTTTCTCATACATTTTTTAGGAAAAACAAACTTGTAACACTATTGGCAAAGTCAATAAAGGAATCATTGCCACTAGAAATCTCTGAATTTATTCCTGCAGATAATATTCCGTGGAAATAGACTATTTGCTATTTGCCCTTTTCATAGGGTTTGATTCTTCACGGCTTAATTGCTTGATTTTAAATATGTCAAATCGAGAATGTACGCCTTTAGTCTGTTCGTCTGAATATGAATCAAAAGTCCATATTTGGTTGCTTTCATCAATATCTGCAGTCTCTTTATACGGATCAATCACAATGCTTTGAACTTTCTTTGGATGACCAAAAAACTTGGTGAATTCAGACTCGTTTTTCCTCCAAATATAGGCTGATATAAAATCAACTTTTGAAGTAGAATCAGAATAATTCCATTGAATAATAACAGGTGAAACGGCACCTCCAATATTTGAAAACTTCAGTTTGTAGAAGTATGTGTTATTCAAATTATCTAGGTCTGATTTTCCAGGTATTTCGAGATTATTGTATGGATTTTTATGATGATGATTTACCGTATGATTCCTGAAAGTATCTTTTTCAGCATCGTAGTAATAGTAGAAATCACGTAAAGTTGTATCTCTGTCGACAGCAAAACTCATTCCCTCATTTTTGTTTCGAATACAGCTTATATGTTGGAAACTTTTATCGCGAATTACTGGCCTTCCTTTTCTTCTTTTACTTGGTAATTCAACTGGTTTGAGCAGTGCGTTAGATATTGAAGCAGAATCCTTAAAATCCGGCATTTGAGTTGCTGCAACCATATAAAACGCTTCTACAGTATCTAGTGAAATATCAACGGGTTCGATATCAAAAAACCAAGCACGCCAAAACCAATCCAAGTCTACTGCGCTAGCATCTTCCATTGTTCTAAAAAAATCTGCAGGTCTTGGATGTTTAAAAGCCCATCGTTTACAATATTCTTTAAAGGCAAAATCAAAAAGCTCTCTGCCCATTACCGTTTCCCTTAGAATATTTAAGGCAGTTGCCGGCTTTGCATATGCATTTGGACCAAACTGAATAATATTTTCAGAATTCGTCATAATTGGTTCTAATTCTGAAGCGGGTAATTTCATGTATTCAGTGATTTTATGTGCTGGACCTCTTCTGGATGGGTAGTTGTTATCAAACTCTTGTTCGGTTAAAAATTGTACGAAAGTATTGAGGCCCTCATCCATCCAGCTCCATTGTCTTTCATCAGAGTTTATTATCATCGGAAAGAAGTTGTGTCCAACTTCATGAATTATTACTCCTATCATTCCATATTTAATGGCTTCTGAATAATTTCCCTCCTCATCAGTTCTACCATAATTGAAGCAAATCATTGGATATTCCATTCCATTACTTGCTTCTACAGAAATGGCAACAGGATAAGGATAAGGAATTGTGTATTTACTGTAGGTTTTTATTGTATGAGCTACTACTTTGGTTGAGTAACGATTGTAAAGTGCAAAGGATTCATTTGGGTAGTACGACATGCACATCACTTTTTTTCCTTCAACTTCAACAGCCATAGCATCCCAAATGAATTTTCTTGAACTTCCCCAAGCGAAATCTCTTACGTTTTCAGCCTTATAGTGCCATGTTTTTCGCTCGTTTTTACCTGGTTTTATTGTTTGTGAATTAATAGCCTCTTCTCTATTTCTGACCAAAATTGGTTCATCTGATTCTTGTGCTTTTAGCCATCTTGAATATTCTGTTTTAGACAATACTTCTTTATAATTCTGACATTCTCCAGTAGCACCAATCATATGGTCTGAAGGTACATCCATCCAAACTTCAAAATTTCCGAATATCAATGAGAACTCACCTCTACCTGTAAATTGTTTGTTATTCCAGCCTCCGTAATCGGAGTATACACAAAGTCTTGGATACCATTGGGTGATGGTGAATAAATCATTGCCATCCTCATCGAAATGCTCATAACCGCCGCGTCCACCAATAACCATACGTTCAGGAATTTTATATTTCCAAGAGATGTTAAATGTGATTTTTGAATTAGGTTTTAGCACAGAAGTTAGATCAATGCGCATCATAGTATGATTGATTGTATACTTCAATGGTTTTCCATTGGCGTCGGAAACTGAGATAATATCAACTCCGTAACCTTCTAATTTCTGCTCAATATCAAGATTTTTTAGTTCATTTACTGTGAATGGCTCACTAATGTTACTTCCATCAAAATAATTATTTTCACCCTTGGGATTGTGTTGATTTTCATCAAGTTGTAGCCACAAATAAGTCAACTCATCTGGAGATTGATTGAAATAGGTAATCTCTTCTTTTCCACTTAAAATTTTCTTATCTTCATTCAAAGAAGCGTGTATTTTATAATCAGCACGTTGCTGCCAATAAGCATTTCCTGGTGCACCTGATGCAGTTCGAAAGTCATTTGGATCTGAGATTAGAGTGCCAAGTTGCTCAAATCTGTTTCCATGATTTGACTTTGGGTTATTAAAAGTATTTTGCGCCTCCAAAGGGCTTAAGAAATTCAATATAATCCCAACTAAAACAAAAGATTTTAGAAAAATTTGCATAGGGTAGCGAATATACAAAACCCAAATGATTACTAAGAGATTTTAAATATTTGAAATAGTAATGACATTGACGTTAACAATGCTAAAAATCCCCAAAATTTGGAAATATTAGATGGTTTTAATTTTAATCTGAATAAGAACATATTTAAAGCTAAAAAGACCATGGCGCAGATGATTTGTGCTAATTCTATTCCAACATTAAATAAGAAAAGAGCAGAACCTACGCCAATTTCTGTAAAGGGGAAAATAGAAACCCATTGCTTGGCAAACCCCATTCCGTGAATTAAACCAAAAACAAGAATTGCGCTGTAATTTAAAATTTTATGGGGCTCATTAACCTCTAATATTTTAATTAATCCTGTGAAAAATATGGTAAGTAAGATTAATACCTCTATCCATAGTATTGAAAATAAAGGACCATTAAACCCAACCCAAATTAATGAAATAGTATGTCCTAAGGTGAATATGGATAACTTGTAAATGACTTTTTTCCAATGTTGAAAAAGAAAAAAACCTAAGGTCGCAGTTAAAAATAAAATATGGTCGAATCCATCGATATCAAGAATGTGAAAAAAACCCTCTTTAAGCCAAAACCCAATATTCATTTTTATATTTGAAGAATTCAAAAATGAAAATATTTATTAAGTTTTTCACTGTTTGTTTCCTCTTTTTTTCTATTCGTGATCTGAAATCTGCAAAGCATCCCTTTTATGTAGGCGTGGCAGAAGTAGTAGTAAATACTGTAGATTCTACAGTGAAAATATCACTAAGACTTTTTACCGATGATTTGCAAAAAAGTTTTCTAAAAAACGGTGAAAAATTTAATCCAGATACCACATCATTTAACACAAAATATGTTTACGATTACCTAAAAAAGCATTTTCAACTTATTGTCGGAAATAACGTAAACAAAAATTCAGAATATTCAGTAGGTCTAAAATTACTTGGATGGGAGCGTGTGGAGGATGCTACATGGTTTTACCTTGAGTCGAAATTAAATAATTTTCAATCCGATAAAAATTACCTAAAGGTTTACAACTCGTTGTTGTATGATGCTGCATTTGAACAAGTTCATATAATCCATTTTATCTTTAACGGAAAGCGAGTGAGTCATCAGTTGCAAAAACCTGAAAGGATTTGGATTCCAAATATTAAATAAAAAAAGGGCAAATTCGCCCTTTTTTTGCTTGATTAAATGATTTTTTACTCAACAATTAATGTACCATTCATAGTACCATAATGTGCTGGGAAAGTACAAACATATTTGTATAAACCTGCAGCTGGAGCGGTAAAGGTAATAGTTTCTGTCTCACCAGGTCCTAAAATGGCCGTGTGTGCAATAACGTCAGATTCTCTCCCTATTACTTGATAATCGTTGTCTTTAGCGCTTTCTGCAGCTGATGCATATTCCTCATGATCAACGCCAGCATTAAGTAAAGTCCAGTTGTGTCCCATTGCCTCTTTAGGCATCGTTCCCACATTAACCAATGTTAAAACTACTGTACTACCTGCTTTTGCACGAATTTCAGATAAGTTGTACTTCATTTGGTCGTTAGACTCAATGGTAATCTCAACAACACCGTCCTCTTCGGAGGTTGTACCTTCTTCTTTTACATTTTCGGTAGGTGATGTTTCGTGATTAGTGTTTTCAGTGGAAGGTGCGCTTTCTCCACCAACACAAGCAGTTAGGCTTGTAAGTATTAAGCTGATTGCAATAAATGTGTATTTCATTTCAATATATTAAACTGTTGACGCAAAGTTATTGTTTGTCATATTTCTATAATGTGATTAATGTCATAGAGAGAAAAAAAGCATTGGAAACAAGAAAAATGACGTATTTTGATGTGATATTTTAATAATGGATACGCGAAAAGGTACTCTATGGTGGGAATTGACTGCCCTTTGGGCTTTTATAGAAGTTACATTAGGCGGCTTTCTACATGCATTGAGAATTCCTTTAACAGGAATAGTGGTAGGGGGAAGTGCGGTGGCAATAATATCTGTTTTAGGCTTCTATTCAAAGAACCCGTTCAAAACAATCATTAAGTCCACACTAATAGTAATGATTGTTAAAGCTGGAGCATCTCCTCATGCACCTTTACCGGCGTATTTGGCTGTTAGCTTTCAGGGATTCATAGGAGCAGTGATATTTTTCTTTTTTAGATATCATAAAATAGCCACTATTCTATTCGCAATCATTTGCATGCTTGAAAGTGCATTACAAAAACTGTTAACACTAACAATAATGTATGGAATGGCCCTTTGGGAAGCTATTGATGTATTTGTGAAGAAAACGTCATGGCAGTTTTATTCTGGAGATACAAATATCTCGTTTTGGATTGCGGGATCTTATGTCTTTTTATATGGTATTTGGGGGGTATATGTTGGTGTTAGAATGTCTAACTTTCCGCAACGTATAAGCCTACTGAGAGAAAAATACATAGCGCCAGACGGGCAAATAAATACAAATTTGAATTTATTCAGAGTTAATCGGAATT
The DNA here is from genome assembly GCA_030834125.1 of Bacteroidota bacterium. Classification (GTDB taxonomy): domain Bacteria; phylum Bacteroidota; class Bacteroidia; order NS11-12g; family UBA955; genus VMCP01. The sequence continues at coordinate 40,286 of JAURFW010000012.1, read as the reverse complement.
ATTTATTCTGGATCATTTACTTAATGATTTTAGCCTTTATGGTCTCTGTATTAGTAGTTTTAGATGATGATAAACATAATGTTGCTTTCATATTAATTAGAAGTTTTGCTGCTATTGGATTGATTTTTCTTGTTATAAATCCAATATTTAAGAGATTAGTTGCAAGGAAGGCTAGTCAATCTAAAAATGCCCAGTTAGTTCAAGAGATTTTGTCATCGTTAAATACTTTAAGAAATGAGTATCATTTTTTTATAAAACAACTGCCGCGACAGTTAATTGTAATAAAATATTTTAAAGCAGTTGAATTATTAATAGCATTTAGAATCAAGAACATAGAAAAAACTATTGAGAAATAAGAATAACATATTCATTATTAGCGGCCCGGTAGGCATTGGTAAAACAACATCATTAATTAATTTTTCTCGGGAGAATAAAGTTGGTGGATTTCTATCCACCTCCGACGAAAGCAATGAACGATCCTTTTATTTTCCTAGTTTGAATGCATCCATTTCTATGGATTGGGAAGCTCATTATCCCAAAGAATTAAAAATAGAAGTGGGTAAGTTTACTTTTAATATTGATTCGTTTAAACAAGCAATTGATCAATTGATAATTGATAGTATCAGTACTGAAATAGATTGGCTCATAATAGACGAAATTGGCAAACTAGAAGTTGAAAGTAACCTTGGATTAGAACCATTTATTTCAGAATTTATCGCAAACTTCCTTAGTGAAAATAATTCAAAGAAATTGATATTGATCATCCGTGATAGCCTATTAAAAAAGGCAATTGAAAAATATCAACTTCAAGGTTGTGTTGTCAATGAAGGGGTTTTTATGAAAACCTTTCCCAATCTCAATGGGCTAATTCTTGCCGGTGGTGAAAGCAATAGAATGGGAATAGATAAAGCAACAATAAATTATCATGGAATACCCCAATGGGAGTGGACAGAGAAGCTATTAAAAGAATTCTGTATTAAGGTTACATTAAGTTCAAACCAACTTGAGAATGGAATATCTGACTTGGCCGAATATGCTAATAATGGGCCAATTGGTGGCTTATTAACTGCATTTAATGAATTTCCCGATTTTAGTATTTTAGTACTCGGTGTTGATTACCCCCGTATGAATAAAGCTTCAATAAAAACATTGGTTGATACTTACAGAATTACTGGGCGGTCGGTATTTTTTAGGAATGAAGTAACAGATAGAATAGAACCCTTAATTGGGATTTATAATAAAGAATTACTTTTGGAGTTAAAATATGAGTTTAGCAAGGGTGAGAACTCCTTATTCCGTATATTGAATAGAAATAAAGTTGCTATTATTAGACATCCAAACCCCGACGAATTAAAAAGCTTTGATTATCCCAATGAGCAAGTTTAGTATTACACCTACTGAAATTAAGCGTTTTGTGAACGGATCGTTTAAATCCGAACAAGATGTGTTGAGCGTTGAAGAACCTCTTGAAATTCGAGTTGCTCATAATAATCACGTTTATAAAATAGCAGTTACAATGAGAACCCCGGGCAATGATGAGTATCTTGCGATTGGTTTTTTATTTTCCGAAGGATTGATAGAATCTAATTCCCGAGAAATGATTCAAAAAGTCCAAGTTATAAATCATTTAGAAGAAGGTCAAATTGCTACTGTTTTTATAGATTCTAATTATAATTTTTCTCCCAAAACAGCACAAAGAAATTTTTACACCACTTCAAGTTGTGGAGTTTGTGGTAAAGCTTCAATTGAATTGGTAAGAACGGCTTGCGAAACTTTGAATCCTCAAAATGCCTTTGAAGTAAAAGCTGAATTATTATTAAACTTACCTCAGTTATTAAGAGATCAACAAGCTTCATTCGATCATACAGGCGGTATACATGCTTCTGCTTTATACAATATTAAATCGGAGACTTTGGAATTATTTGAAGACGTGGGTAGACACAATGCCTTAGATAAATTAATTGGTTATAAGTGGCATAATAAAGTAATACCAATTAATGATTCAATTTTATTATTAAGCGGTAGAGCAAGTTTTGAGCTGATTCAGAAAGCCGGTATGGCAGGCATTTCAATAGTATGTGCAATAGGAGCACCTAGTAGTTTAGCAGTTGATTTAGCGGAGGAATTGAAAATATGCTTGGTAGGGTTTTTAAAGGAAAATAAATTTAATATATACTCTGAAAGCCACCGAATAGTAGAGTAAACTTAATTATCCTATTTTCGTGAATAGATATAAAAAGGTATGAAAATCAGAATAAAAGGAAATTCCATTAGATTAAGATTAACAAAGACAGAGGTTGAAAACTTTGGTAAAGATGGGGTTTTTAATGAGGAAACTCAAATGCTCGGAGGTGTTTTTCGTTACCAATTAAAACGTTCAAGTAATTTTGAGAACCTATCAGCGGAGTGGATTGCAGATGAATATAAGATAGTGTTTTACATGCCAGAAAAAATTGCAAATGAATGGGTTGAATCAAACGAAGTAGGGTTTCAACACAAAATGCCTCTTGCTGATGGTAACGAACTCTTTTTACTTATCGAGAAAGATTTTGTTTGTCTTGATAATACATTTGAAGATCAAAGTGATAACTATCCAAACCCTAATGCAGTTTGCTAATCATAAGTTAAGACCATTCATGTGAGCTTTATAAAAAGACTTACAATTAGTATCTTTCTCATTGGGTATTTGGTGATTACAAATCCTTTGCATTCTCAGTTGTATTCAATTGGTGGACAGCATTATTGGCAAATAAGCAATTCCCCTTCACAATTTGCAGGTATTGTTGTGCACCGCACCTCTAAAATGACAGAATTGGGTTCTTCTTTAATTTTTGGATTCTCTAAAAAGGAATTAAATCTGAAGGCCAACGCGTATTCTGATATTCATTTTTTTGAATTTCACCCAACTCATTTTGGAGGACACATGACTCCATTTTTAGGTCTTCAATACGAAAGTCGAATTAAACAAGCCTTAACAGGGCAAGATCAAAAAGTATATCATAAACTGGCACTCCGGCTTAGAGTGGGATTGAAGTTCTGTTATGATAGATGGAATTTAACAACGGCATACCAACCGGGAGATGGTGCCGGTGTAATTAACTCTCAGTTTAGTTATACACTTTACGGTGGACACAACAGCCGTTTTGAAAGAATTCATGAGTGGAAGCCACTTCAACGTTTTAGTTTTTAGTTTGTGTTTTCAATCATTTTAGATAATCAATATTATAGGGTTTAAGGATAAATTAAGAATTGGTCGATGATTCATTCGTTCTATCGAATGGATTGTAATAGAATTTAATCCATTGAATGATTAGCATACGATTGGAACGACCTTTGTGTCTTATCTAATATGCGCTGCTTCCTCGCTCTGTTGTTTCTGGTTTTTTCAACAATTACGTTGAATGCACAGGTTTATTGTGCGCATCCAGAGGTCTCAAAGAGGTTGAAAATTAATCTTCTGGAAAACGACTCATTTGAGTTTAATGCAAAATTAACCACTGTTACAAACCAAGGTTCATTTGCGGTAGGTGAGTATAATGGAGATTTGGGAGTTGCCAAGTTGAACGATACGGGTAAAGTGCTCTTTATTAAACGAGTGCATATTTTTGGTAGTAATCATATAGTTACTTCAATAAAAAAGGCACCAATCAATGGTATTATTTTAACGGGTTATTCTGATACTTTAGGAAAATCTGTAGGTTGGGTTTGTAATATTTCAGAAACCGGCACAGTTAATTGGATTTGGAGAGGTGTTGATATTATCAATCAAACAAAATTTATTAATTCATCGATTGATGACTCAGCACATATTGTTACTGTGGGTCATAAAAGATATTTAGGAGGGAATTCTTTGGAATTAATAAAAATTCATCCTTTTGGAATGTCTGATAGATATTCAAGTATTTCAGTTGGAGATGCTACATTAAATCTTGAAGCCGTTGATGTGGAGTCTTATATAAATGGTTATTTACTCGTTGCTAACTATTCCCAAAATGCAAAAAGAGGAGTTGTAATTATTCAATTAGATAGTTTACATAATTTATTGAGAAGTCAAACTATAATCCCATTAATTGATTCTAATTCATGGCAAGCCCATGATCTAATAAATACGGGTGATTCAATGCTATTTTTAGTAGGAAATGCTTCTGAAGGTTGGGATTCGAGTAAGTTAAGAACTTCGGTTATTAGAATAGATACCTCGACTTTACTTCCACAGTGGGAGAAAACATATTCAAATTTTGCGTCATTAGGAATAAGCGGATATTTTGATAGAAGCAGATTCGTTGTTAACGCAATTGATATAAAAAATGGTCGTAATTTAATGATCCAAATGGATACCATGGGTAATATGGAATACGGGCATTCAATTAAACAAGGAATTCCACGATTTACGAATTCAAGTAACCGCAATACGTCGAGCGCCTGGGAAGGTTTATTTAATATATCCAATATGAGAGATGGGGGAGTCGTGTTAACGGGAATTGACTATTCCGATACACTATCACATTTATATATTACCATGACTAAGCCATGCGATACTTTCTTTTGTACAAATAATTACTATTACGAAGGGAAATTCGATAGTCTTCCAATTGGACCGGGTGTTAAATATTCTTTCTTTTCAATTCCATCAACTAGTGTAGGCAACTCAGGGTATAGCTCAGATATTCTCTGGGAAGATACCATGTTGTGCAGATATTGCCCACTTCCTGTGGTGGCGTTGAAGGATACCACATTTTGTGAATATCCCATTTTGTATTCTCAATGGCTTTGGGATGTGTATTCAAAAGTGAGTTGGAATGATGGCGATAATCAGAAATTTAAAACGTTTAATCAAGAAGGTAAATATTGGGTAACACTTACAAACGCTTGTGGTACCGTTACTGATACATTAAATATTTCTAAGGAAAATTATCCTCAGAAAATGACAAATGATGAGGAATACTTTTGTAGAGGTATTGCCTTTACCATCAAAGCTCCACAAGTTCTGCCTGGTAAATTTACTTATCAATGGAGTAATGGTAAAAAAGGACCAGAAATTACGGTTCAAGAGAGTGAAACACTATTTTTAACTACTATATCTGCTTGTAGCACTAGAGTAGACAAGGTAGAAGCATATCAAATTAATTGTGATTGTGAAATTTGTGTGCCAGATGCATTTACACCTGGAAATGGCGATGGAATGAATGATGGCTGGTATCCCAGACTCGATTGTAAATATACTTCTTGCATTGCCAAAGAAGGCTTCTACAGGATTTATAATCGTTGGGGTGAAAAACTAGCAGAAAACTCATATGATGTTCCTTGGGATGGAACTGATAAAAATGGAGAAATTGTTCCTGAGGGTATTTATATATATGAAATTCAAATAATTTTTGAGGAATTCGTGGAAGGAAATAGAATGATTAATGAAAATGGCACTTTGATGGTTTTAAATCCAAAGTAGCAACTAATTAGAAATATTTTTGTTTGTACCAATATGAGAGCCGTAGAATTGATTATCACGCCTCCAGAACCGCATTTTGTAGGTGATGGATTTAGAGTTCACACATTCATTCCAAGCAGCTTTAGAGTGGATATGCACCGTATGAATCCTTTCATTATGTTGGATTACAATTCAAAGCATTTTTTTGAACCTAGTGATAACCCTAGAGGAGTAGGTGTTCATCCACATAGAGGTTTTGAAACAGTTACAATAGCATATAAAGGTAGAGTAGCGCACCATGATTCTAGCGGAGGAGGTGGTGTGATTGGAGAGGGAGATGTACAATGGATGACAGCGGCATCAGGAGTATTACACAAGGAGTATCATGAAGAATCATTTTCAAAAAAAGGTGGGTGGTTTCAGATGGTGCAGCTATGGGTTAATTTACCCTCAATGTACAAAATGAGCACACCAAAATATCAAGCAATAAAAAATTCAGAGATGACAAATATTGCTATAGGTAATTCTGGTTCATTTATTGAATTAATTGCAGGCGAATTTCAAGAAATTAAGGGTCCAGCGGATACATTTTCACCCGTTCACATTTCCAACGCAAAGTTAAAAAATGGAGAACGTGTGACTTACACGTTTCCTAAGCATTACAATACCGCTTTGATTGTGATTGAGGGCGAAATGATGATAAACGGAAAACAAGTTGGTACAGATCATTTTGTTCTGATGTCTAATAATGATGAGCAATTTGATTTTAAAGCAACTTCTGATTCTGTAGTTCTCGTATTGTCCGGAGAACCCATTAATGAACCAATTGCAGCACACGGCCCATTTGTAATGAACTCAAGGGATGAATTAGTTCAAGCTTTTCGCGATTTTGAAGCAGGTAAATTTGGGTATCTAGCAGACTAAATATTAATTCATTTTTTTTAATGTATAGACTTCTTTTTGATATTATTGTGTTTGGAATCAAATACACCAAACAATTATAAATTTATCAATATTCCCAATATCAACAATTGGATAATAAAAATAACGACTCCAAAACGTATACCTCTTTTTCCCGCCGATAAAAGCTTTCGGAAATCTACCTTTAATCCTATACCAGCCATTGCAACGGTTAAAATAAAATGTCCTGTATTTTTTAGATCATTAACATAGGCAGTTTCAAAAGTGAAAATAGAAGTAATAATAGTAACTGCTATAAATGCAATAAGATACCAAGGCAATTTTAAATATTGCTTCCAAGATGTGTTTTCACCTCTATTTATCAATATTGTAAAGAATATCAATCCTGGTGTGAGCAAGGCTACCCTAGCTAACTTTACGGTTAGTGCAGCTTCACCAATTTCTGGACTAATAGAAAATGCTGCACCCGCCACATTCCCAACCGAATGCAAACCTCCACCAATGAGTAAGGCAGATTCAGATGCACCTAAATGAAGTTGTTGAATAACAGCTGGCATAATAAGCATTCCTATGGTTCCCATAAGATTTACTACGGCTAAAGAAATAGCCACATCTTCTTTTTTACTATCTTTTAATGAGGGCATTAAAGCCGCTATAGCTGCAGATCCACATATCGTGGTGCCAAACCCAATCAAAAAACCAGTGTTGCTGGGACATTTAAAATATTTTGCTAAAAAGTATGTAGCAATGAGTAAAATTAAAACCATCAAAGCAATTCCAAAGAAACTTGAGATACCCAATTTTGAAATTTCTGAATAACTGAAGCCAAAAGCTAAAAATACAATAGATAATTCCAACAATGTTGAAGAAGCGAAATTTACACCTTGATTTGTATTTTCAGGAAGCTTAAAGGAGTTTCCTAAAATAATACCAATTAAGAGAGAAACAATTACACTGCCGAGTTTAATTGGAAATATTGGATATAGCAATAGAGCTAACAAGCCAATACTTATTGTAATTATTCCGCCAGGTATAATTTGTTTCCAACTCGACATAAACTGCAAATATGACGAATTTTTGGTAACTCTTTTGTGCCTTTTGTTACTTGTGAATTTTTATAACCAACATACTTTAAGAAAAAGTTTGTTTAAGCTCAAATGTGTTATTTTGATACCTTTGCAATATGTATCCTCGGGTAAAATCTCCAAACTTTATAGTCACCAAAGGATTAAATCGATTTTCCGCGTTTATTGCATGGATAGGAGTTTTAATCTGGGTAGTAGAAGCGGGATTTGCTCAAACATCAGTTTATCAAATAAATGTGGTTCGTATTATAGATCTCATTTTGGTATTAATTGGAGCTAAAATAATATTCACTTATTCACTTCAATGGCGAAAGCTTCTTAAGTTATCAGTTCTTTGGGATGTAATAGCTGTTGGCCTCATTGGGTATTATATTTTTCAGCCCATTATTGGGGTAGAACCTGAATTTTATATTTATCAAGGATATGAATTCACGACCCTTCGAATTGCCGTTTTTTTAATTGCACTAAGAGAAACCTCAGAGTTAGAGGTTCGTTTTAACTTCCAAAAAAACAACCCAGCCTTGCTGTTTTCTTTGAGTTTTATGGCGATTATTTTCTTGGGTGCGGGTTTATTGATGCTACCCAATTCAAGAAATGCAGATTTGAATTTTTTGGATGCACTATTTACTTCGGTATCTGCAGTTTGTGTTACAGGTTTAATAGTAGTAGATACTGCAACTCATTTTACCCAAATGGGACAAGGAATAATAATGATTCTGATTCAAATAGGGGGCTTGGGGATTTTGACTTTTGCTAGTTACTTTTCTTACTTCTTCAAAGGTAGCTCCTCTTTGGAAAATCAGCTCACAATGAATGATCTTTCAAGCTCGAACAATTTGGCAGATGTATTCAGAACCTTAAAATACATAATTGGAATTACATTTTTTATTGAAGCAGTATCTGCTTTATCAATCTATTTCTCTGTTATAGGGAATCAATTTAATTCTCAATGGGACCGTGTTTTTTTTAGTGTGTTTCATTCAATCTCAGCATTTTGTAATGCAGGTTTTTCCACACTAAGTAATTCAATGGCTGAATCCGGGTTCCAATTCAACCTTGGCTTACAAATATTTATAATTATAACATTTATTTTGGGGGGGCTTGGATTTCCAATTGTTGCAAATACTGTTGAGTTTTTTAAATACAGATTCTTGAGGTTATTATTTTCAAAAAAGAAATACGGCCATCGACCATGGGTAATGAACATAAACAGCAGAATTAACTTAGTTACCACATTTTCAATAACCGGTGTTGCTCTAATCTTATACTTTCTATTTGAATGGAATTATTCTTTAAATGGATTTTCAATTCCAGAAAAAATGATTGGAGGGTTTTTTGGTGCAACAACACCAAGAACTGCTGGTTTTAACCAAGTATCAATGGATAGTTTAAATCTTCCTACCATAATTATGATAATGGGATTAATGTGGATAGGCGCATCTCCATCGTCTACAGGTGGCGGTATAAAAACAAGTACAATCGCAGTTGCAGTATTAAATACTTTTTCATTGGCTAAAGGTAAAGATAGAGTAGAAATATATCGCAGAGAGATTTCCTACATGTCAATTAGAAGAGCCTATTCAATTATGTTTTTATCTATTTGGGTGATTGGAACAGCAGCAGTGATAATTAGGTCGGTACATCCGGAATTGAATTTTCAAGACATACTATTCGAAGTTGTTAGTGCATTCAGTACGGTCGGATTAAGTATGGGTATTACTGCAAAATTTGGGAGTATTGCTAAGCTAATTTTAATGGCCGTAATGTTTATTGGCAGAGTGGGAACACTTACTTTGTTAATTGCATTTTTTAAACAGGTGCGAGAGAAGAATTATAAATATCCAACTGAAGAAATAATGATCAACTAATATGAAATATATAATCATAGGTTTGGGGAATTTTGGCGCCCCTTTAGGAGAGAAGCTAACTGCTTTAGGTAATGAAGTAATTGGTATAGATAATTCCTTATCTAAGGTGGAAAATTATAAAGAGAATATTTCTCATACCATCCAAATGGATGCAACTGATGAATTTACCATGAAAGGATTGCCGTGGAAAGAGATCGATATTGCTATTGTGGCAATAGGTGAAGATCAAGGTGCCAATATTATGGTTACGGCCATGTTGAAGAACATGGAGGTTAATAGATTAATTGCTCGTGCAATAAACCCTTTGCATGAAAAAGTGTTAGAAGCAATAGGTGTTGATGAAATTGTGAATCCGGAAGATGAAACGGCTGAACGTTTGTCAAAAAAACTATGCTTGAATAATGTTGTTGATTCGTTTGAATTAAATGATGAGTATTCCATACTTGAAGTTGCAGTACCTAAAAAATATATTGGAAAGACTCTAGGGACTCTTAATTTAAAAGAGAAATTCAATCTTCTAACTTTAACAATTATCAAACAAAAAGAAGTAAAGAGTTTATTAGGTAAAACAGTAATAAAAAAAGAGATTAAAGGTGTTGCCTCTGATGAATGGGTATTAGAAGACAGTAATATTTTAGTACTTTACGGAAATAACAAGGACCTTAATGATTTTGCCGAATTTCGAGTGTAATCTTGCCCATTTTGAATTGCTTTTTCTACCTTTGTAGAGTATTCATGAAAAAATATGCAGCGATGGTTGCGGCGCTGTCAATAAGCGCATTTATCTATTTGTTTTACAGAACAAATCAAACAGTAATAAATCAATTATTTGCTATTGTATTTGGAGTTGATGTTTATCTTTTTCTGAAATCATTTTTTCATGCTAATCTGAAATTACCAGCCCAAATAATTTACTCGTTGCCAGGTGCATTGTGGGTTTGGGTAGTTAGTATATCTTCCCGAGATGTATTTATCGAGTTTAAGGGAGCGAAAATTTCATTAGTAATTTTACCACTAATTGTTGCGTTAGGTTTTGAACTCTTTCAATATTTTCATTGGATAAATGGTCATTTTGATTGGTGGGATGTTGTTTATTCAACTACCTTTTGGTTGTTTTCATTTATTTCATTGAATAAACAAAAAAGAACCTCTAACGACAAGCATGCTAAATTCTACTACAACCTGATTTTTGCCGGTTCTTACCTAATTGTATTTTTTGCCCATGTAATGAATTGAAATTTTATTTAGAAAAATTCTAAATAGATAAATATTTATTTATATTTGCACTTAAATTAGAATCCTTCTAAATAAGAAATGAAAATACTATTGGTATCAGGAAGCCTAATTTTATCGGGGGCTTTGATAGCACAAGAAAGAGTAAGACAAGACACAATTGCTCCAGTTGAAATGGAATCAGTAACAATATTAGCTCCAAGAAAGGACGTTGGTACTATAGTTCATTTGAGTGGTTCTGAGGTTTTATTGAGGCAGCAAGATTTACACAAATTCGATCAGGTTGATGGTAATCAAATTCTGCAGTCTCAACCGGGTGTTTATACTCAGCAAGAGGATGGTTGGGGACTTCGATTGAATGTTGGTTTACGAGGTACTGGAGTATTAAGAAGTAGTCGAATCACCTTAATGGAAGATGGAGTTTTAGCTGCTCCCGCACCGTATTCTTCACCATCTGCTTATTACACACCTCCTTTTTGGAAATATCAAAACATAGAAATACTAAAAGGTTCAGCACAACTTTTAGCGGGTCCTCAAACTACTGGTGGAGCAATAAACCTATTGACACCCGTGTTAGATGAAAAAAATGATTTAAAGACGCAATTAGCATTTGGGAATTTTGGCCAAATGAGAATTGGTGCTCAAGGGGAATGGAAAATAGCTCCACGTACATCTATCGGTTTGGGTCTAAATCAGAGTTCAGCTCAGGGTTTCAAAGAAATACTTAGTAAAACAGCGGGCGGGTACCGTTTGCGAGATGGGTATTTGAAAATAGGACAGCATTTAGATGAAGAAGACATTCATCATTTAGAGTTTTTATTGGGTTATACTGGCGAACTATCTAATCAAACTTATTTAGGAACTACATTTACAGATGCTATAAATGATCCATATAAAATGTATTTGGGAGCATCGCGTGATACTATGGATATGAGTCGTTGGTTAACTCGTTTATCCTACACCTACAACATCAAACCCGGGTGGTTTCGTGTAGATGTATATCAACAAAAGGTAAATAGAAACTGGTATAAATTGGATAAGGTTGATGCTGGATTTGGTGCTAAAGGAATATCTAATATTCTTCTCGATCCTAATTTATATGCAAATGAAATTAATGCATTAAATGGTAATAATAGGGATACAGCAATGGCTTCAATCAAAGCAAATAATAGGGCATACCTAATGAGAGGAGTACAAGCAAGAGGTCAATATACACATAATTTATTGGGTCAAAAGGTTACTCATGAAGCAGGATTACGTTTGCATTTCGATTCTGAAGATCGATTTCAATGGTCGGATAAATACTTGATGCTCAATAGTGAAATTTCTTTATTTTCATTAGGAGAAAAAGGTGCTGCCGGTAATAGAATTGATGAGGCTTCTGCACGCAGTGCTTATTACAGAACTACCTGGGCATTAGGTAACTGGACTTTACAAGGCGGAGTTCGTTTAGAACACATTATAGCTCAGCGAATCGATTTTGGGAATAACGATGCCGAACGTAGTGCTATCAACATAAAGACTCAACGTAATGAAGTCGTTGGTTTACTTCCAGGATTGAGTATTAATAAAAACCTTGGGCGATGGTGGACTGCATTTGGAGGTTTACACAAAGGGTTCTCTCCGGCTGGATCAAAAGAAGGTGTTTTACCGGAAGAAAGTTTAAATACTGAATTGGGCATTAAACATCGTTATTTCCCGGTACAATTGACAATTTTTAATTCTGATTATTCACGATTATTAGGATCGGATGCCGCTGCATCTGGAGGAACGGGAGAGGGTAGTTTATATAATGGAGGTTCTGCAGTTGCAAGAGGAGCTGAAATTCGTTTGGGAACTGGCGATAAGCATTGGAAAACAGAAATCTCTGCCACCTATACAGATGCATTCTTTACGGAAAATTTCAGTAGTACTTTTGAAGAATGGGGTAATATTCAATATGGCGATGCATTGCCATACATCCCAAAACTTCAAGGTATGTTCCAGTTTTCTTATAATTGGGAAAAGGTAACAGTAAATTGGCAAACAGTATATGGAGGCGAACGTAAAAGTTTAGCGTCTTCAATCGATTGGGATTTGCCATCATCATGGGTTCATAACATTGGAGCGCAATATGCGTTACCTAAAGGGTTTCAATTATCGGGAAGTATTCAGAATGTATTCAATTCACAACATTTAATTGCAGTTAGACCAGCAGGTTTCCGTACCTATGCTCCTCGTATGATTTTAATCAAGCTTGGATGGGAGTTGTAGGGAAGATAGGAGGTTAGTTATTATTAGGGCTGCTAGGGTGTCAGGGTGTTCGTTCTTTAATTTATCACTAGAATTTAAAATAAACTCTACACCCTACCTCTAAACTACAAGGTCTCTACTTCAAAATATCAACCGCTTCGCGCTAAAGTTAAATCTCCTCCGCTGAATACCCTAACTTGCTTAACTCTTCTGAAACATCTTTTGCCGAAATTTCATCAGATTCCACAATTAGAATTCTGTCATCAGAGTTTAAGTCAACCTGCCACTTGTTTTCGCCCACTAGTTCGTTCAATTTATCATTAATCGCGGCAATGCAACCATTGCACTTAATGTTACTTTTAAATTTTATTGTATTCATAATTTCAATGTTTTTAATCTTAAACTATTTAATACTACAGATACACTAGACATTGCCATTGCTGCTCCCGCAATCATAGGGTCAAGTAAAAATCCGTTAATTGGATATAGCAATCCTGCAGCAATTGGAATTCCAATTACATTATAAACAAAAGCCCAGAATAAATTTTCTCGAATTCCTCTTGAAGTACATTTCGATAATTTTATGGCCTTTTCTATGTATTTTAAATCTGCATTTATTAAGGTAATTTGAGCTACATCCATAGCAATATCTGAGCCTGTACCCATTGCAATACTAACATCGGCTCTGGCTAGTGCTTGAGAATCGTTAATACCATCTCCAACCATTGCAACTTTCTTTCTTTGTTTTTGTAGATCTTTAATGAAATCTTCTTTTCCCGATGGAGTTAATTCTGAAACAGTTGTTTTAATTCCCACTTGTTCCGCTATGTGTTTGGCAGATGTTTCAGAATCTCCGGTAAGCATAATAATTTCAATGCCTTGATTTTGTAATGCCTTTATGGCTGATTCAGATGTTGGTTTGATTATATCTGAAATAGCCATCATTGCAATTAAATCTATCTCACAAGCTATATATATAATTGTGTTTCCCGAATTCTTCCAACCTAATTCCATATCCTTATCCAAAGACTCTAATTCAATATTATTTTCCATCATCCATCGGCGATTTCCAATAAACCAATTACAATCATCAATTAAACCTTTAATACCCTTCCCTGTAACTGATGAAAATTCTTGAATATCTATAAATGAAATATTCTTTGACTCAAGATTCTTAACTATTGCGGCTGCTAAAGGATGTTCTGATTTTGATTCCATCGTATATACTGCAGACTTCCAATTTCTATAATTATTTGAAACTTCGCTCTCCCAAATAGAATTAACCTGTGGTTGTCCGACAGTAATAGTACCGGTCTTGTCAAGTACAATAGTATCAATATCTGCAGCCAGTTCTATACTTTCAGCATTCTTAATGAGAATTTGATTTTCTGCACCTTTACCCATACCAACCATAATTGCCGTTGGAGTAGCTAAACCTAAGGCACATGGGCAAGCGATTACTAAAACAGCAACAGCATTCATTAAGGCTTGAAAAAATCCAGATTCTCCACCAAAAATCAGCCAAATAAGAAAAGTTACTAAAGAAATAACAAGTACAGTAGGAACAAAAACCTGAGCAATCTTATCAACTTTCTTTTGAATCGGTGCCTTTGAACCTTGTGCCTCTCTTACTCTTTCAATAATTTTTGATAAGAAAGTATCAGAACCAACTTTTTCAGCTCGAATATCAAAACTTCCTGTTTGATTTAAACTTCCAGAATAAACATAATCATCAACTCTTTTAGAGATTGCAATAGGTTCACCAGAAATTGAACTTTCATCTATATATGATTCACCATCTATAATAATACCATCTACGGCTATTCTATTTCCTGGTTTAATTCTTATAACATCACCAAAAGTAATTTCCTCTATATTCTTAGAAATTTCATTTCCATTCTCTAGCACAATGACTTCTTTAGGTTGAAGTTTTATTAGTTTTTTCAAAGCTTCAGAAGTATTACTTTTTGCTTTGACCTCTAGGGTTTTTCCTAATGATATAAATGTGATAATAACAGTAGCTGCCTCAAAATATACATGCGCTTCCGTACCTTGATTAGTCCAAAATTCAGGATAAATAGTATTGAAAACACTAAATATAAATGCAATGCTCGTACTCAATGCCACAAGAGTATCCATGTTTGCAGTTTTTATTTTCAATTGCTTCCATGCATTTATATAAAACTTTCTTCCAAATACAAACATCACTGGCAAAGTGAGTATCATCGATATCCATCTTCCCAGTTCCCATCCCATAAAGAACATCCCAATGATAAAAATTGGTGCCGTTAAAATTGCCGCCCCTACAGTGTTTTTGACTGCGATGATGTATTCATTTTTTGCAACTTCATCAAGTTGATCATCAACTGAGGTATTATTATTTATTATTAAATCATATCCACCCTTAACAACTGCGGACTTCAAATCTAAAGGCGCTATAATTGAACTATCAAATTTAACTTGAACCGAATGATCAGCGAAATTAACAGAAGCAGAACTTACCCCTTTTGTTGATTGCAAAATATTCTCTACGCTATTGGCACAAACCGCACAGCTCATGCCTTTGACTGCAAATCGAGACTTTTTTAAGGATGAAGCAGAACTCATAATCAAATTTAAGAATCCACAGAAATTAACTTTGTTTTTAAATTAAATTCTATTGTATAGATTTATAGATTATGTTCATGGTACCTGTTTACTTCACAAATCATACTGTGATAGTATTTATACCAACGCTTTCCTTCCTTCTTGGCCTCTATATGAATCGGGTTTTTCGCCCATTTTTCAATTGATGCTTGATCTTTCCAATAACTAATAAAGCTACCCCTTGCTTCATTTTTAAAAGTTTCATAACCCAGAAAACCTGGGCTACTTTTAGCTAAAGTAATAGTTTTTTCATCCATTTCTGCATAACCCTCTAAATCATCTGATAGATAATAATGGAAAATAGATGCCACAAATGGAGGATTAGGGTTATTGGAATTTTGCCAATGGATCATTTTTTTAATTTCTTTTTGTCAACTCTTAAATTAATTAATTCAATAATGAATGAAAATGCCATGGAGAAATATATATATCCTTTGTTTAATTCTTGTTCGAATGCTTCCGCTATAAGTGAAACACCAATCAGTATTAAAAATGCAAGTGCTAATATCTTTACAGATGGATTGTTGTTTACGAAATTGGCTATAGCTTCATTAGCTATCAACATTACAACAAGTGACAACAATACGGCAATTACCATAACCCACAAATGATCGGCCATTCCAACTGCGGTAACTACACTGTCTAAACTAAAAACAGTATTGATAATTAACATATGAAATATTAGGCTTTTCCATCCTTTCACTTTGTTATGTGTTTCTTCTTCTTGAAGTTCACCCTTCATCTTTTTATGGATTTCATGCACACTTTGATATAAAAGAAATAAACCACCGAGCATTAACAGCAGATCTTTACCGGAAATTCCATGGTTCATAATAAAAAATAAATTAAAATCTTGTCTCTGAATCCAGTTAATTCCTAATAACATTAGAATCCTAACAAACATTCCAAGTAGAATTCCAATTATTCTAGCTTTTTTTTGTTCCTCAAAAGGAACCCTTGCCGAGATAATAGTAATAAAGATAATATTGTCGATGCCTAGAACTATTTCTAGAAGGGTAAGGGTTAATAAACTAATTAGTGCTTCGTTCATTATTAATTTGTTTTATTTTATTTATTATTTCAAATTTAGGTAACCACGTGGTAGGTAATTGATTTTTAAACCAAGTGGTTTGTCTTTTAGCATAGTTACGAGATTTTTGTTTGATTAACTCAATTGTTTCGTTCAAACCACGAATACCATCGAAATAGTCAAAAAATTCACTGTAACCAACACTTTGTAGGGCAGGGTGTGTCTTGTACTTCAACAAAGATCTAACTTCATCTTCTAAACCTTCATTCATCATGATGTCTACGCGTTCATTTATTCTGTTGTACAAATCTTCCCGATTATGATTTATTGCAAAATAATAAACATCAAAAGGTGAATTTATTTCATTTGAACCCATGTTCCAAAGACTATCTAGGGTTTTTCCTGATGTCTCAATCATTTCAATTGCCCTAATAACCCGTCTGTAGTTATTAATATCAACCTTTAAGTGTGCCAGAGGATCAATTTTATTTAATTTTTTAACTAACACTTGAATTCCTTGTTCTTGATATAAAGCCTCCAAAGACATTCGCAAATCAGAATCAGAACTAGGTGTTGAGTCTAACGGATTAAATAATGATTTTATGTAAAAACCTGTACCACCAGTTACAACAACATTGTTAAAGTTTTTTAGGCTTTCTTCTAATATTGGCTGGGCTTCATAGGTGTAATCGGCTACAGAATATTGTTTAGATAAATCCCAACAAGAAACCATGTGATGTAAGGCTTGAGATAATTCATCCAAGGTAGGTTTTGCAACACCAATATTAAGTTCTTTGAATACTTGTCTGCTATCGGCGTTAATGATTGGACAATTTAATTCGTTTGCAAGTTCAATGGATAAAGCAGTTTTCCCCGAAGCAGTAGGTCCGCCCACTACAAACACTTTGGGTTTGTTTGTGGTGTTTTGCATATTGAAAATTAAAAATCTGAGTCTTCGTTGTAATCACTTTCGGAGTCAGATAATTCATCGTCTTCATCTTCCTCTTCGTTGCGGTCGTCAACCTCTAATCCACCCAATTCAGCAGTTAATTCATTTTGAATTCCTTTGGACGCTAAAATTTTTGCAGCTAACTCGTCAAACTCGCTATCCTCTAATAATTTAAACTTATTATCTTCTCTTTGTCTTGGAGCAATTCCCTCTGATTTGATGGCTACTGGATAATTAATACTAGTTTTTGTTTCTTCAATTGAGATTAACTCACAATAAAACGTCCAGTTTGCCAAATAGTCATATACGAAAATGAATCGTTGATGGGGATCATTTACATAATCTCTCAACTTGGCATCTTTTAATAAAATCACGGGTAAAGCTTCATCTGAATCATCTTGTGTCATATCTTCCATCATTATTTCAAAATGACGTTTCCACTGTCCATCAGAAATGTAAAATGAAGAAAGTTCTTTTTGATCAAAAGATATGGATTCTAATATGATTTTATGGAAATCAAGGAAAGTCTGAGAGGGCTGTATATCAATCCATCTTACAACATCCTCGTTGTTTTCAAACCAAACTTTAAAACGGTAAACCATTAGTGCAAAAGTAGAGGATTTATTAAGAATTTTTAATTCTAATAAAATTGAAAATACTAAAAATTATTGAATACAAAGATAAAATGGTCAGATTTTTACATGAAATACAAGTAACGGTAAAAACTATCTGTAAACTATACCTATTTTCGCAGCCGATGTTTTGGAAATTGCGTGGCAGTTTATTGCTTTTATTTGTTGGATTTACGGGGATTATTACCGCCCAATACGATGAGGAAGGCACTCAGGGCGATATTAGAGGATTTGTATATTCTGCAGAAAATGGTGATCGCTTGGGTGCAGCAACTATTGCAGTTTTTAGCCAGATCAATAAAGAATCAAAACTCAATGGTATAACCCAAACAGACAACGATGGATTCTTTGCGATTACTAATTTAGATCCAGGGATTTATCAAATAGTTTGCTACAAACAAGGTTTTGATACTTTGTTAAAACAGGCCGAAGTTAAACCCGGTGCAAATGCTAAACGGGATTTCTTTCTTACTCAAGTAAAAACAATGGAGCAGGTAGAGATCAAAGTTAGCTCAAGACCCAAAACAGCTCAAATTGCCACCCAACAGGTGGATGCAAAAATGCTTACTAAGCTGCCATCAGTAGGTGGGGCGCCAGATTTAATTCAATATTTACAAATCCTTCCAGGAGTAGTGTTCAGTGGAGATCAAGGCGGACAATTATATATCAGAGGAGGTTCACCCGTTATGAATAAGGTAATGTTGGATGGTATGACCATTTACAATCCTTTCCACTCCATTGGTTTGTTTTCTGTTTTTGATCCAAGCTTAATGGCAAATGCAGATGTTTACACTGCCGGTTTCGGGGCTGAATATGGAGGTAGAATCTCCGCCGTTGTTGATGTGAAAACACGCGATGGAGACAGAAATAAATTTAGAACTCAGCTGGGTTTAAATACGGTCACTTCAAATATTTTATTAGAAGGTCCTATTAAAAAGTTTGTCCCCGGTGAAAGCAATAGTTCATATGCTATTTCATATAGGAATTCTTTTTTAAAGCAAAGCTCAGAACTTTTTTACACCTACGCGGATCCAGATAGATTACCCTACAATTTCGGTGATTTATTTGTTAAATTTAGTGCCAATTCTGCTAGTGGTGGATATTCCAGATTATATGGTTTCTATTTTACCGATAATGTAGATTTTCCTAATACCACATCTTACAAATGGAAATCAGCTGGAGTAGGTGGGAAGTTTCTTGTTGTTCCGGAGCAGGCTAAAACTCGAGTAGACGGTTTTTTTCTTTATTCAAATTATGGAATAGAACAGGTAGAAGCAGATGCAAAACCGAGAAGAAGTGATATCGGAGGTTTTAATATGGGTATGAATTTTACCTATAACTTCCGTCGTGATATGTTTAAATGGGGGATGGAAATCAACGGTTTTCAAACCAATTTTGAGATCTACAATAGCAATAATAGATATATAAGCCAATTAGAAAGTACAACTGAAATCAACGGTTACACTAATTACAGATTTATCCGGAAAAAAGTTATTGCAGATTTTGGTTTGAGAGCACAGTATTATGCGAGTTTAGGGAATAGTAGCTTGGAACCTCGATTCCAACTGAGATACACACCATTACCGGGTTGGGGGTTGAAAGTAGCAGCTGGATTATATTCTCAAAATTTATTATCTGCTATTAGCGATAGAGATGTGGTTAACTTGTTTTACGGCTTCCTGTCAGGGCCAGATAACCTTCCATCTACTTTTGATGGTCAACCGGTAACTCATCGATTACAAAAAGCCCAACATGCTGTTGCAGGTACAGATTACCGATTGTCGAAATATTTAACACTTAATCTAGAAGGTTTTATCAAAATTTTTAATCAAATCACAAATATTAACAGAGATAAACTATTTGATGACGATCAATTCAACCAAGATAAGCCAGAACGCCTAAGACAAAACTATATAATCGAGTCCGGTGATGCATATGGCGGCGATATTTCATTGAAATTCCAAAAACAAGGGTGGTATATCTGGACCGTTTATTCATTGACTTATGTTAATAGGTTTGACGGTGTTCAAACATATCAACCCATATTTGATCGAAGGCATAATGCCAATGTTATGATTAACTATGAATGGAAACAGAAAAACCCTGTTGAATTATCCCTACGGTGGAATTTCGGTAGTGGATTTCCCTTCACTCAAACCCAGGGGTATTACGAAAAATATGATTTCTCCGATGGCATTTCAACAGATTATACGGCACAAAATGGCAAACTAGGTATTTTGTACGCAGGAATTAATCAAGGTAGACTCCCGTATTACCATAGATTAGATTTTTCAGTAAATAAAACTTGGAAATTAGAGGCAAGACGTGAATTTAAAGCAGTATTTAGCTTAATCAATGCCTACAATCGAAATAATATTTTCTATTACGATAGAATTCAAAACGTTAGGGTAGATCAATTACCCATATTACCCTCTATAGGCTGTACTTATCAATTCTAATTTTCGTTTGATATATTTTGAATCTTTTGAAGTGCAAGTAATGCTTCAATAGGACTCATTTGGTTAATATTTAGAGATTTTAACTCCTTTTGTATTCTCTTAAATCTAGGGTCTTCCGTTTGAAACATGCTCATTTGATAAACAGGTTTTGAATCTGTGTTTTTAAGTTGATTGCGATTTTGCTCTTTCAACCTAGATGATTCTAACTTCTCAAGTATTTCAGCACTTCTCATAAGTACTGTATTGGGAATTCCCGCAAGTTGAGCTACATGAATTCCAAAACTATGTTCACTGCCTCCTGCAGTAAGCTTTCGAAGAAATACAATATGTGAACCCTGTTGTTTTACTGCAACATGGAAATTTTTTATTCCATCAAGCTTATCTTCAAGTTCATTCAATTCATGGTAATGAGTTGCAAACAATGTTTTGGGTTTAGTAGGATGACTTTGAAGAAATTCAACAATACTCCAAGCTAAAGATACCCCATCATAAGTGCTTGTTCCCCTTCCAATCTCATCCAATAAAACCAAACTTCGCTCACTTAGATTATTCAAAATACTGGCCGTTTCCGACATTTCTACCATAAAGGTACTTTCTCCCAAACTAATATTGTCTGATGCCCCTACACGAGTATAAATTTTATCTATTATTCCAATTTCAGCATTTTTACATGGAACAAAAGATCCAATTTGAGCGAGTAATACTGTTAATGCAACTTGTCTTAAAATAGCACTTTTACCGCTCATATTAGGGCCTGTAATAATTACAATTCTTTGGTCTTTCTTTCTTATTTCGATACTGTTTGGTACGTATTCTTCCTCGGGTGGCATCAAGGCCTCAATTACTGGGTGTCTTCCGTCTTTTATTTTTAAATCATGTCCTTCATTTAAAATGGGCATAGAATACTTTTTGCTCTTCGCCATTGATGCAAACCCCATTAATATATCCCATTCAGCTAGTGTCATTGCATCCGCTTGAACTGGAGAAATTAGTTCAGAAAGCGTTTGTAAATATTCTTCCCATAATTGCATCTCAAGAGCATGGATGCGATCTTCTGCGCTTAAAATTTTCTCTTCATAAGCTTTCAATTCTGGAGTAATATATCGCTCAGCATTGGTCAATGTTTGCTTGCGAATCCATTCCTCAGGAACTTTGTCTTTATGAGCATGTGTGACTTCCAAATAGTATCCAAACACATTATTATAACCAATCTTTAGAGAACTTATTCCAGTTGCCTGCATTTCTCTATGTTGTATACCCACTAGTTTATCCTTTCCACCTGTAGATAAATCTCTAAGTTCCTTTAGTTCTTCATTTATAGCAGACTTAAATACACCACCTTTACTTACGTTAATTGGAGCCTCGTCCAAAATGTGATTGTTTATAGAATAGATAATGTTACTACTATCTGAAATTTTAGTTGATAATTTTGAAATAATATCCTGTTTCGAGTTGCTAAATAGGATTAATAATTCTTGTAAGCTTCCCAAGCTACGAGCTAATTGTAAAAGCTCTTTGGGATTCACTCTTTTCAGTGAAATCTTAGCTGATAAGCGCTGTAAATCACCAACTTCCCTCATCAATTCCCGGTAATCTGAAAGTTTAGTATCGTTAAAAAATGCTTCAACTTTTAATTGACGTTCATTTATCTTTTCAAGATCTTTTAATGGAAGTAAAACCCAATTTCTCAATAACCTTCCACCCATTGGAGTTGAGGTGTTATCAATAATATCGAGTAAGCTTTTACCTTCAGGGTAAATGGGTCTTACTAGTTCTAAATTTCTTATTGTGAAACCATCTAACCATACATACTTGGATTCTTCTAGCCGATGAATTTTTGAGACATGTTCTGTGTGATGATGATGGGTGTTTTCTAAGTATTGTAACGCTGCACCAGCAGATAGAATAGCCAATGGAAAAGAATGGATGCCAAAGCCTTTTAATGACTGAGTTTTAAATTGTCTATTTAACTTTTCTTCTGCATAATCAGCTTGATACACCCAATCTTCAAGCATTTGAAATGAATTTGGGAGATTCAGGTATTCTTCAATAATATTTTTTTGTTGCTTCGGAAATATCCATTCGGCGGGCTTAAAACCATTGAGTAATTTTTGAATAAATGATAAATCTCCTTCGGTACATTGGAAGTCACCTGTAGAAATGTCCAAAAGACTCAATCCCCATTTGTCATCTTCCACAATCATTGATGCTAAATAATTACTCTCTCTAGATTCAAGTATTTTATCGTTGTAACTTACTCCTGGCGTAACGAGTTCCGTAACCCCTCTTTTTACAATCGTTTTGGTTTGTTTAGGATCTTCCAATTGATCGCATACAGCAACTCGGTAACCGGCTCTTACTAATTTCGGTAGATAAGTGTCGAGAGAATGATGTGGGAATCCCGCAAGGTCCATCTCTGATGCCGCTCCATTTGATCGTTTTGTTAAAACTATTCCCAATACAGAACTCGCAATTCGTGCATCCTCATCAAAGGTTTCATAAAAATCGCCAACTCTGAACAACAATAAAGCCCCAGGATATTGGGCCTTTATTTGGTTATATTGTTTCATTAATGGAGTTTCTTTCCCTTTTGTTATAGCACTGCACATAGTCTACGAAAATACACAAGCATTAATGTCAATACTAATTCAAAATAGCCCACTTTTCCCCCTTTATTCAACAAATGCGATTTATTACCTTTGTAAGGAATGAGAAAAAAGGCTAACGAGGAATTAGGTAGGCTAAATAATGACGAATACTCTAAAAGCGTAAATCGCGATTTAGTAATTATTGCAGATAACGTGAGGAGTATGAATAATATTGGGTCTATGTTTAGAACCTCAGATGCCTTCCTCGTAAGTAAAATTTATTTATGCGGCATTTCCGCTATTCCTCCGCATAGGGAAATTACTAAAACAGCGATAGGTGCTGAAAAGTCTGTTCCATGGGAGTATAGAAAACATACTTCAGAATTAATAGATGAACTTCTTTCAAATGGTTTTACTTTAATAGCAATTGAGCAGGCTGATGATGCCCGAAATATGATGAATGTTACATATCCAGATGGTCCAATTGGCTTTGTTTTTGGTAATGAAATTGATGGAGTATCTCAGGATGTAATTAATAAATGTCAATATTGTATGGAGATTCCACAACTTGGTACAAAGCACTCTTTTAATGTTTCTGTTTCTTGTGGGATGGTACTTTGGGATTATGAAAAGTTTAAAAATAACTAATTTATTATATTTCATATTGCTCCTTAGTTGCAATTGGATCAATAAACAAGTTGTGAATAATTCTATGCATTCTAATAAAGCAATTGATTCATTACTAAGATCTAATTCAAATACCGTAATTTTAACCTATAGCAAAGATTGTCCCTTCTGTATCAGATATACAGAAACTATTAGAAAAATAAACAAAGAATTGCCAAAGAATTTTCAATTGTACCTTTTAAAAGTTTTGGAAGATGAGGAATGGGATTTTCAAGATCAATATTTAACAACTTCAAATCTCTTAAATAATAATAAAGATGTTATAATTTCAAGTTATAATTTGTCGGTATATCCAGAAGTTTTAATACTCGATTCCGTCGGAAATATGCTTTATAAAGGGAAAATCGATAATCGTGCACACGAAACGGGCATTGTTAAATCAGTGGTAACTAAAGAATATCTTAAAACTGCAATTACAGAGATTTCAAATGGAACTAATAATTACATAAAAAGAACTCAATCTGTTGGTTGTTTTATTGAAACTGAAAATTGA
The DNA here is from genome assembly GCA_030834125.1 of Bacteroidota bacterium. GTDB lineage: Bacteria > Bacteroidota > Bacteroidia > NS11-12g > UBA955 > VMCP01. The sequence continues at coordinate 16,038 of JAURFW010000012.1, read as the reverse complement.
AAAAACTACTATATATATCATTTGCTATTTTTCTTTTCGGGGGATGTAATAATCAGACTGAATCGAATGTTGTAAATGAAATTATAAATCCTGTTTTTGATAAACATATTGAGCCAATAATCTTTGAGAACTGCACACCTTGTCACAGAGAAAACGGTGGAGCACCATTTGTACTTACTTCCTACAATGACGTAAAGAAGAAAGCAAAGACCATTGCAAAAGTTACTCAGCTCAGATTCATGCCACCATGGCCGGCAGATGTTGAATACTCACATTTTGTTGGTGAAAGACACTTAACTAATACTCAAATAAACACTATTCAAAACTGGGTAAAAAATGGCGCTCCATCAGGTGAAAATCCGAATTTGATTTTAAATCAGGTTAAGCCATTTGTTAGTAATTTCGGTAAACCTGATCTAGTACTTAATATGGATAGTATTGAATTGTCGGCGGGTGATATTGATCGCTTCTTCTTAACAAAAGTTTCTGCCGAATTACCCAACAACAAGTGGGTAAGGGCAATCGAAATTGTTCCAGGCCAAAGACAATTAATGCACCATTTCAATGGTCATTTAATTAATTACGATTATGGAAGTAAAACCAACTTCAATACCAGTCCTATCTCAGTTGAAATCACTAATGGTGTAATGGATAATTCAGACGGACTGGATTTAATGTCTGATAATGGTATCTTACCACAAAGGGTTCATTCAGTTGTGAATTATTTACCCGGTGTACAAGGTACTATGTATCCAACAGGTATCGGAACATTCCAGGTAAATAAACAATTTAGCATTGTAGGAAATGATGTGCATTATGGGCCTTCTCCTAAAGATGCCGTAGATGTAACAAAATTAAATATCTTCTTTACGGAAATTCCTCCAAATAGAGGAATAGGAGAATTGATGTTAGGTACAAATGGAGTCAGCGAAATAATACCTCCTTTACAAATACAGCCCAATACAATTTCAATGCATCGCACGGAATTTAAGGTTCCTGAGGATATCTCTATTTTAACGGTAAACCCACATATGCATTTACTCGGAAAGAGTCTTAAAGCATATGCTTTAAAGCCAAACGGTGATACCATAAAAATAATAAGCATACCGAAATGGGATTTTAGGTGGCAGTTCTTTTACACTTTTAAGAAAATGTTAAAAATCCCCAAAGGATCTATAATCAGAGTTGAGGCGGTATTCGATAATACCTCAAACAATCCATTTAATCCTTTTGATCCACCGCAATTAGTAGGGCAGAGAATGGAATATGGTGGATCCAGTATGCGCGCAACAGATGAAATGTTTCAGTTTATTATTACCTATCTGGGTTACCAAAATGGAGATGAAAACGTATCTTTAGAGATTACAGAAAAATGAAGGTTATAGAATTAAAATCTAAAAATTCAGAGTATCATAAATTGTTTTATGATGTATGTAAAAAGATTTATTCAAACGATCCATCATACATTCCTCATATTCAAAAAGACATAGAAAATATTTTTGACGAATCTAAAAATAAAAGATTTCAAAGAGGAAAGGCTCAGCGATGGATATTTCTTAACGATAAAGGGTCTGTTGTTGGAAGAATAGCGGCCTTCTACGAAGATAAAAATCAAAAACGATGGGGTGGTTGGGGCTTTTATGAATGTATTGATGACCCTAATTTGAGCAAGTCAATTATTGAAACAGCAGAATTATGGTTAAATAATCACAGCTGCGAAATTATTCAAGCACCAATTAATTTTGGATCCAGAGATAGTTTTTGGGGACTACTTATTTCATCTAGTACTTTACCATCGTATAGAGAGAACTATAATCCAAAATATTACCAAATCCAAATTGAGTCACTTGGATACAACAGAGAGATTGAACAAACCACATACCAAATAACTCATGCTACATTTCAGGCAGAACGATTTATAAAAATTGCTCAAAGAACTATGGGTAATAACTCGTATGAATATAAATCACTTGAATTTTCAAAACTCTCAAAATATGTAAAGGATTTTGTAACCATTTACAATGAGGCATGGGCTTTTCATGAGGACTTTACTCCAATAACACATAAAGAATTATATAAGGAATTCAAGGAAATGAAACCTGCAATGTTAGAGGAGTTAGCTGTTTTTGCTTATCATGAAGGACGACCAATTGGTTTTTACATTAATATTCTTGAATTAAATGAAATCTTTAAAGACTTTGATGGCAAACTTAGTATATGGAATAAATTACGATTCTTAATGCGTAGAAAAAGCATTACGCGTGCAAGAGGTATTATATTTGGTATTGCACCAGTCTTCCAAAACAAAGGAGTAGAAGCAGGTTTAATAATGAAGACAAATGAACTAATAAAAAAAATCAAGAATTTAGAAACACTGGAATTGGCATGGATTGGTGACTTCAATCCAAAGATGCTCAGTATGTTAAAAGCAGTAGGAGCGGAGCTTACAAAAGTGCATCATACATATAGAAAAAAATTATCCTAAAATTCGTTGGAAATTAAAAAAACCTACCTAAATTTGCAGTCCCGAAACGGGGACTGCAATAAGCAGAATGATTCGGTAGCTCAGTTGGTAGAGCAATACACTTTTAATGTATGGGTCCTGGGTTCGAGCCCCAGCCGGATCACAAAAGCCACCACAAGGTGGCTTTTTTTATTTTGAATAAATATATAAATGTATTTTAAAGAAAAGAGGCCCATTAATGGGCCTCTTTTCTTTAATTCATAAGTTGAAAAAAACCTATGGACTTACCAAGTTTAAACTGATATTAAAATACAGTGGATTACTCAAGCTATTTTCCATAACATATGGCTCATCACTTAATAACCCAAAAGCCCTATAAATTTCATTTCCATTCTCTAGTCTGTCAACATCATATCTATAATTAATTCTGTATCCCGCTTGTGCAGATAACCAAATGAAATCTTTTACAGAGAATTGATATTCTAAGCCTAAACGAATTTCGCCTCTTCTAATTTCTAAATCTTCATTTCTGAAAGTAGTATTCTTATATAATCGGTAGCTCTGTCCTTGCAATTCGAAACCGGCTAGCAACATATTACGCGGATTTATTGTACGTCTTATTTTTGCTCTGGCGGGAAACAATACTTCAGCTCCCCATTTGTTAGCAGCATCAGTCCAATTATATAAAATTACTGGAATGTAATTTAACTCTCCAACTCGATATGTTCTCGCCAATCCTACTGCCCATTGCTTCTTCTCAGTTGGACGTTTACCCCACAGAATAGCAGCCGAGTATTTCAAATAACTTAAACTCATTATATCGGAAAAGGTATAATCTCCGTTTAAATCAGCGGAACCTTGGAATAAAATGAACTGTTTGTCATCCAAAGGCTTAAAAACCGTAGTATTGATACCCAAAGTTCTAAAAGTATTAGAATGTTCTTCCATTAGGATGTTGGAATTCCCAGTACCTACACCTGAAAATCGAGTTTCCCAATAATTCAATCCCATCTGCCATACAAGACTGGTTTTAGAAATCACTGGAATATTACATCCTAATCTTATACCATGGGTTAGAGTTACTTCTTTTTCTTCTGCGTTATATTCCGTTTGTCCGTCTTTGAATTTCAAACTGTCTAAAGACATAGAATACGGTGTCATCGCGTCATAACCAAAATATATCAGCTTTGCTGGACTCAGTCCTTCAATTTTTGGTGAACAATATCTTTTAGCACCATCCTCAGCAAAGTCCAAGTCGTCATACATGCTATAATCTTCTTCATCTTCTTCATATATTGAAGTAGAATCGACTTGCCCTAAACCTGTTAATTGAAACATTAGGGTACCAGTGAATAGTATAAATATTTTTTTCACCAGTATTACTTTTTAGATTTTTTCTTTTTAATATTCAAACGTTTCCAAACATCAGTTCTTCCTAAGGCTTCAACACCGATATAGCCTCGAATATCAAGTGTGTTAGGATCAGACATTTTAATAACACAGTTGTAGGTACTGCCATTTAAAGGGTCGTAAATCGTACCTTCTTCCCAAACATCATCACCCTTGTATACGAAGTCCTTCAACATTCTGTATCCTCTTAGGGGTACATCGCGCATCGATTCATCAGGGTTGTTTTTATCAGTTTTTGGATTACCCGTTTCTGGGTCTTTAGCTTCTTTGAGCCAAACAATTTTCCCAAAATACTTTTCGCCAATTTTTTCAATTTTAACACGTGCACGCCCATTGGAAGGCTCCCAAACTCCTTTCAAGCGATCACCTTCATTTGATTGATTTACAAAGGCCGTCATGCATAATAACATGACACTAAAAACAGTGGTTAGTATTATTTTTTTCATAAATGTTAGTCGTATCTTAATTCAATTTTAAAGTTTCCTATCATCGAAATATTATCATCAATTTCCTCAGTTATATCAGCATCTAAAACCCAATATATTTTATCAGTATTGAAAAATTCTCCAATTTCTAATTCTTCAGCAAGCTTTAATGCCTGAGAATTATTTTTTGCATTAACTGGATTTAATAAGGCAATTTCTTTCATTGGGATTTCCCCATCTGAAACCATGCTTAAAACCAAACTTTTTATTGTTTCAAACCCGTAACAGTTTTCACATTCTTCCATTGAAATAGTTGCACTTTTGAGTGTTGCACTTTTAATTGCATTTTCCTCAGAGATATCTTCATTTAAGAGTTCTTTAATATTTACGCTATATAAGTATTGCGCTGTGTTAGTACCCCCAAAGAGGGGCCCTTCAAACTCAAACACTACATCTGATAACTCAGCAGTCTTCACTTTAGATCCTTTACTACAAGAAATGAAGAGTAAAAGATTTAACCCAAATATTACTGTTAGAAGTTTCGTTTTTAACATTCGTACAAATTAGCTTTTTTCTGCGTAAAAATAAAGGTATCCTTATTTTGTTGAATAAATAAATTATTATGTCTTACTATTAATTGTAATTTGATTGTTGATAATCGATATTGTATTTTTGGCACGGACTTTGTTTAATATAGTAAAAACAATAAATTTAAAAATCATGAAAAAGCAGTTATTATTTAGTTTGGCATGTGCCATGATGTTTACGGCCTTGAAATCTCAAGCTGTAACAAGTCAACAATTCTTAAATAAGCATGAAGATTTACGCGGATCAACTTTTGTTCTAACTAGAGTTAGAGGTGCAGTTATTGATAGGCCTACTGGTTTTATTCAAAATAGTGCGACTCCAGGTCGTCCACCGGTAAATGGAAACATGCAAAGGGCAATACCTAACGATCCCAAAACTAGAACAACCACTACACCGGATCCAACCAAAAATTCACAGGTAAGTACTCCTGTTGCAACAACTCCTGGAGGTGCAATTAAAATGCCTGGTGCAGTAACTCCACCAACTCCAAAACAAAATGGAACTACAACTGGAAATACTACTCCAACCACTCCTTCAGGCAGTGTAACTTGTTCAGCAAAGCCTGGTTACAAATTAGTTGAATTGAATTTTGCAGCAAATCAGAATTGTGGCTGTTTCATAGTAGAAGATGGATTAGCTTCAATGTTACAAGATCGCTTCGAAAAAGGTACTCCAGTAGATTTAACTATCAGAATGGAGAATGGTACTCAATACAATTACATCATTGACTTTCCTACTTATTAAATTAATTGCTTGAGATTATACACCAAAGCGGGCAACAGCCCGCTTTTTTTATTTCTTTACAAAATGTTTTTATCACATATATATTAATATTATTCTCAATTCAAAAACATCTTTGTTAAATGAAAAACAGATTATTTGATTGTTATTCATTCCTGATTAAAGCATTAATTCATGAATGGTATGGGATTTTTTCAACATACTGGAAAATTTAAAATTGCAAATAATAAAAGGGTAGGGACCCAATTTTATCAAACTGATATGCTATAAAAATCACTATAAGTAATTGTAATGCCAATAACATTACTGGAGTTTTTTCATAAAATTTTAAAATAGAATTGTAAAAACTTGAAAAAGTAAACTGGATAATTATTAATCCTAAAAGTATTGTGGCAATCCACGGATACAAATCCAACCAATCTAAAAATAATTCCCATTCTATTCCGTCAAGTATTTTTTTTACAATTGATTGTCCATGTTGGATGTCTTTAGCTTTAAAGAAAATCCCGGAATATGTCAGGAATCCAAAGGTCAAAAATATAGAGATTGGCTTATAAATCCATGCAGGAATATGTTTCTTCCATGTAGATCTGATATTGCTCGTGAATACATCCCAGACCATGCATAGGGCGTGCATGATTCCCCAAAGCCAAAAATTTGGATGTGTTCCATGCCAAAAACCACTGATTAAGAAAACAATAAATACAGAAATTGATGTACCCCATTTTTTCCAACTTCTCAAATAGTAGGATAAAGGAAAATACACGTATTTATTGAACCATTGGGACAATGTAATATGCCAACGCTTCCAATACTCAGTAACATTTTGCGCTAAAAATGGGAAATTAAAATTTTCAGAAATTTCAAAACCCAAGATTAAAGCTAATCCAACAACAATATCTGTATAACCGCTAAAATCCAAGTACAAAGTGAATGTTTGACCAATACTCGCAATGAATAATTCTAATGAACTAAAGAATTCAGAACTCTCAAAAACACGATTTACAAAATTCAGTGCTAAATAATTACCTAGTATATACTTCTTTATTATTCCTAAGGAAATTAAAAATGCAGCTCGACCAATATTTTCAGTTTTGATATTTGAAGTTGCCGAATTTATGCTGGACTGATAGGTTTCATATTCTTGTATTGGTCCAGATAGGTATAAAGGAAAAAAGAGTACATAATTTAAATAATTCAGTACGTTCCTTTCCGGTTCATCTAGGTTCTCGTAGTATACATCCATCACATAACTCATTGAGCGAAATGCAAAAAACGAAACCCCAATAACACGAAAAATAATAGGTAAGTGGTGTGCTGTATTGAGGTCATTAAGAGTAAACCAATCCGTTATATGGTTGCAAAAGAGTATTAGACACACATTCCAAAGTATGCTAATTCGCATTACCCATTTTTTCTTGGATTCATTGGAAAAATTACCAATTTTAAGTCCTAAGTAAAAATCAAATAATCCTCCAAATAACAAAATAATTATCCCATATCCCGTTATGCTACTTATAAAAAATACGCTAGCAGAAAGTAATAACCACTTTTTTAATATTTGAAAAGTATTACTTCTAATATTTCCCAAAGTGATATAACCAAGAGATAATATTATCCAAAATGCAATAAAAGACGAACTGTTGAATTCCATTAATTTGGTATTTTAATGCTCTTCCCTGCTCGAATGAAATTCGAGCCCATATTATTAGCACGTTTTATTTTTGTTACCGTAGTTCCATATTTACGCGCGATACCATATAATGTTTCTCCTGTTCGAATTTTATGATATCTGTAATTACTATAACTTTTATTGGTACTTCTTTTTGTGGAACTGATACTTTTTGCTGTTTTAACTGGTTTTATTGATTGGCTATCGTATAAGGTAAATACTCTTAATTGTTGACCTTTTTTTAATGAATAACTTCTCAATTTATTCCATTCTTTCAAATCAGTAATTGAAACTCCGTATTGCTGAGCAATCCCCCAAGCTGTTTCCCCTGTCTGAACCTCATGCTCGATCCACTGTTTAGATGAATTTGAAATACCATCTTTAATATTTCCATTTGAATCCAGTAACATTGTATCTATGCATGGAATAATTAAACTGCTTGCAGTATCTGGTTTTGCAATTAATTGTTTCCAAGTGGATTTAAACGCCTGATAAATTAAATCTCCCTTTAAGTTATATCCATCTCTTGTTAAATGCACACCATCTCTATTTGCGAGCCTTAATGAACGCCAAATTCTCATGGATTTATCACCTCCAGCAACTCTATACCAATCATAGAAGGCAACATTTTTCTCTTTTGCTACTTCAGAGATTAACATAGAAAATATTGAACATGACTTGATACTATATCCTCCGCGATGAATATCTTGGCTGTTAGATAAAATTATTACAGTTCTCGGAAGTTGTTTTTTAAATAAATCAATTATTGATATTAAGTTGTCTTTAAACGTAGGGATATCCATACCCTTTTGATAAAAATCATTGGCGCCAACATCTAAAATTATGGCATCTGGATTTAATATCTTAAGCTGCTGGGGAAGCAAATTTTCCCTTAATATCGAATAATGACCGGCTCCGTTAATTCCTACACTAGTATAAAGTAATCCTCTGTCTGATTCCGACTCAAAACTTAATCCGTAAATTTCAAAACTTGTTTGAAGCGTATCCCGGCTTGCAATTGAAAATTTATATTCAGAATAACCACTATCGAGATTTACAATAATTTCATCTGTCAGGCTGTCTTGAGGGTCATTAAAAATATCAATTACTCTACTTTCGTTTCCTGCGCTTACTTTCAAGTCAAAAGAGTAGGGGCTTCTTTTACATAATATTCTTAGTTTGGTGAAATCTTTTTTTATAGCATCATCCTTGAAAACTAGCCTAAATTCAGAATTTGAATCTAATGTTTTAGATGTTATACCAGATACACCTAAGGGCAACTCTGGGTTACGCTCTACATTACGGGCATAAAGCCACTTTCCAGAATGATAACATCGATAATCTGCTGCTGTGTGTGTTCTGGCAGTGGTATAAGGGAATACCATTCCTCTACCGGAATATCCAAAACTACTACCCATTAAGGTACGAGTCTCATTGGTGAATATATCTGCTTGAACATGAGAGTCACCAATATGAAGTATATGTACTTTTTTCTTGTTCGAGTTGTTCAACTTAAGAAATAATGGTCTCAAGTTAGATTTATTATGTGTTTGAATTACATTTAAATTCGAATCTATCCATTGGTATTTGGAGTAGTTGAAATTATGCCAAAATAGGGGTTGGGAATAGATTTTGAATGTAAATAACATTACAAGAAATAATAAACTCCATTTAATCTTCAATCTCATTTTAATACTTTATTTCCGGTGATTATTTGATATGCTGAATATGCAGATAATAATTCTTGGTTAAGTTGATTTGCAAATGTTTTTTGACCTTTAGGAGATAGATGTCCATCAAGACTAGCTAACCCTTTTTTCCTCCATTCTATTATTCCTCCCGACTCTTGGAATAAAGAGTAGAAATCAAAATATGCCACTTGCTCTTTCAATGTAAACTCTTTTAACCACGAATTTAAAACGGCACATGATTCATATGATTTTGGACCATCACTCTCTTCAAGACCCATATCTCCAGGACCAATTAATAACAAAGATGAAGCAGGACATTGATTTTTATATTTTTGAATTATTCCCTTGAATATACGTAATACCCATTGTTTAGACTTTTCATCAGTCTTTAGATAAGGAATCATGTTATTCCCAAACTGAAAAATGATTAATCCCGCATTTAATCTATTACTTTCTTGATGTAAAATTCCATTGTCAATTAGTCTCAATCCATCACCGCTATGTCCCCTAATTCCAAAGTTGTCAAGTTGAATTCCGTAATTATTTCCATCTAGGAAATATCCGTAAATTGGTGAGTAGCCTCCAATTGACTTTATTTCATACTGCCCAAATCTAAAACTGTCCAATAACTGAAACTCAGTAATTAACTTAGTTTTGAAATTTACAATAGCAGTATCCCAAATAGAATCTTTTTTATGTTTATATAAAATTAATCGCCCTTCTCCAATGCTATCAGTACCGCAAACTAATTTCAATGATTTGAATCTTTGCCACTTCTTAATGTCAATTGAAAACTTGGAATTTGTATTAATATTTTCAGGGGTAAAGGTTAATCCGCTTACATAAAATGGGATTTTGCATTTTCTATGTCTAAAACAATTTTGTTTTACCCAATGACTGTAATCATTAAGTGCAACATTCATATAAGTTGCTGGAGTACTTAACGGTAAGTATCCAAGCCCAGACCCGCCAAACTGCTTTTGAAGTGCGGTCCTAACGTGGCTTGTAATTCGATCCCCTTCAATCTGCGAGTCTCCATAATACCAAATTCTAAGAAGGTCTCTCTTGGATTTTGCCAATCCTTGAAAAAATGCCTCAAGACTACTACTTGAACCATAAAAACAAGTTAAATGATTAAGCTTCTCTAATAGACTATCAACTAAAATTTTATTCTGTACACTTAGGTTTACCCTGTTTTTATATGATACATTTCGATTCTTGTATTTGTATTCTGTAGCTACATTTGTAGTATTATCCTCAACTTTTTCAATCTTTAGAGAGTCATTTATTAAGGGTGTCTGCCGAGATTCATTTTGAATAGCGCTTGATCGAAATAATGAATCTAATGTGTAAAAATATACTCCTTTTTCAGCTAATATATTCTTGAATTGAGAATAACTGAATAACCATGAAAGTAAAAAGGTGCCAAGAATTATGACGCCATAAAAAGTAAGTAATTTGAAAAAATGGGATTTCAAAAATCAAGCTTTTTTACTGATTATCAAGTCAATCATATCACCAACATTTTTCATCCCAATCAATTCTTTGAGTTTGAATTTTATACTGTAAAATGATTCTACTTCCGATATCATATTTAAATGGGTTAGAGAATCCCACCTATCAACCTTTTCTGCGTTTAAATCGTCAGTGATTTCAATTTCAGGCGTTGCAAAAACTTCTGCAAAGATCCCTTTTAATTCGGTTTTTATCTGTTCTCTATCCATTTTGTTTAATCATTTGTACTTTGCACCCACTACTTAACAAAGTTAAACGTTCTACCTCTGGTTCGCATTTTGTGGATTCAACAGAAAATCCCATGTATTCATATAAGGACAGTGCTGCGGAATTGCCTTTTAATAATTGAATTTCAAGGTTTTGAATTTTATCTCTCGATTTATTTGAATTTAATACCCAATTGATTAACTTTTTCATCAAACCCTTTCCTCTGAAATCAGTATGTGTAAATAAGTGCTCCAACTGAATGTAGTCTTTTTTTCTAGGGATGCTCATATTGGATACTTTTTGCAAATTTATGCTGTTACTTTTCCATTGTTCAGAAAATTGAAATGATAGCATTTGCGATTTTAACATTTCTGATCCCGACATTCCACTTTGTTCATTCCAATAGCAAAGTCCTGCAGCTTGGCAACCATCAAGCTCATAAATAATCCAATGATCTAAACACCAAGGCTGATTTGGTATTTCCTCCTCAAATATCTGTTTTAATCCGGATTTAAATTCAAATTCAGAAATTCCTAATATTGCGGTGTAAGGAAAAATGTTAGAACCTGACTTTTCAGATTCAATTATACATTTAAATATAAATTCCAGGTCTGAATATACTGCTGATCTTATCATTAATTGGATACCTGTTGCTTCAATTTATTTTTATCAATTTTCCCATTTACATTCAAAGGGAAATTATCAACCCAATGAATTTTATGGGGCACCATGTACCAAGGAAGAAGCTGTTTTATATTGTGTTGAAGTTTACTTTGAGTATTCTCATTATAGTGAGTTTTTACAAATAAATGTAACTCAGTGCCATTATTTCCATCTACTGCAATTGCAGTGTTTTCAAGTGTTGGGAATATGCTGTTGCAGGCAAATTCAAGTTCTGCAAGCTCAACTCTAAATCCTTGGATTTTAACTTGATCATCAATTCGGCCATGGCAATAAAATAAGTTGTTATCAATACTTGCGTTATCTCCACTGTAATAAAAATGGATATTATTTTTTAGATAGAATTTAGATTTTTGTTCATCTGTTGCATGCAAATAACCTGGACTAACTTGTCCACCCCCCAAGCACAGCTCGCCCTCAACGCTAATTTCTAAAACAGTTTCACTCATTGCCTTTCCTATACATACAATACCATTATGATGTAGTATACCATTATTTTGAGGTATGGTGTATCGAGTGCAGTAGATGGTTGCTTCTGTGGGTCCATATACATTATCAATTTGTGTATTGGGAATACAATTATTCCATAATTCTACTTGTCGCTTTTTTAGTGCCTCCCCACAAAATTGCGTTAACCTTAAATGAGGTAATTCAATATCTTCTGCATAGGGCATTAACATGTCAATTGCTGATGGAACCATTAAGGCAATAGTTATTTTTTGTGAATCTAATGCATCATATAATGCCAATGGCTTAACCATACTTGTATCTAATGTATGAAAAGAGGCACCATACATTAAAGGTGCAATATATGAAACTACAGATAAGTCAAATGTCAGTTCAAACATTTGAAGGAACCTATCTTCAGAGGTTATATTGTAACCTAAATTTTGAAACCCAATTAAAAAAGCGTTTATGTTGGAGTAACTGATAGGAACACCTTTGGGTTTTCCAGTGGTACCCGAAGTAAATAGAATATAGCAAAAGCGGCTATAATCTATAGTTTTAAGTCTCCATATTTCATTTTTTTCATTTCCATTCAGAAGATTTACATCTTCAAATCGAAATGAATTAAAGCTATCATAACAAGTATTTATCTCTGATGCTTTGATAATATCAGTAATTCTTTGCTCTGGGTAATTTGGGTTTATCGGTACGAATGTTACACCATTAAGAATTGAAGAAATTATAGCGGCATAGGTATTAAAATCATTTCTAATAATGATTCCTATTCTTGAATTTGAAATATTATCAAAGGACTGACAGTGAATTTCTAGAAATTGATTTAAATCATTATACGTGTAAGGTTCTCCTGAAATTGTACAACAAAGTGCATCTAAATTGTTATGAATATTTGTTGCAATAAGTTCTCGGAAATCCATTTCCTATGAATTAAGCTTTTGTTGAATTATTTGATTCGCAATTTTAGGATCTGCTTTTCCTTTTGATCGTTTCATAACTTCTCCTACAAACATTCCAAGCAATCCTTTTTTCCCATTTTTGTATTCTTTGACCTTTTCAGGAAACTCGGTAATTACTGTATTCGCTATATCCTCAATGAATGATGAATCAGAATTAGTACCCAAATTCATAGATTTAACAATTTCCTTGGGGGATGTATTTGGTGTTTTTACAAGTGCAGGAAACAATTTTTGACTAGCAATAGAATGATTTATTGTACCCTTGTCAATGAGTTCTATTATTTGAGCAATTTGAATAGGAGTTAATTGGAAATCACTAATGTTAAGGGCATTTTCGTTTAAGTATCCTCTGATAGTTACGCTTACCCAATTACTGGCTGCTTTAAAATTGCTTGTATGATTAAGAATTTCTTGAAAGTAATTTGCAGAAAGTTTGTCATCAATTAGGACATTGGCATCATAATCGGATAGTCCGTAATCTGATGTAAACTTCTTATATAAATGTCTCGGAAGGTCAGGCATTTTACTTTTTACATCTTTAATGATTTGATCTGTAATAATAGTAGGAGGGAGGTCAGGCTCAGGGAAGTATCTATAGTCATTAACTTCTTCCTTTTTTCTCATACTAAAAGTAGTTCCATTTAATCCATTAAATCCTCTGGTCTCACCTGAAACCTTACCACCATTCTGAATCAATTCAATCTGACGTTCAATTTCAAAATCAATAGCTCTTCGCACATTTGAGATAGAGTTCATGTTTTTTACTTCTACCTTGGTCCCAAATACATTAGAGCCCTTAGGCATAACTGAAATATTTGCATCACAGCGCAAACTTCCTTCCTCCATATTACCATCACAAATCTCTAAGTATCTCACCAATCTTCTAATTTCAGAAACAAAAGCATATGCTTCTTCGCCAGTTTTTATATCTGGTTCGGTTACTACTTCAATGAGTGGTGTTCCTGCTCTATTATAATCAACCAATGTATCGGTTAAATCCTGATCGTGCATGCTTTTTCCTGTATCCTCTTCCATATGAATACGGGTAAGACGAATTTCTTTTTCTGTTCCGTCTTTTAAGCGAATAGGTACAATTCCCTTGGTGCAAAGTGGAGTATCGAACTGAGTAATTTGGTATCCTTTGGGTAAATCGGCGTAAAAATAGTTTTTCCTTGAATAACGATTAACTCGCGTAATATCACAATCCAAAGCAAGTCCCATTTTCATGGCCATGGAAATAGCTTCGGAATTATGCTTGGGTAATGTACCGGGATGTCCTAAACTTATTGGGCTTACTTGAGTATTTGGAAGCGCACCATATTCTGTTGCATCAGATGAAAATGCCTTACTCATTGTTAATAACTGAATGTGTATTTCAAGTCCAATTACCGCTTCAAATTCTATGGATTCCATATTAATGCAAAGATAAGGTCTGTGAATTGTTTCTCGAAGCAAAAAACTATGCCTATTTTTGTAGGAGGCAGTTCGTTCTATCAATCCGTATATCGGATAGGAAAGTCCGGGCAACATAGGGCACCGCACTTCCTAACAGGAAGGGGACTTTAAGTTCACAGAAAGTGCCACAGAAACTAAACCGCCAAGATTTCTTGGTAAGGGTGAAAAAGTGAGGTAAGAGCTCACTCATCTTAATGTGAGTTAAGATTGGGGTAAACCTTGCGGGTTGAAAGACCAAATATATCCGGATAAAAGGGCGGCCCGCCTAATTGCTTGCAAGCCGGAAGGGTAGGTTGATTGAGGTGTATCGTGAGATACATCCTAGATTAATGATAGAAGGCACGGCAAAACCGTGTTTACAGAACCCGGCTTATAGAACTGCCTTTTTTTGAAAAAAAATATTTAAAGAATATTGCACAATATTTGAACTTTATATTACATTTGCACCACTGAAATTATCAGTAAAAGCGAGAATAGCTCAGTTGGTAGAGCACAACCTTGCCAAGGTTGGGGTCGCGAGTTCGAGTCTCGTTTCTCGCTCAAAAGAAAAGCCCCGGAAACGGGGCTTTTCTTTTTAACATCTTTATTTAAATCAAAGAATCTTCCTTTTTTAACCTGATATTTTAGTAAGTCTGTTCAAATTCTTTGAGAACATTTACTGTAAAATAAACTGCTTGTTGTTGGTGATAAAATCTTAATGCTTTTTAAAACCTAATATAGGACCTCACGCTAAATGAGATTTATTCAAATTTTATTTAATTTTTGAAAAATTGATCAAACGAATAGAGTATTCTTATTTATAACTATGATCTTCAGATGCACATCTTAGTCCAATATAGGTTAAAATAAAAAAAAGCGACCTAGGTCGCTTTTTTTTAAAGAACTCTAATATTTATTTTTTCGTTTTTACTCCGCCACCAGAACTTGGTAGTTCGTTGTAGTCTCTTGCATTATTTCCTACAGGAGATCCTACTCTAAACATCGCACATCTAAAACCTATAAATGAAGTGGCCATTGTTTCTTCTAAGAATCTTCTTGTTCCAGGAGTAGCAAAATACATACGATCTGTCCAGTTACCACCCTTGTATACTCTTGCTTGGTCATCTATTAGTGTAGAAAATCCGTAGGTTCCAGGGTCATTATTGGAGAATTTAAATTTATCCTTACTACTATTATAGTAGGTAGAATAAACAGGATCGTTTTCAATCACACTATAATCAGGATCTTCAGCTTTATCGAGTTCACCTATATTATCAGCTTCAGAATAATTTCTTCGTCCACCAGCGTTTATGTTTGTTTTTTCTACGTCTGCATAAATTACTCGACCTAAATCGTCTTTGTCAACAAGGTTCCCTTGATTGAATGAATTCGGATCAGTTTTTACTTGTTCGAATTTGTTACCTCGGAACGGCATGAAACCGTCCATATCCTCAACTGATAACTCGCGATAAACATCCATCACCCACTCAGAAACGTTACCTTCCATGTTATACAAACCATAGGCATTTGGCCAGTACGAATAAACTGGAGTTGTTATAATACCACCATCATTTAATGGTCCACCAGCCACACCAGCATTATCGCCTTTTCCTCGCATTAAGTTAGCACGGATTTTTCCACGATCGCTTTCTTTTCCGTTTTTTATACGAATGGTGTAATCGTCCCAGGTGTAAATTTTATTTTCATCGATATTTTCAAATTGAGTTGAACCAATAGCCGCTTTAGATGCAAATTCCCATTCAGCTTCAGTAGGTAATCGGTAATCAAG
>JAURFW010000066.1 GCA_030834125.1 Bacteroidota bacterium | reverse complement strand
GTAGATTAACAAGAGGTCATTTAAAGGAAAATATGCAAGTTTCTCTTGTAAAGCGAGATGGTAAAGTTGAGAAGCATAGAATTAAAGAGCTATACACATTTACTGGTCTAGGGAAAGCTAAAGTTACAGAAGTTCACGCGGGTGATATATGTGCAATTACTGGTTTAGAGAATTTTGAAATTGGGGATTGTGTTGGTGATTTAGAAAACCCAGAAGCGCTGCCAACATTAAAAATTGACGAACCTACAATGAGTATGTTGTTTGCCATTAACAACTCTCCATTCTTTGGTAAAGAAGGTAAACACGTAACTTCTCAAAAAATTCGTGAGCGCTTACTCAAGGAAATGGAAAAAAATCTTGCGTTAAGAGTGGAAGAAACGAATTCAGCAGACCAGTTTCTAGTGTACGGAAGAGGAATTATGCACTTGGGTGTATTAGTAGAAACTATGCGTCGTGAGGGATTTGAATTACAGGTAGGTCAACCAAGAGTATTGGTAAAAGAAATTGATGGTAAGAAGTGTGAACCAATTGAAGTATTAACGGTTGATTTACCAGAAACTTTCAGTGGAAAGGTAATAGAATATGTATCTCAGCGTAAAGGAGAAATGCTAAGTATGACTCCAAAAGGCGATATGGTTAGACTGGAGTTTGAGGTTCCATCAAGAGGGCTTTTGGGATTAAGAAATAATTTATTAACTGCTACACAGGGAGAGGCCATCATGGCTCACAGATTCAAAGAATATGAAGAATGGCGTGGTGATATGCCAAGTAGAATCAATGGTGTGTTGATTTCCAAAGAAAAAGGCAATGCTACACCTTATTCTATGGATAAGTTAAAAGATCGTGGGAACTACTTTATTCATCCAAATGTAGAAATATATACAGGTCAAATTGTTGGTGAACATATTAAACCGGGAGACTTAGTATTAAATTTATGTACTGCTAAACAAATGACAAATTTCCGCGCTGCTGGAAAGGATGACAACTCAGTTTTAGCACCACCAAGAGATTTCTCTTTAGAAGAGGCCATGGAATATATCCAAGCTGATGAATATGTTGAAGTGACTCCTGAAAATATAAGATTAAGAAAAATCTTACTCGACGAAAACGAAAGAAAACGCGCTGGCAACAAAGCGGTTACTGCACAATAAATAACCGTGATGAACAAAAAAAAAGGCTCGACGGCCTTTTTTTATAGTTAAAAATTAAAGTTTATAGTTTAAAAGGACCAGTACAAGGGTCAGCATTTAAACCTAAAGCTTGTGAAACACTGTAAGCCTTATTACCTACAATAAAGAATAGTTGAGTAACATCAACTGTTTCTTTAATTGGCTTACTGTTAATGTCTGTACCTTCAATCATTAATTGATATTGACCATCTTCTTTAATTGGTTCGGTATGTACCCACGATAAAAACACCTTTGTTAACTCGGCATCATCGCAGCACGCACAAAATAAAATAATCTCTTGTTGCTCTTCAAGGAATTCAACTGCAATTTCTGCATCTGCCTTTGAAAGAGTAGGAACGCCATCAGCCTTAACCACAGTAACGCTAAAAAGTAATACTAGTAAAAATGTAAAGGTTCTCATCTGTTATTTTTTTATTTCAATAATACTCAAGGAATTTTGAAACTACAATTTCCTAATGTATATTTTTAAATAAATTATATCAAATAATGCAGTTTGTTTAAAATGCATTTGCATATTATTTGTATACTAACAGGATAAAATAGGTCGTAAAAAATGAGTATCTTCGCTGCAAAATCAATTCATCATGAAATTTGACATTGTAGTTATAGGAAGCGGTCCTGGTGGTTATGTTGCTGCGATTCGCGCCTCTCAATTAGGGAAAAAAGTTGCCATCATAGAAAAGGAAAGTCTTGGTGGAATTTGTTTAAACTGGGGATGTATCCCAACTAAAGCTTTATTGAAAAGTGCTCAAGTTTTTGATTACATCAACCATGCCAATGATTTTGGAATTACCGTAAAAGATGCAAAAACAGACTTTGATGGTATGATTAGCAGAAGTCGTGGCGTTGCTGACGGAATGAGTAAGGGAATTGCATTCTTGATGAAGAAAAATAAAATTGAAGTAATCAATGGTCATGGTAAACTTACTGGGAAAGGTAAAATTTCAGTAACGGATGAAGCTGGGAAAACCTCAACGATTGAAGCAGATAGTATTATTTTAGCAACTGGTGCTAGAAGTCGCGAATTACCAAATATCCCTATTGATGGAACACACGTTGTTGGATACCGTCAGGCTATGGTTTTGCCAAAACAACCAAAAGAACTTGTTATTATTGGTAGTGGGGCTATCGGTATGGAGTTTGCTTATTTCTACCATACAATTGGAACTAAGGTTACTATTGTAGAATTCATGGACCGTATTCTTCCTGTTGAAGATGAAGAAGTTTCCAAGGCAATGATGATGAACTACAAGAAAAAAGGCATCGAAATCCTTACTTCCTCAAGCGTTGTAAAAGTAGATGTAAAGAAGAATCGTTGCACAGTTACAATCAAAACTGCAAAAGGGGAAGAAACACGTGAATGTGATATTGTTCTTAGCGCAGCTGGTGTTCAAACCAACCTAGAGAACCTAGGGTTAGAAGAAATGGGAGTTAAAACAGATAAGGGTAAGGTAGTGGTAGATGAGTTCTATAAAACTACGGCACCTGGTGTTTATGCTATTGGAGATATAGTTCCTGGTCCAGCACTAGCTCACGTTGCTTCAGCAGAGGGAATTATTTGTGTTGAAGCAATTTGCGGTCATCACCCACAGCCATTGAATTATGGCAATATCCCAGGTTGTACTTACACACATCCAGAAGTTGCCTCAGTTGGTTTGACTGAACAGCAAGCAAAAGATAAAGGACTTGAAATCAGAGTTGGTAAATTCCCTTTTGCTGCTAGTGGTAAAGCAAGTGCTTCAGGTCATAAAGATGGATTTGTTAAAGTAATTTTCGACAAAAAATACGGAGAATGGCTAGGTTGTCATATGATGGGAGAAGGCGTTACAGATATGATTGCGGAAGCAGTAGTTGCAAGAAACCTTGAAACTACAGGGATGGAAGTACTCAAGTCAGTTCACCCGCATCCAACTATGAGTGAAGCAGTAATGGAAGCTGTAGCTCAAGCTTACGACGAGTGTATCCATTTATAAATCAAAAGTAAAAACTAATTCCAAAGGCCCCTTTCAGGGGTCTTTGTGTTTAATAACCATGATAAAAACATTTACCTTCAATCCGTTATCGGAAAATACTCATGTAGTTTGGTGCAATGAAACACTAAATGCAGCAATTGTAGATGCAGGTATGTACGATAGATCTGAGTGTGAACAAATACGCAATTTCATTTCTGAAAATAACCTAGAATTACAATATTTATTGGGTACACATGCACATATAGATCATATTTTTGGGAATTGGTGGATTCGTCAAGAATTCCCAGATGTCCCTTATTTTCTTCATCAAGAGGATATACCCATGATTGAACGTAGTGAAACTATGGCAGCATTATGGAGCCTTAATTATACGCCATCAATGCAACCAAATTATTATATTAACCACGGGGACAGAATTACTCTTGGAAAGATTGATTTAGATGTACGTTTTGTTCCTGGACATTCTCCCGGGCATGTAATCTTTGTGAATTTTAATGAGAATTGGGCAATTGTTGGTGACACCGTATTCCAAGGAAGCATTGGCCGAACTGATTTACCAGGTGGAAACCATGAATTATTATTAAACAAAATACGAACTGAAATTTTCACATTGCCTGAAACCATGCAATT
>JAURFW010000067.1 GCA_030834125.1 Bacteroidota bacterium | reverse complement strand
TTTCTATATATTATTTAACTAATTAGAAATCTTAGAAAGGATAAAACAATTATGAGAATTTCTATTAAACAATTAGTTAATATTTTAAATAGTGAAAATATTAACTATAGAGAAAAGGGGCGCTACTTTGATCATTATTATTCAAGTAGACGAAAAGCTTTTCTTGATAGACTTCAAGATTTAGGTTTTTCAAATCGCTTTACTAAATCTGAAATTAAACAGAGATGTTTAATTAATTTAATTAAAAATAAAATCACTCATGAAAATATTTTTGTTTTTTGGGATGATTATGACAATCAGGCTTGGCTCGATAATTGCGAGCCAATGGAAGTCGAGGGGATCGGAACAGTATCAAACGAAAATTATCATGATAATTTTAATAGATGCTCCGATTGTGAGTCGCTAGTCCATAATGATGATTTAACTTATATGGATACGGGCGAGGATATTTGCGATAGATGTTATCGCGATCATGATTGTTATTACTGTGATGATTGCGAAGCGCATATTTTCGGTGATAGTGACTCTTGCGAGTGTCGTTCTTCTCGTGGATTAAACTCCGATCAGGATAGCCCGACTCCATTATATTTGGGTGTCCCTGAAGATGCTAACAAAGCAACTTCCGAAACTTATGGAATTGAAACCGAGTTAGAAGTTAGGGGGGATTGGAGTCGATTAGATGTCGTTAACGAAATACGATCACTTATGAATAAAGAAATTGATCGTGTGATGTGTGTTCGCGACGGCTCTCTATGTCAAGAAACGGGTTTTGAAATGGTATCAACAAACGCGACTTTTGATTATCATAAAAACCATTTTTGGGATGACTTCTATAATAGTAATCTTGTAGAAAAACTTCGAGGATATAAAGGAAGAGCAACTGCTATTCATATCCATTTTACAAGAAGAGCATTTAGCGAGCATCAATTAAGACACTTGAACGCGTTCTATCATAATCCAAATAATAAAGATTTTTTGGTAGATGTAGCTGGGAGAGAGTCCGAGGACTATGCTCGTTTCATTGATACGATTGATTATGAAAATGAAATTGAAGATACGGGTTATAAGTATCGCGCAATTAATTTTAATAATTATAAAACTGTTGAAGTGAGAATATTTAAATCCAATATTAAGAAAATTTCTTTTTTTAGAAATTTAGAATTGGTTTACTCAGTCAATCAGTTTATCAAAACTGTTCCTGTCGATAGAACGGAAGCAATGTCATATATGGATTATTTTGATTACTTATTAAATAATCCAAATAAGGATTATGTTAATCTTTTAGTATGGCTAGATGACAAAGAATATTTTTCTCATTTGAAACATATTCTTTCATTTAAAGATAGATACGAGTCGTTTAAATCTATTGTTGATGACTTTAGAGAAAATAACTCAGAATTAATTGAGCAAGAAAGGGAAGAATAAAAATGTGTTTAATTATTTTAGCTAATGATCTCAAGTCGTTATCGTATGATGATATGAAAACGGCTTACGAGAGAAACTCCGACGGATTTGGGGTTATGTATATTAACAAAGAAAATAAATTTGTTTCCGATAAATTCTTACCGAAGAATTTTGAAGAAGTGAAAAACTTTTTTAATGTTCATAAATCTCAAACTGATAAAATGGCAATTCACTTTAGATTTACGACTCAGGGAAAAACAAATAAAAAAAATTGTCATCCTTTTATTAGTTATAAATCTGATGATCGAACTATTGGAATGATGCACAATGGAGCGCGATTACCTATTCCATTAATTCATAAAAACTGTTCCGATACATGGCATTTCAATCAGCATTATTTAAAATCAGTATTAGCAAACAATCCAAACGCGATATTGAAATCTAAATATCAGAATGAATTAGCCAATCATATTGATGATGACAAAATGATTTTCTTAGATAGTAAATCGGAAAAATTCATTATCATTAATGAAGAGTCAGGAAACTATAAAGGCGCTAATTGGTATTCTAACAGTTATTGGAATTTCAAATCCTCATATAGCAAGCTTGATTGGAATGAGGATAATTGGAGTCTTAACACTTATGGTTTCAGGGGGCACAATTCAATTGATAAACCAATTGTATCTAGCGCCGTTGAAATGGGTTTCTTGTCAGATGATGAGATATCAAGAACTCCCAATCATCAATTATTTGATTTTGTTGATGACTGTTATTATAGCGAGGACATGTCACCGATTTACGATCTAGTGAAGCGCTATAAAAATAAAGTAATATAATTACTTAAAGTTAATCAATAGCCCCTATTGGGCTATTGATTAGCCTTAAAGCTAATAGAAAGAGAAAGAATAAATGCAATTAGATTTATTTTTGGATTATGATTTTTGGAATTCATATTCATTTAATCATATAAAATTTATAGAAGAATAAATTATTACTCATCCAACTATATTGGTTGAGCTAAAAAAATTATTTTTTGAAAAAAAGTAATATTTTATTACTAGTAATATTTTATTACTTTTTTTTCTGGAAAAAAATCTAATCTAATCTTTTATGACAGGCACATGCACAGAATTTTTATCGGACCTTCGGACTTATTTAAGAGGCGCAAGCACAAGGACAAGCGCACGCAGCCAGGCGAATCTGGCTGGGGAGTAATAATTTATTACACGAGCACAGGCACCAGCAGCTCCGGAGATCTGGGCGCATGAGTAATAATTTATTACCCACGGCCGACGGACCGGGGGCACCAGAGCTGGATTAGTCGGTAATAAAATATGACCATTTTTTTTTAAAAAATAGTTGACTATGTCTATAATATTTTATATATATTTATATATGAAAGGAGGCACGATGCTCAAAGCGTACAAAGCTTTAAAAGCCAAGGGTTATGCAGTTACTTTTGAAAATGGTAACTTAACCATTTGGGGCGGTGCTGATGGTAAACCAGGCGGTTACTACTACGCACCAATGGGCCACAAAGAAACTGATGACTTCGGCATCTACAAAGAAGTTAATCGTATCCTTGACCGCTACAGCTTATTTGCAGAGTGGCGCAATCCCGATGTGATTGACGTCTACCCCGTATAAACATTTACTTCCCAGGGCCTTCGGGCCCTGGGCACATAGAAAGGTAATAAATTATGACTATAACTAAAAAACACTTAAAAGAGCTCGCTGACATCGTCTACAAGCTCTCGAAGAATGGCGACCACGACAACGCACAGGAGTTGGAGGGATTCGCCCGTCGGCATGCACCCAACTTCGATCAATCAAGATGGGATGACCACATCTACAAGCGTCAAAAAGAGGACGAACTAGCCAACCTAATCACCAGGCAAGACGAGCTAAGGGCTAATAACCAATGGAACACGGCAAACGATCTAAGCCCAAGAATTGCCGGGCTTAAAAGAAGTTTGGGAATTAGTGGAAGATAATAGACTCACGAACGTGGGCTCGGTAATCGCCGAGCTCACACGCCAATTATTAAATACTGACTGTCCACAAGCGCAAGCGCAGCTCTGGAACGTAATAAAACATTACCAACAGTTACAGGCACAAGGACAATATTATATCCCCAAATTTTAAGGCACAAGCGCAAGCACTTTTTTTATTTC
>JAURFW010000086.1 GCA_030834125.1 Bacteroidota bacterium | reverse complement strand
CAATAAAATATTGACAGCATTAGGAGGTCTTAATGTCTGATACCCCATATACACAATATCTAAGTGTACTAGCAGAAGAAGGATTTGATAGCTCTGTTACTGAAGTTCCAGAGGGAGCCCAATTTGGATGGGTGGATGATCAACAAGCTGTACAAGCAATAGTTGCGACACTACCATTTAAAGATTTTGAGGAGACTCCCGCATTTGGCATGGCTGCATCTGAATTGCCTGATCATTGCTATTTGTGGGATTTTGCAAAACAAGTTACAGGAGATAATCTTCCGCCAAGAAACCAAGGACAAGTAGGATCTTGTGTTTCTTTTGGTTGCTGTTCAGCAATTGAATACACAATGTGTGCAGAAATTGCAAATGGAGAGTTAGAAGAGTTTAAACCTTTAGTACAAGAAGTAGTATATGGAGGCAGTCGTATTGAAATAGGCGGAGGAAGATTAGGAAGAGGAGATGGAAGCATAGGCGCTTGGGCAGCAGACTTTGTCAGAAAATATGGAGTTTTAAATAGAGGAGTATTTTTAAATGGCAAATATAATCTAGAAAAATATTCTGAATCTCTATGTAGACAATGGGGTGCTTCAGGAGTGCCTAATGACTTAGAACCATTAGTAAAAGAACATCCTGTATTTGAAACTGCTCCAGTAAAAACATGGGAGTCTGCAAAAAAAGCTATTTTCCAAGGCTATGGAATTTCAATAGCTAGCAATCAAGGATTTAGCACAAAAAGAGATTCAAATGGTGTATGTAAACCAAGTGGATCATGGGCTCATCAAATGGCATTAATTGGATTTACAAAAATAGATAATGAAGACTATGGATTTATTTTAAATAGTTGGGGACTCTACATGGGAACATCTAATATAGGTCCCGGCAATCCATCGCCAGCAGGGTTCTATGCACATTGGAGTGTTGTTGATAGAATGCTAAAACAAAATGACTCATTTTGCTATAGCAGCGTGAAGGGATTTCCTCTACGAAAGCTACGTTGGAAATTCTAATATAAAATATTACTTAGAAAAAAAGGCCAAGAATTTCTCTTGGCCTTTTTTTATATTTCATATCCTAATTCTTGAGCTTTACTTATCCATTCGTTCTGCTCTCTTCTGTTTGTGGAATCTATTGGCGAGATTTTTCGTGGTCCATTTTCATTATTGCATTTTTTAATAGCATCTTTTTCAAGACTAGTAAGTTTT
Source organism: Bacteroidota bacterium (assembly GCA_030834125.1). GTDB lineage: Bacteria > Bacteroidota > Bacteroidia > NS11-12g > UBA955 > VMCP01. The sequence goes on along the minus strand of JAURFW010000086.1, from coordinate 1,166 downwards.
ATTGCACCACGAAGAGGATGATATTTTTCCCAAGCTTCTATAGTCCAAGGGCACAATTGTTTTACAATTTCTAATATTGCGTTGCCATAAACTTGAATTTCATATTGTGCATGAGAGTCACATCTTAAAGCCATCAGATGCATCAAATTATGTAGGTCTTGCTTCCAATACCATTCTGTGTAAAGATTTACAGGCAGAACCATTCTTGCTTGTTCTCTAGAAACTCCTGCATTTATCATATTCTCGTACCAAGCATAAGAATCTCTACTAATTTGTTTGATAATTTTAGAGAAGGTCTTAGCTTCTTCAAGGTTTACAGCACCATCACTTCCTTGTTTATTTGTTGCAGATTGGAGTCTTAGCTCTTCTGGCTCTGGCAGATAGAATTCATCTTTCATGATGCTATATCTTGCTGAAATTTCATTCAAACTGCTAGATCTATGTCTGATCATTTGCCTTGCTACAAAAATTGGCAGCTTCATATGAAATTTAATTTCGACTGATTCGAAGGGAGAAGTATGAGCAGCTCTCAGTAGATAGTTTATTAAACCTTTATCCTCATTGACACTTTTTGTTCCTTGCCCATAACTTGTTCTAGCCATCTGGCAAATAGCATAATCACAAGTTTGTCCATCGGGAACTATTCTTGGCATTACATCAATTAGTTCGACAAAACCATGATCTAAGCAATGAATTTTTTTGTTTTGAACCAAATCTAAAGCGTCCATATTTTTCTCCTTACCATTATTCTAAGAGAAAAAATAATTCATTCAACTTTATTTTTAGCAAAGAAAATTATGTTTTAATTATGATGGTATAAAAAAATTGGCGGGGTTTTTTCGGAAACCCCGCCAGAACCGTTGGCACTTAAGTGCCGCCCTTTTTTTTTATCCCCTTGGCACAATATTATTATATTATATGTCTTGTAGAAATTCAAGAAAAACATACCGTATTATATAAATCAAAAGGGACAGGGCATATTTAAATAAGTAAGTATTTTATTTTTTCTTTTTGCTATTTTCTTGTTTCTTCGGTGCTCTTGGGCAACCTCCCAAACCGCATGTGGTAAATTCATCCACATCAGCATCGTCGGCTGGAGACATTCTTCTAATCAATTTGCCAGCAAACAATTTAGTTGGTACAGGAGGACCAATATTAGCTGCAGT
>JAURFW010000072.1 GCA_030834125.1 Bacteroidota bacterium | reverse complement strand
TACCGGAGGCTTTATCGTATTTATTTTAATCATGGCCGTATTCGAGGCTATGGGCATGTCCGCATCGACTATAGGTATTCTTTTTGTTGCATTTACTATTTTTATTTATGCAGCAATTGGATGGTTATCGAGAACGATGGCTGTTGATGCTTATTACGTTGCTGGAAGAGAGGTTCCAACCGTATTTAATGGAATGGCAACCGCTGCCGACTGGATGTCAGGTGCATCTTTCGTTGCGATGGCAGGTGGTATCTTCTTCGGTGGCCACCCTTATATGGCTTTCTTAACAGGATGGACAGGAGGGTATGTTCTAGTAGCCACTTTAATGGCACCTTATCTCAGAAAATTTGGATGTTATACAGTCCCAGACTTTATTGGAACAAGATATGGCGGAAATTTAACGAGATTTTTTGCGGTTGTTGTTCTAGTCATTGCATCTTTTACTTATGTGACAGCCCAGATTAATGCAACAGGCACTATTGCTTCACGTGCATTGCAAATACCATTTGAAGTTGGTGTTTGGTTTGGACTTTTGGGTATTTTGCTTTGTTCGATGCTAGGGGGAATGAGAGCGGTGACTTGGACTCAGGTAGCGCAATATATCGTTTTAATTATTGCTTATCTTATCCCGGTATTTTGGATTAGTAACAATCTAGGAGTAGGCCTATTTCCTCATCTATCTTATGGAAGCGCAGTAAGTAGAATTACAGAATTAGAAGCGTTACACGGGCTAGGAATGGCTGCAACGGAGTCATTTGCCGGATTGCAAAATCTAAAAGTAGCCCATGCGTTTATCCCCGAAGGGGGTGCCGCAGCATGGAAGTTCATTAGCTTGGCAATCTGTATGATGTTAGGTACAGCGAGCTTGCCGCACATTTTAATGCGATACTTTACAACTCCTTCTGTGAAGTCTGCAAGAAAATCAGTGGCTTACTCATTACTGTTCATCTTCATCTTATACTTCTCAGCTCCTGCATTAGCTACTTTATCTAAATTAGCGATGCTCGATCCAGAATTAGCAACAGGTATTATTGGAAAATCATTTGCAGATGTATCCTCGTTATCTTGGATTCAAAACTGGTCGAATGTAGGCTTCTTGGCAATTTCTGATAGTAATGGTGATGGAATTCTTCAAATTAATGAATTCTTTTTACGCCCAGATGTTGTTGTTCTAGCTACACCAGAAATAGCTGGCTTACCTTATGTTATCTCAGGATTAGTGGCTGCAGGTGGTATGGCGGCTGCGATGTCAACTGCTGATGGTTTGTTGTTAGCAATTGCGAATGCATTGTCTCATGATATGTATTACAAAATCATCGATCCTCTAGCTGATACCAAAAAAAGACTTATTGTAGCTCGAGTACTCTTGATTGTGATTGGAGCCCTAGGTGCTTTTATTGCGAGCTTGAAGCTAACAAGTATTCTTGGTGCCGTGGCTTGGGCGTTTGACTTTGCTATGTCAGGATTGTTCTTCCCACTGGTCCTTGGAATTTGGTGGAAACGGGCAAATAGAGCGGGCGCGTTGGCCGGAATGTTCTTCGGATTAGTATCTGGAACAGCATATCTAATTTATGTTGCACCAGCATTCATGGGAAATGATCCTTGGATGGGTATCGATAACTTGAGATTTGGGATCATTGGCGCATCAGTCAGTTTGGTTGCAATGGTTGTTGTATCCTTGATGACCGAAGAGCCAGATGAAGCGACTCAAAAAATGGTTGATGAGACTCGCGTCCCTGCGGGCCAACCAATTATTGCTCAAAAACAATAATTAATTTAAATTATCTAGGCGTCTTAATTTAGGCGCCTAGAATAAAAAAAATGTCACCAATCGTTCTTTTAATTGATTATTTATTAGGAATAGTAATGTGGACACTCATCGGTAGGTCTGCAATGAGAATATTTTTACCTGAAAATTCTACTTTCTTTTTTAATCGGGCATTTATCAAGATGACCGATCCTTTCGTTAAAATGTTTCGATTTATAACTCCTCAATTTATCGTTGCACCTTTAATTCCAATCTATGTAGCTTGGTTTTTTTATATGATTCGATTTTATCTTATGCCTTGGATCTTAGGATATTCAGTCATGGGAATGTTATCTTTTCCTCTAGAAAGTAGTTTAGCTGGTTGGCTATATTCTATCTTTTAATATTCAATTACCCATTTTTCGAGTAACGCGTTTTTTTCCCATTCTAAAAAGTGAGGGTGGTTTAAAAGGACTTCAAAATATTTTTTTGTATTTTTATTTATATGTCCAGGAAAACATCGTGCGCGGACTGCAAAAGGAGTCATAAAATAATCAAATAAATTTCGCTCCAATTGAAGTGAAGAATATTCATCAACCATTTGATCAAGTCGATGAAACTCATTGATAGATCGAATAGAAATTTCTTTTTGCTGATTGGGTTTATTAATTTCCATGGGACACTCTTTACGTAAGGCACGTAGTTCTGAATGCATTTCTGCACAACAAGATCGAACAAAAGAGCGAGTATTTTTTTCTATGGGAAGTATAAATTTATCTGGGAATAATTCATTTAAGTACTCGCAGATTGCCAATGTATCCCAAATTTTTAATTTTTGATCAACAAGACAGGGTACTTTACCTGAAGGATTAGAGGATAATAATGTGTCTTTTGAAGTTTTGTGACCGAGACGAATAAGCTCTACTTGAAAATCATTTGTACAACTCTTTAATGTGAGCCAAGCACGCAATGACCATGAAGAGTAATTGTAATTACCGATAAACAGTTTCATATTTTAAAAATATTATTTTAGTCTATAAAATAAAATATTGTTAGATATTAGTTATTATCTCATCGTTTCATTTTCTATTCTTTTATTTGCAATTTCTAAATCAGGTTTTTCTGGAGGGGGGCTAGCTTTAATTTCTGTTACAGTTCTTTCAATTACATATGGGCCGTTAAAGGCAATTGCTATTTTGATGCCTATGCTCATCATTTGCGATGCAATTGCAGCATTCTTAAATCGAAAATATTATGACCATAGCGCTGTCTGGTCCATCGCTCCATTTTCATTATTGGGTGTTATCGCAGGTACAATTCTATTTAAATTTATTAATCTT
>JAURFW010000044.1 GCA_030834125.1 Bacteroidota bacterium | reverse complement strand
TGACATTCAGAAAGTATATCATCAGAAACTCTCTCATGCAAACGTTGATCAAAAACAAAATTTACTCCCTTGAACTTATTTTCAAGTTCTTGTTCTTTCACTTGCCTTACATAATTAATTATTCCACCTTTTAAATGGTATACTTCATTAAATCCTTTGTAGCGCATCCAAGCACTCGCCTTTTCACATCGAATCCCACCTGTACAATACATTAAAATGCGCTTATCCTTATCCTGGTCATACTCATCAATTACCAATTTCAGTTCTTCTCTAAAGGTATCTGCGTCAGGGCAAGTTGCATTTTCAAATCTGCCCACTTCAGATTCGTAATGGTTGCGCATATCAATAACCACGGTATTGGGGTCTGCCATCGCTTTATTCCATTCATCAGCCTCCATGTACTTTCCTCGATCTGCTGGATTAAAATCTGGATCGTCAATTCCGTCTGCAACAATTTTATTTCTTACCTTAAGGTCTAGTTTGATAAATGCCTTTTGATTTTCTTCAATTGCGACATTAAGCCTGATGCCATTCAAGAAATCAATTTTATACAAGGCTTCTTTAAATTGTTCGAAATGTTCTGAAGGCAATGCTATTTGAGCATTTATCCCCTCATTTGCAATATAAACACGACCTACAACCTCAAAATTTTGCCAATCGGCGTATAATAGATCTCTAAATTCTTCGGGATTGGGGATTGAATAATAACGGTAAAACGAAATGGTCGTGTAAGGACGCATATCCGCTTCCATTCTTTTTCGTAATTCCTCCCGACTCACAATGTTTCGCATTAACATGGTCCTGGATTGATTAACTTTTTATACGGCAAATTTAAACATAATAAAATCATAAAAAAAGGACCTCAAATTGAGGTCCCTTCTTTATATGTTGGTTTGTTGTTGTGTTTAGTGTTTCACCATCATTTTTGTGGTGTAGCTTCCTTTTTCAGAATTCAAGGTTACCAAATACATACCAGAATTCCAAGTAGAAGTGTTGATTATTGCAGTACCATTTGACATTTCGCCAGTAAATACAGTTTGTCCAGCCAAGTTTGTAACTTGTATAACTGCAGTTGTATTTAATTCTGGAGCATAGATATTAAATGCTTCATTTGATGGATTAGGATATACAGATACTTTATTTTCTAGGTCTTGAATTGAAGTCATTGCAAGTGGGAATGTCTCACTTTGCAAAACTTCTTTAGTCATAGCATCTTGAACAAACACAACCACTTTTAAATCATTCCAAGTTTCAACAGAATTTTCTGTTGGATGATTGATATGCTGTGCTGTAGTGCCATCATTTGGTAAACGATAATTTCCTTCAAACGAATATTCTAAAGTTTCATTAACTGCAGTCCCTTTAGTAAATCCCCCAATTGCTTTACCCGTGCTATTTGGCATCATTTTCTTCATTACGTCATGGAATTCAGTTTCTCCATTAGATTTAACGTTCCAATATGTAGTCCCTTCAGTAATTACAGCGAATAATTTATAATTATTTGAATTTAAATTATCACGCGGAGTAAGAGTAATGTTTGCTGTTATTTTATTTTTCCATGTAAGTGAAGCTGATCCTGTTATCTCTAACCATGCTGGTTTAGTTTGATACTCATCATATATATTAGCAGAGAAAGAACCTGCATTTTGGTCCCATCCACCGTCTACTTCCATACGAGGAACAGAATTTACTCCGTAATAAGCTGTACGAGCTCTAACCTCTTGTGTACAATAGGGGTCACCAGAACCTGGCCAATTCACTTGATATTTAATAGAGGAATGCATTGTTTTATTCTTTACAACACTCATGTAATTTTCATTTCCTGGTCTACAAGGTACACAAGTTGATGATGTGAATACCTCATTAAGAATCTTACGATCTGCAAAATTATCTAAAACATTCACCAAGATTGAACCTGTATTCATACCTTTAACATCAGCACTTCCATTAACCTCGTTTATAGAAATTTCAACATTATATTTATCTATTGCTGGAGCAGTCCATTTAGTAGTAAATGTAGCCATGCCCTTTTTCCCAGATGCTGTATTTAAACCAGAAATTGTTTCTGTAACAGTATCAGTGCCAGCGATGTAAGTTGCTTTGATTGACGATACTGCTGTTCCCCCAGTATTTAAATAACTAAACGACAAAGCATAAGGCGCCTCTGATAATCTCAAATATTTTGGAAAATCAACGGAAACAAATGTTGCATCATTATCAGGCAATGAACCAGGAGCAAAAGTATAGTAAACGTTATCATCAGTTGCTGCATTGTTTTCCGATACCATTTGATACCCTTCTTTACCATTAACCATAACAGCCTCAGATGAGTTGATTTGAACACCCCAAGTCATTGAAGTTTTTCCAGTACATGCTGATTGACCACTTACGCACATTACACGCTGATCAACAAGATAAATATTATTTGTACCTTCTTCTAAAACAATACTGCAATATACCCAACCATCTTGAACATTAGTTTCTGAAGCAGAATACCAACCAATCCAAAGTTGTCTATTAGGTGCAGAACCCCAAGTTTTAGTAATTACATAGTCACCTGTTTTTTTCAAATCAGCACCCCACAAACAGATAGAATTATCTGGAATAGCAGAACTAGGCAATGCCTCAGGAGTTGAACTAGGTGCATCCATTGTAGTTCCTACATCAAAAGTAATCACACCAGATGTACCCACTAAAAATTGTGTTACTGTTTGATCATTAAATTTAAAATCAAAAGGAATATTTTGTGCAGAAGTCCAAGACGATGATTGTGCACCATTGATAACGTCAGTCCATCCGCTTCCTAATCCACCCCCTGGAGGGTAATCAACGTCAGTGTTCAATCCGCCAGGATTTCCCATCCCAGAACCAGGCACTTGATAGTAACCCGTTTGTGCCATTAGTGATCCACAGAAAACACCAACCGCCAATAGTATAATTCTCTTCATATTTATGTGTTAAAAAAAACAAATGTATACTTTTTTCAAATGCTATTGAAAATGAAAATTAATTTTATTTCAGGTGTCAAATTGACACTTCTTAGATGGAAATAGTTTCGAACTCGGTGTTTTTTAGTTCGTTAATAATAGCACGTACTTCATCAGGGTCGTTTGTTGTTACTAAACGAGTCCTATATTCTTTAAAATGAGGTATGCCTTTAAAATAATTAGAATAATGCCTGCGCATCTCAACTACTCCCACTATTGGGCCTTTCCATTGAATTGATTTCTCAAAATGAATTTCACAAGCGGCAACACGATCTTCAAAAGAAGGGGGTGAAAGTTTTGTTCCCGTGTTTATATAATGCTTAATTTCTTGAAAAATCCACGGATATCCAATACTTGCTCTTCCAATCATAATACCATCTACCCCGTACTTGTTTTTATATTCAAGTGCTTTCTCAGGGGTATCAATATCACCATTTCCAAATATGGGAATATTCATTCGCGGATTATTTTTCACTACTCCAATTAGAGACCAATCTGCTGTTCCTTTATACAATTGAACTCGAGTTCTTCCATGAATTGACAATGCTTTGATTCCAACATCTTGTAATCGTTCAGCTACATCAACAATATTTTTCGTCTGATCATCCCATCCTAAACGAGTTTTAACAGTAACTGGTACTTTCACAGCATCCACAATTGCCTTAGTCATCCGCATCATCTTATCAGGATTGGTAAGAATTCCAGCTCCCGCACCTTTACATGCGACTTTTTTTACGGGACAACCATAATTAATGTCGATTAAATCAGGATTTGCCTGCTCTGCTATTTGAGCGGCTTCTACCATTGATTCTATTTCTGAACCAAATATTTGAATCCCTATTGGTCTTTCGTATTCAAAAATATCCAGCTTTTGAGTACTTTTTACCGCATCACGAATGAGTCCCTCGGAGCTAATAAATTCCGTATACATCATATCCACCCCATATTGTTTACACAAATACCTAAAGGGCGGATCACTCACATCTTCCATCGGTGCCAATAGCAGTGGAAAATCACCTAACTCTATGTCACTTATTTTTACCAACTTTGTGCAAAGTTAATAGAATGAATATTTCTGCACCCAATTCTAATCAAATGCCCCTCATGAATTTTTGGGGATTGTCTTTATTACTACTATTAATTTTAGTTTTTCAATTTGTAGGGTATGGTATTTCTGTTTACTCTTTATCTTTTTTTCTGGGGATGGAAACATCAGAAATAAAATACCTGATGAGCCATCCGGATGGAACCGCCGTTTCGATTAATATTAGTAGATTTTCTAATTTGATACAGTTTATAAATTACATGGGTATACCGGCTTTATTACTAACTTTGGTCAATAGAACTTCTTGGGCAAATGTAGGCGGATACAGCCAAAAACCTTCGGTAGTTAAAATAATTGCCGCAATATTTTTTGCTCTCGGTTCGGTACCCGTAATTGCTGTATTAAATAAATTAACCGCATCATTACCCTATCCTGATTCGCTTGCTGCAATTGGCCAAAAACTAACAGATGCCAGAATCATTCTTTTTGAAAACATGCTTGATATTCAAAGAATAGACGAGTTATTATTTTGCATCTTTTTATTGGCGTTTTTACCTGCATTTTTAGAGGAATATATTTTCAGGGGACTAATTCTTAAAATTGGATTAACCCATTATAAAAAACCAATTACTTCAATACTCTTTCAAGCGGCGATATTCTCATTATTGCATTTTTCGCTGTTTGAATTTTGGGGGATTTTCTTAATCGGTGCAATGTTTGGATACATTGCCTTTAAAAATGAAAGTATTTGGTTGAGCAGCATATCTCACTTTATATTTAACACCACTAGTATTTTAATACACTTCTACCTTTCTAACATATTCAACAATACTGGAATTGCATCCAATGAGGAGACAATTTTAGTTAATTTCAGCCTTGCATTGCCCGCCTCCATAATAATGGCATTAACCATGTACATTCTTGTAACAAATAAAAGAATAAAAGAATGAGTAATTTTTGGACCCGCATAATTAGTGGTATTGGCATGATTGGGATTACCCTTGGTTTATTTTGGGTTGGTCCTTGGGGTATGTTGATATTCACATTACTGATTATTTCCGGTGGAATACCTGAATTTTACAATCTTAAAGGAATAAATCAAAAAAGCGAACAATTTATAACTATCATTTTGGGTAGTGCAGCACTCATCTGTTGGACTCTTGGATTACCCTTCATTTGGGTGTTATTAGGTTTGTTAATTATTTCAAGCACTGGCGTTTTAGCTGGGAATATTTCTAGTATTTCTTTACTTGGCCATATTTATATAACAATACCTTTAGGTCTTTTACAATTTGTTTCATATCAGTGGCAAAATCAGTATCATTTTGAATTTCCCTTATTTCTAATGGTTTTAGTTTGGTCTTCTGATTCTTGGGCGTATGTTTCTGGTAAATTATTTGGAAGACACAAACTAGCGCCTTCAATTTCACCGGGAAAAACTTGGGAAGGTCTAATTGGGGGCACCATATTAACTGCAATTACTGCATATTTTTACAGTCGTTATTTTTTATCGAACTTCTATTTTTCTGATGGAAAAACACCTATTTGGTCGGAATATTCTGCTCTTGTATTAGGCATTTTAGTTTCCATATTTGGAACTCTCGGAGATCTATTTGAAAGTAAAATGAAAAGAAAGGCGGGAATCAAAGACAGTGGGAATATAATTCCTGGACATGGGGGTGTTTTAGATAGGTTTGATGCCTTCTTTTTTGCAGCTGCGGTAATGGCATTTTTTCACCTATTAACCTTTCTTGTTGTTAATCGTTAACCATTCCCTTGAGGAAATTTGACAATTCAAGCCAATTAGGAACAAAAAAAGCAATAAATTTGCTCATATATTATGAGCACCGATACGTCTTATATCCACAATGCAGATTTAGCAGCAATTGATAATTTGTACCAACAATACCAAAACGACAATGAAAGCGTTGATTTTGGATGGAGGAAATTCTTTGAAGGATTTGATCTAGGATCGCAAAAATACGAAGCAGGAGCTGCGGTTAGTGAAGATGCTATTAAGGAAATTCAGGCGTTGAACCTGATTCACGGTTACCGTCAAAGAGGTCATCTTTTCTCCAAAACCAACCCTATTCGCAAACGCAGAAACTATTCTCCAAAATTGAATATTGAAGAGTTTGGATTTACCGAAAAAGATCTTGAAAAGACCTTCAATGCAGGAATTGAAGTTGGTCTAGGACCGGCTAAGTTAAAGGATGTTGTTGCTAAGCTCAATACTACTTATTGTGGAAGTATAGGTTGTGAATATTCTTACATTCGAGATCCACATAGGCGCAAATGGTTACAAGAAAGATTTGAGCAAACACAGAATCAACCCGATTTAAGTGATAATGAGAAAAAGCATTTTCTTCAAAAGATCAATCAAGCAACAGTTTTTGAAAACTTTCTGCACAAAAAGTATATTGGTCAAAAAAGGTTCTCACTAGAGGGATTAGAAGCCTTAATTCCAGCCTTGGATGCCGTAATACAATACGGTGCAGGATTGGGTGTTGAAGAATTTGTTATTGGGATGGCACACCGAGGAAGGTTAAATGTACTCGCCAATATATTCAACAAAACCTACAGCCAGATTTTCTCCGAATTTGAGGGTAACGTTTTTCAAGGCGGAGATTTTGATGATTTTGAAGGTGATGTAAAATATCACCTTGGTTTCAGCACTGATGTTGATACCCAATACGGTAAAAAAGTTCACTTGCGCCTAGCGGATAACCCTAGCCATTTGGAAGCAGTAAATCCTATAGTAAAAGGATTAGTACGTGCAAAATTAGATTCAAAATATGGAGGCGACGAAGATAAAATTTGTCCAATTTTGATTCATGGTGATGCTGCAATTTCTGGTCAGGGAATTGTTTATGAAGTAATTCAGATGAGCGGATTGGATGGTTATTATGTTGGTGGAACGATGCATATTGTTACTAACAATCAAATCGGATTTACTACAAATTATTTAGATGGTCGTACTTCTACATATTGCACGGATGTTGCAAAGGTTACATTAAGTCCAGTTTTACACGTAAATGCCGACGATATTGAGGCGGTAGTGCATGCTGTTAAATTGGCGATGGCCTACAGAAACGAATTCAACAGTGATATATTTATTGATTTATTGGGATATAGAAAGTACGGACACAATGAAGGTGATGAGCCAAGATTTACACAACCTGAAATGTATAAGCTCATTGACAAGCACCCGAATCCAAGAGAAAAATATCTTGCCCAACTAGAATCTCGAGGTGAAATAGATGCAGCGATTGCGAAAGAAATGGAGAAGGAATTTAAATCCCTTTTACAAGAAAAGTTTGAGGAGGCTAAAGGGGAATTCACTCCAGAGGAATTAGCAATAACAAATACTTGGGAAGGCTTCAGACACTCAGATATAAAAGATGTTAAGTTACCTGCTAATACAGCAGTAGATTTCAAAACTATTCAAAATATTGGAAAGTCAATCTCAACCTTACCGGCTGATAAGCTCCCTATTAAAAAAGTTCAAAATTTATTCAATGATCGTGCATCAATGATAGAGAACGGCACCATTGATTGGGCAATGGGTGAATTACTGGCATATGGAACATTATTAAACGAAGGACATCCTGTTCGTATTGTTGGTCAAGATGTTGAAAGAGGAACATTCTCACACCGTCATGCCGTGGTAAAACAAGAGGACAACGAAGAAGAATATGTGCCATTAGCAAACATTTCTAAGGATCAGGCTAGGTTCAGCATATACAATTCCTTATTAAGTGAATATGCCGCTTTAGGATTTGAGTATGGCTACAGCACAACCACCCCAAACGGACTTACTATTTGGGAAGCGCAATTTGGAGATTTCTCTAATGGAGCACAAATAATAATTGATCAATTTATTGCTTCGGCTGAGGCAAAATGGTCTAAATTCAGCGGCTTAACAATGTTGTTACCGCACGGATACGAAGGTCAAGGCCCTGAACATAGTTCTGCTCGTCCTGAAAGATTCCTTCAATTATGTGCAGGAACCAATATGCAAGTATTGAATTGTACAACTCCTGCTAACTTATTCCATGCACTTAGAAGACAGTTAAAACGTGACTTCACCATGCCTTTAATAATTATGACTCCAAAAAGTTTACTTAGACATCCTAAGTGTGTAAGTAATTTAAATGATTTGTCAGATGGACAATTCCAGGAGTTAATTAAAGATGAAAATGTTTCTAATAAGGTGCGTAAAGTTGTATTCTGTACCGGTAAAATATACTATGACTTATTAGATCAAAAAGAGAAAAACGGCTCTACTGATGTAGCAATAATACGTATCGAGCAACTCTATCCATTGCCTGAATGGAAAATGGCCGAAGTATTTGAAGCTTATCCAAATGCAGAATATGTTTGGACACAAGAAGAGCCTATGAATCAAGGTGCATGGTTACATCTTCACAGATATGATTT
>JAURFW010000081.1 GCA_030834125.1 Bacteroidota bacterium | reverse complement strand
TGATCAACCTTAGGCGCAAGATTATACGCCGATTTATTGCTTCCTGAATTGGTTAAATCAGTAGTCCAAACGGCTAAATCTCTACGAGTACATCCCATATATTGATAGTTTCCTAAAGAGTCTTTACGGTATTGACGGGCTTCTACCACTAAGGTGTAAAATCCTGAACAGTTATAGGGGGTTAGTACTAAATCACCGGTCCACTCATTCAAGTAAATACCTTTAGGTACAAAATCCTCAGGCTTAGGGGTGCATTTGATGGTGGTTGTGGGTACACAATAACATACGATAGGATAGTCATAGGATAAAGGAGATGAATAACTCATATAAGTACCATACCCAGATGTTTTACCCTTTGCCCAAACATAAGAAATAGAATCTTGATCGGGGTCATTTACGCCATAACTCATGTAATTCCCCACATTGCATTGGAGTTTATTCATGGGTTTGGATACATAATCACCAGAATTATTATATGCCATTTTGGGTGAGGATAAATTACACAAACTGATCTCCGCATTGAATAAGGTTTTAGTAGAGCTTTGACCGGTTCTACCGTAATTCACTAAAACATACGGAGTGAAAATACATCGACCGGCGCTGATATGTCCCTTGATGGTGCTAGAAGTCAAATCAACGGTGTCGGTGTAACGGTGTCTCTCTAATCCATAACCTTGGCTAGAGGTGTTTACTTTAGAGCAAAAGGGGACATCATTTTTACAGATATTAGATACTTCTGTGATGCCGATTAGTTTTGGTTGTGTACTTGGCGCATATTGTTGAGAACTGCCTGAACTCGCCTGAAATCGATGATAATAAGTAAACTGAGAGCTGCTTAAAGCAACGCTTCTGCAATCCCTGTAAAAATCAATATATATAACGTATTTCTGATTGCCTATATAAGTGTAGGTAATATCGCAACCGGCAACATGAGATGCATTGATGGATTGAATTCCAAATAGGACGAATAATACGAGTAGTAGTTTTTTCATAGTGTGTTATTTTATAACGTGAAAGGTTCCTTTGTGGTAATGTTTTTTATTGTTAATGTCTTTAATTTTTATGAGGTAGGTATAAACCTCTTGATCGGGGGAGTTCCACTTAAAATTCAGGTCATTGGATTTAAATACCAGCTCTCCCCATCGGTTGTATATTTTAACATCAATTTCCTTCATCCAAGCGCTCTCAGAGGTCATGAAATATTCGTTTCTGCCGTCCTTATTACAGGAAATAGCGGTTGGAAAGCTGAATTGAATGGGATGCTCAATGTGTATTGATTTCTGCGTAGAATCCAAACAGTCAAATTCGCTTACTACCTGTAATTGAATCCAAATATATTCATTAGCCGGTATAAGGGTTTGTGGATTTTGAATTTGGTGGTACTCTTGATTGTTGATATTCCAATGCCAAGCCATAGCATCTATGGAACTGTCAATTAGCTGCAACTGGCTACCGTAAGGATCAAATTCAAGTTCTTCATATCCAAACTTGGCCACAGGAGAAGGATGAACCCTAATAGAAAGGGTATCGTATTTTTTACAACCAAATTCATTTTCAGTGTTTAAAAATATCGGGTGGACTCCCGTGTTTAAAAAATGGGCTTTAGATACCCAGATTTTTCCTGGGTCAGCGATTTGTTCAAAGAAGGAAATACTAGGAATATCGAGCGTCATGAACTGCAATGTTCCCTGCCACGTAGATTTAATAATTAAGGGATTTTCAGGACAGATATCCTCTGAAACAAAATTAATTGGAGTGGGTTCATGGGTGTAACCTGAGGCAATAAAGGAATCCAAACAATTATTTGGGGATTTTAACACAAACAGATAATTCCAATCACCAGATTTACTAAAAGATGTTTTATAAGTTTCAAACGAAGATGAAAATGAATCTATCAACTGATTGTTGCTCAATAGGTAAAAGACACTTCCTTGTTTTTCTTGTTGACTTGGGAATTCAGAGTCATTGATAAATGAAATGGTATCACCGATGCATGGGTTGTCAGTAACGGTGGTCCAACGGTTTTTTGAGGGTGGTAATATGTGTATTTGATGATAAAACGTGTCGATACAATCAAATGGTGTTTGAATTATAAGCTGTACATCAAAGGTTCCTGAGGTGTTATAATGGTGGGTATGTTCAGAATATAGGTTATAATCCGAAGTTCCATCCCCCCAATGAGCACTAAATAAATAGGAAGAATTTTTGGGTTCAAAAAGCAGTTCATTGTTATTCAAGCAGTATGAAGAAGCCATGAATTTAAAATCTGGTTTTGCTTGTTCGTGTATGGATATGGATTGATAAAGGGTATCACTACAACCATATTCGGAGTTGGCAAAAATGGCTAGTGGGTAGGATCCGGCCTCTGTGAATACATGATTGATTTTATTCGAAGTCCAAGAAATACTCGATCCATCTCCCCAAAATATCTTCACTGAATCTGTGGGTGAATATGATTTATTCTCGAGTCGGAGTTGATTGTTTTTTAAACAATTGGAGGGAGCAAAAAAGTCTATGTCTAAG
>JAURFW010000074.1 GCA_030834125.1 Bacteroidota bacterium | reverse complement strand
CATGAATAAACTCCAATGCAATGTGGGGAATTACATGAGTTATGGCGTAAATGACCCCGATCAAGATTCTATTTCTTATGTTTGGGCAAAGGGTAAAACCTCTGGGTATGGTACTTATATGAGTTATACATCTCCACTTTCTGAAAAATACCCCATTACTTGTTATTGTGTACCCACAACCACCATCAAATGCACCCCTAAACCTGAGGATTTTGTACCTAAAGGTATTTACTTGAATGAGTGGACCGGTGATATGGTAGTTACTCCCTATGATTGTTCTGGGTTTTATTATGTGGTAGTGGAAGCCCGTCAATACCGTAAAGACTCTTTAGGAACCTATCAATATATGGGATGTACTCGTAGAGATTTAGCCGTTTGGACTACTGATTTAACCAATTCAGGAAGCAATAAATCGGCGTATAATCTTGCGCCTAAGGTTGATCAAGAAAAAAACCACAGAGTATGTGCTAAGAGGAATTTATCCTTCGATTTTAGCATCAAAGACAGTACATGGAGTGGTTATCAGAGTTATCCAGATACCCTAGAAATTGAATGGTCCGGTTTGCCCAAAGGAGCAAAGCTCTCAGAGACTAAAAAAGCCATTAACCATTACGAATATCAATTTGATTGGAATACCACCCTCAGTGATGCAAGAGATCATATTTATCCTTTGCGTGTTAAAGTTACCGATAATCACTGTTCGCCTCCTTTGGTTACCTTTCGAACCTTTTCCATTTTTGTGGATGGCGGGTGCTGTGATACTTTTATACTAGACAGCATCGTTCACTCTGGAAGTGGAACTTATAAAGTGGGTGATTATGCGGCCATCCATACCGATTCCATTAAAGGGTATTCCAACGCACGCTACCAATGGCAAGCTCGGAGTAAAAGCGTTGACTTTGGAGATGTAATTGAAGCCAAACCATACAGCGCTGTGAAGAGCGCTAAATTGGAAGTAGATTCTATTCAATTTTATCATGAGAAAATGAATTTCAGGTTATTGGCTTCAACTGATATTTGTGCCGACACCTCCAACAATGTCACCCTGAAACTAGCCGATACTTGCTTTTTTGTGCATATCGATACCGTAATTTATATCGACACGGTAATCGTACATGATTCTATTTTTCATCAGGTGTATGACACCACCATTGTTACCAAATGGGATACCGGTTATGTTCAAGTGTACGATACCATCACCACTGAATATTTTGACACCATTTGGTTGAAAGTCAATTACTATGACACCACCCATGTGAATGTATATGACACCAGTTATATTACGGTTGAAGACACCTTGCACTTCAGTATTCCATTATCGGGAAGTTCGCCATTAATCACATCAAATATTGAAATTTACCCCAATCCCACATCAGAAAAACTACTGATCAAAATTGGAAATTATCTGGATTTCTTAAGCTATAACCTTGAAGTCCGAGAAGCAGGAGGGAAACTCATGGAGTCGACTACCATTAATAATCCCCAAATTACATTTGATGTATTAAAATGGAACGTAAGCTCAGGTATTTATTATTTGTCTGTAAAGGATCCAAAGAATAAGGTAATAGCCGTTAAGAAGATTGTAATTGATCTGGAGTGATGGGGGGCTGGAGCAGAATAGGCTAATTAAATTCAATTTTATAATTTATCGATGGTAAAATGGGGCGTGAGTTCAAACAATAAGTGCAAAATTATCTTCAAAAAGGAAGGCTATCTGTATTTTTTTTACATCATTTAATAATAAATTCCCACTGTTCTCAAAGCCTATTTTATACGAACTATCATGGAGTTCCTTGCTCAATTGTGATTTAAAATCAACCTCCTTTTGGATACTATGATTGTTTAAAAATGAATAATCGGGGACTTGGTAATTATTTTCGTAATAATTGACAAATGCCACATTTTTAATCTGCCATTTGTTCTTTAAAACGCCTTCATGTCGGATAGAAAAACTATTGTAGTTATATTGATTGATATTGGAAAAATCAATTCCATTTCCTGATGACATTACCTCTGAGTAATTATGATCCTTTGTTTGCATGAACAGCATATTCACGGTATTCAATTTATTCACAATTATTCTACTCTTTGCATAAACTTCATAAAAATCAGTAAACGAAGGCCACACTGTTTGACTGTAAAAAGAATCAAATGTAGATTTTCGAACGGAAACTTCGACCCCAACCTTGTTTTTAATGATGGGCAGACTGAAATGGGCAACAAGCGCAAATGGATTCAACGTTGCGAATGTACGTACCGAGTTAATTGATGGTTCCAATCCAGTAAATTTGATGTACGATGTACCGCGATTACCATAGTAAGTTGATACGTTGCTCGAGAAATACTCAATTCCGCTAATCAGATTTGCATCAAACAAACTAAAAAAACCAAAACTATGATTGATGTTGGGCATATGTACATCATCCAAGAATATTGTGGTATTGTAAATACTTGCACCACGAATATTTAATCCAGAGTTTAATTCCTGACTGTTACTTACTCCCGGTAAAAAATTAATTAAATGTATCGGATCCATAGTCCCTATTGGCAAAACACTATTATGCAATTGCCTTTGATCGAATACATATCGATCACGATTTGTTTTTATCAAACTTTTTTCCTGTCCAATGTCTACGGTTTCCATTAATTCAAAATTGACATTAATCAATAGGGCAATCGAAGTATCTTGCATTGGTTCAATCGTTAACACCTTCAATAATTCATTGGTAGTATATTTAATTGTTGTCTGTTTTTGAAAACTAAGAAATACAATTCTACCGTCCTCATTGCTTAATACAAGGTTCTCATCTATTCTTACAGGCCAATTCACCAGGGTGTATGATTGGATTCATTCAATATTTGAATATTGATTTGCTTTTGGGCTATACACCAATTTGACAAACAAAAGCAGAATATATACACCAGTATCTTCCTAATGGAATGTCAATTATTATTTGTTGTGATGACTTATAATCATACGTGAAATTGGCGCTTTT
>JAURFW010000073.1 GCA_030834125.1 Bacteroidota bacterium | reverse complement strand
TAAACTAAAATATTGGGCTACATCCTCGTTGGAAATGAAATGGGTATGGCAATGAATTCGATTATTTTCAGGGATTTCAGAGTTATAACTAAGGCCTGTTCTTTTAATTAATTCTTCATATTCTGAAGAACCGCCATAATATTCACCTGCAATTATAAGATCTACATTGGGAAAGTCTTTTGCAATATTGCTAAATGCTTCAATTAACCAATCTAAACCCTTGTATTTTCTTATAAATCCAAAAAACAACAAATAAGTACGGTGAGATAAGAGGTTTAGTGATTTAGCAGCTTGCTCTCTACTTATCTTATCCCCAAAATTATCGTATAAAGGGTGGACATTATAAGTGCTATTATTCGCAGCAATGGACTTAGGGAATAAGCGTTTTAAGTCGTTTAATACAGATTTACTCATGGCCAGTGCCCCGTCCAAAGTAGAAATGAAATACTTGCTTAATAATGAGTCGAAGGCATGACGCTCATGTGGAATTATGTTATCGGTTATAGCAAGTAATTTAGTATGATTATTTTTCTTAACTATTCGTGAAAAAGTGCCAAAACATGGAGCAAAAAATGGCATCCAATATCGAAATAAAATAATATCGGGTTTGATTTTTTTGTATTTCCTTCCAATCTTAAACCAATTAACAGGATTTATAGAATTTAAAGCAATATCAATATCTAAATCCTGAGGTGCTGGATCTTCAGAATATTGAGTCTTACCAGGGAATAAGAAATTAGGATATTGTAGAGTAAAAGTTAATATACTAACCTTGTTATTTAATGCTAATTCTCTAGCTAAACGTTCGTTGAAAGTAGAAGTTCCGCCTCCTCTAAAAGGATAGGCAGGGCCCACAATTACGATGTGTTTACCTTTCCAGGTCAAATTAGCTCTTTTTTGATTTTGTAAGAGTTTCTCTCCGGATTACTACGACTAACTAGTTCTGCAAGAAAACCAGCGAGAAATAGTTGAGTACCAAGTATCATTGCCATTAATCCAAGGTAAAATATTGGAGAATCTGTTACCAGAGTAGCTGGTGTATTTAACCACCATATATGATATAACTTATTGGCAATAATTATAAAAGCCATTATTAAACCAATGAGAAAGCTCAAAACTCCGTAAAGGCCAAAAAAGTGCATTGGGCGTTTACCAAATTTTGACATAAAATAAAGGCTCATTAAGTCAAGAAAACCATTAATAAAACGGTCCATTCCAAACTTAGATTTGCCATATTTACGAGCCCTGTGTTCTACTACTTTCTCGCCAATTCTGTCAAAACCTTCCCATTTTGCAATAACTGGGATGTAGCGATGCATTTCTCCATATACCTCAATATTCTTGACTACTTCATAATGATAAGCCTTTAGTCCACAATTGAAATCGTGCAAGTAAATGCCGCTCATTTTTCTAGTAGCCCAATTGTAAAGTTTTGTGGGTATTGTTTTACTCAAAGGGTCATAACGTTTTTTCTTCCATCCACTTACTACTTGCAAGTTCTCCTCAATTATCATCTTGCGTAAATCTGGTATTTCATCAGGAGAATCTTGTAAATCTGCATCCATGGTAATAACCACTTCACCATCACAGGCAGCAAAGCCAATATTTAAGGCTCCACTTTTACCATAATTGCGTTGTAGTTGAATTCCTTTGATGTTAGGGTTTTTCTGGTGAATTTCTTCAACTATATTCCATGAGTTATCCTTGCTACCATCGTCTATTAATAGTACTTCATAAGATAACTTATGTTCAACACAAACTCTATCTATCCAACTGCACAATTCAGGCAGAGACTCTTCTTCGTTGTATAACGGTATGACAACCGAGATGTCTTTCACAGCAAACAAATGTACATTAATTCTTTTTGAATCCTACTGCTTCTCTAACGGCATTCATCGTTTCTCGAGCATTTTTTCTCGCTTTTTCAGCACCAAATTTCGCAATTTCATCCAATCGCTTCTCATTATTTAATGTATCCTGAATTTTTTCTCTCAGAGGAGCAATAAAGTTCTCCATATCTGCGGCCAATTGCTTTTTTAAATCGCCGTATCGAATACTCCCATTTTTATGTTCTTGGTCAAAAAACTCAATAGTTTCTGTTTTACAAACCAAGCTCATTAGGTCGAAAAGGTTTTGCACTGGCTGGCTTTTTGGCGCGCCGGGTACGGTTGGACCGCTATCGGAGACCGCTCGCATGATTTTTTTCTTAAGTGTTTCTGCAGATTCGTCTAAATATATTGTATCTGCATCACCGGCACTTTTACTCATTTTACCTCCTCCGGTAAGTCCGGGTACTTTTACCAGCTCTTTTCCTGCGCTAAATGCCTGCGGTTCAGGGAAAATATCTGTTTGGTAAAGACGGTTAAATCGATTGCCAAAAGTTCTGGCCATTTCTAAATGCTGCTCTTGATCTTTTCCTACCGGTACTTTTACTCCTTTATGAATTAAAATATCCGCGGCCATTAATACGGGGTAGGTGAGAAGGCCCGCATTAATGTTATTAGGTTGAGACCTTACTTTATCCTTAAATGATGTTACGCGTTCCAATTCGCCTAAATATGCATTCATATTTAGCATAAGGTATAATTCAGCGGTTTCAGGGAGATCACTCTGAATATAAATAGTACATTTTTCGGGATCTAAACCAAGTGCAATGTACTCTGCTAAAACTCTTTTTACACTACCCGCCATGTCGCTTTGAGTAGGATGAGTAGTTAAACTGTGATAATCGGCAATAAAGAAATAACTGTTAAACTCTTCTTGAAGAGTTAAGAAGTTTTTAAAAGCACCAAAATAATTACCTAAATGCAATTTTCCTGTGGGCCTTATACCGCTTACCACAATTTCTTTCATGCAACAAATTTACAATTATCCCTTGAATTGATGTTTGTAATAATGAACATTAATTATTTGTGTAATTTCTTTTATTTCCCATACGATTTTTTTAAATAGTGATGTTTTTTGATGATTGCAATATGATAAATTTATCATTTCTGACCAATTAATGATATTTTA
>JAURFW010000058.1 GCA_030834125.1 Bacteroidota bacterium | reverse complement strand
ATCGTGTTAACACGATTCACTCTCAAATCAACCCACCACTGCGCCAGATTCTAGCAATCTCATCAAATCAACTGAATCTGTCCTATAGTTTACTGGATCAGACCCGCTGTCTCTGCTTGCACTCGCTCCTCCTTACCTGCTCAATTCTGCGATTCACCCAAACACCAGAAACAGTAAATAAGTGGTGTTTTGGAAGATTACCCACATGTCTCGTACCAGCATCACCAAAATTGAGTAGTCCTACTAAAATTTGAATGACGCAACACGACTCACCAAAGCGGTGGCTGACTATAGAGTGGGTTCTGATGGAAGGATTCGCTTGGTTCAAACTTTGGTGAATCGTGTTAACACGATTTACTTCTTACCAGCTCAGATGACGGCTTAATATAATTTATCTTTAGATAATAACTAGCTCAGGAAGAATAAGATTCAATGCACAAATAGAAAGGAAAGATTTAAAGTAGAATAAAGATATTAAAATATTTACTTGAATAGAGGTCTAAATAAAATTTTTATCAATTATTTATAATTATAATAATCGCAAATTTTAAATGCTTAAACCAATTAATATTACTTTACAGATATTTCTTTTCCACAGTTGGGGAATTCATTATTTTCATTAATGAATTATAATTCATTTTCATTCGGCACTCAGCACCAATCTTTACTTTTAAATTAGAAGTATTTAAAACTAAATGATCACTTGTCGCTCCTACGAAAGTAAAGCCATTAGGAAAAACAAGTGAATTGGCATCAGTATCTTGGTTTCCAATTGCAAGAATTACTTGATCATTTTCCTTAAAATAAGTTGAATTGGTTTTAGCTGATGATGTTTTTCTAAATTCAGGTTTCTTTTTACTTTCAATTACTTCTGATATCAGCGTAAATGCATCAGTATAGAGCCCTTGAACCGGATTGCCAGAGATTGGATCACTTCCAAGTAAAATTGATTCACCTAATCTCAACTCATTAATTTGATTTAAATTATTGTTGGAAAAAACCCAGGACAAACTAGCAGAATTACCACCAGATATAATCTTAATATTCGCTTCATACTTACTTTTCAATCTGTCTATAATTTTGGAAAATAAAGACATACTTTTTTGATTGGGAGCAGTTTTATTTAAGCAGGCAAAATTAGTACCGATGCCTGCAATATTAATTCCAGGTATTTGAACGATTCTTTTAAAATATTCTTCGAGATCATTAGGCATAATTCCTTCGCGTAAATCGCCCATTTCTACCATCAAAACGATGTTATGAATTTTACCCTTTTTTAGTGCATTATAAGCTAACGCCTCTATCACACTGATTTCGGTATTGTAACTAAAATCACAACTATCTACGATCAGCTGAATTTGACCCTTCATTGGTGTTCGGATCATTGTGATATCCGAGATAATTCCTGCTTCACGCATTCTAGTCACATTTTCAATACGAGAATCTGCAAGTCCAGTCACGCCACCAGAAATTATAGCTAAAGCAATTGCAGGATCACCACAAACTGCTTTTGTAACACCTATTGTACTGATTCCTTTTTTCTTAAGTTTCTGTACTAGATATTCAGAATTTTTTTGTATCTTACTTAGATTTATTTCAATGCGCGGTGTATTCATTATTGAACCGCTAACGAAGGATTTTTTAGTTGAGGAAAAGCATCTAATACCATATCAACTAATTTTGTTACTGGTGATCTTAATGCGTCTGTAATCGGAAGCTGGAGTTGTGAGGCATAGTCAATAACTGCCCTTGTGATTTCATCATCTGTCATTTCCTCATGGTTTAATGTTAGACCTATCACCTTAGTATTTACAAATTTTTCAATCAGTGAAATTTCATCTGCTGGGTTAGGCATCAGCATATTTGGAAAGTCACATCGAAAAATCCGTTTGGGCGAATGCTGAAGAATAACAGCATGTGGCTGACTACCACGCAGGATGAAAGCGGAGGTACAAAAGGCAGGATGACTCAAAGCGCCCTGGCCTTCTATCAAAATCACTTGGGGTTTTTCTGTCAATGAAGCCTGAATGATTACTTTTTCTAGCTCACCACAACAAAATTGTGAAGGTACTGAATCTAGTGCAAGACCGTAACGTCCACCTTGTATAAGACCAGTCTGACCAGTGTTAATTAGAATAGTTTTAATTCCTCGTTTATTCAAAGATTCTTCCAGAATTGTAGCAGTAGTTCGTTTACCAATAGCGCAATCAGTACCAAGTATTGCAATTCTTATTGCAGATATATCTGCCACATGACCAGTAAAAACTTCCATATCTTTACTAGGAATGGGTTTTCTCATATCAAATAGTTTTACTTTCGCGATTTCTGCAGCTTTCATGATTTGACTGTCATCACATAAGTATTCATGTAATCCACTAATGATATTCATACCAAATTTGATTGCCTGCAATATAATTTTTTTATCAATTATTGAAAATTTTCCATTTGTTGGTGCCATCCCATAAATCATTGTGTCAGGAACTTTAATTTCATTATTGATTGCTTCTTTAAGATTTTTAAATATGGGAATTTGATTTATTTTATTATCTAAAATAAATCCACTATCGAGACCTTTTTTACTACTATCAATGACGGAAGTAATACGGAATTTTTTTGAATGCCTGACGAGCCCATTTGCTGTTTTTCCATCTACTTTAGTAAAATTTTTTTCACAATAAATAATTGCAGTAGGTAAAATATTTTCCAAAATCTATCCTTTTTAAATGATTTTTATTAATTTCATATTCATCTAAATTATTTTAAATTTATAGTTCTGCAACTTAATTCAATAATATTAATTATATTTTATGTGGAAGTTTTGAATATACTGATTCAGAATATTTTTCTCTTTAATATAAAATATATATTCTAGATGTTTTTCGCAGAGATCTCTCACAACTCTGACTTTATTTTGAATTTATGAACCTCTTTATCTGCTTACTGTTATTATTTGAATAATAGAAATTTTCTCTGCAATTCTAGAACTACCGCAGATAAGTTTTAGAACAGAAGATTCTATAACCTGTGATAAACTAATGTTAAGATCTTTTAATTATTATTGGTATCAGTTCACATCACACTTCAATTTCTGCTGCGAAACTAATCAAGGTCAGACTCACTACAGATCTACTTATTATTGAAAATTAAACGTATGTCGAAATATTCAATTAAGTATTTCTTCATTTGACCAAGACATTACTCAACATTATCCTTTACTGTTTGAATCAACAGGTTAGGAGAATACTTTGTACGAAAAATTTTATTAAAACTTTAGTTTTAGTAAAATTTTTCTTCTCACTGCTGTAATTGATGTACTAGCAACTACATTTGCAATTACAAGTCTCAGTTTATTCTGTAGTGTATCAAATGATACCGATAGTCCATTGGCTCGGAAAAAGTCAACACTGAGCTATCTTTTGTCGGCGTGATTAGTAGCAGACTTTAAGGGAGGTTAGCACTGAGCTATAATTACCTTACATTGTTTTTGAAAATTTTGTTGAATTATTTTTCCTAAATCTTTCACAAGCTCAAATTTCTTAGTCAAACACAATGTGTATTCTGGCTCCTCTATATCAAAAGTGTAAGAAACTCGACTCCGAATTCAATATGCCGGGCCTCGGTCATTAGCTAATTTTAGAGTTTACGAATTTTCCCGGTTGCATCATGTTAACACGATTCACCCCCATATTAACTCTGCTGCTCATCATTCACACTAATTTAACGTTGGGTAGTCTGAAGGCTCACATATTCTGCCCTCTCCTCGAGCTCCCGTATTCCTACTCCTTTCCTGATATTCCATCCAAACACCAGAGACCAGAAATAATTGATATTTTGGAGGATTACTCACATGTGTCGTACCAGCATCACCCAAATTGAGTAGTTCTACTAACATTTGAATGACGCAATACGCCTTACCAATGCAGTGGCTAACTATAGAGTGGGTTCTGATGAAACGGTTCGGCTGGTTTGAGAAAAGTGAGGAAAGTATTAGGAAGGATGTTGATGCTGCTCAGTTAAGCTACTTCAGCAGCATCTTTTCGAATCAGCAGATGAGAAGATTATTTTACGTTGTTATCTTTCCTACCAGCGTGATGCGCCTCGTGGCTTAGCTTCATTCACTTTCCAAGCTCGACCACTGATTTCACTGCCATTCAGTGCATCAACCGCTGATTTCCCCTCATTTGAATCGTCCATCTCTACAAAACCGAAACCCTTAGACTTGTTCGTTACTCTGTCCATAATTACGGCAGCCTTACTAACTTTTCCAAAACGACTAAATGCTGATTGCAACTGCTCTTCAGTAACGCTGTAAGCCAGGTTCCCTACATAAATATTCACAAAACATCTCACAAATTGGCTCGAAATTTAAAACGATTGAGCGACATCAAGCCTCAGGTCACTCAACAGCACCAATACTATTATTTAGATTGGTAGTAGATATTATACTGACAAATTAAAAATAAAAACTTTTTATTTTGACGGACGATTTTGAAAATTGTGGTGGCTGACTGCAGGCTGGAGTCAGATGAGACGATTCGCGTGGTTTAAACTGTGGTGGGTATCGTATTGACACGATTCACCCCCAAATCAACCCACCACTGCGCCAGATTCTAGCAATCTCATCAAATCAACAGAAGCTGCCCTAGTCTGCGTACTCAGATCCGCTGTCTCTGCTTGCACTCGCTCCTCCTTACCTGCTCAATTCTGCGATTCATCCAAACACCAGAAACTGGAAATAAAATTGTCGGCGTTGGAGTTTAATT
>JAURFW010000019.1 GCA_030834125.1 Bacteroidota bacterium | reverse complement strand
TAAATTAGTAATAAAAGCATTTGCAATATTGAAATCATAAGGCGGAAATAAGAATTTATCTGTCCAACCTTCACCCGGATTTAATGTTTTCGTTGAACTCACACTTGACTCTAATGTGCGCACTACTGATCCACCCACAGCAACGACTCTTTTTCTATTTTCAATTGCATTATTTACATCATCAACTGTTTGGTCAGAAATGTAGTAATACTCGCTATCCATTTTATGCTTAGTGAGATCTTCAACTTCTACGTTCCGAAATGCCCCAAGGCCTAAATGTAATGTGATTTCAGCAAATTTAATGCCTTTAATATCCATTCTCATCAATAACTCACGAGTAAAATGCAGTTGTGCAGCAGGCGCAGCAACAGCGCCCACACGCTTTGCAAAAAGAGACTGATACCAGGACTCATCTTCCTCCATTACTTCTCGATCTATGTATTTCGGAATTGGAGTTTCTCCAAGTTTTTTAACTACTCTATCGAAAGCTTCATCATCGCCCTCAAACAAAAAGCGGATAGTTCTTCCCCTACTAGTTGTGTTATCTACCACTTCAGCAACCAAATCATCATCTCCAAAATATAATTTATTACCTACACGTATTTTTCTTGCGGGATCCACCAAAACATCCCACAATCTTAAATCGTGATTTAGTTCTCTGAGAAGGAATACTTCGATTTGAGCACCTGTTTTTTCTTTTTGCCCATACATACGAGCTGTAAAAACTTTTGTATTGTTCACCACAAAAACATCATCCTCGTTAAAGATGTCTAGAACATCGTGAAATGTACGATGCTCTATTTTCTGTGTTTTTCTATCCACAACAAGTAAACGTGACTCGTGGCGGGTTTTTAATGGCTCCTGAGCAACCAGCTCAGAAGGTAGTTCAAATTTAAACTGGGATAATTTCATATGGCAAGACTGACCCTAAAATGGGGTGCAAAAATAACACAAAACAAAGGATTTGTCAACATAAATCTAAAAGTCTTTGTTCCGGAAAACTTACCCTATTTTTGCAATATGAAAAATGTAGCAGTAATTGGAGGCGGCACAATGGGTAATGGAATCGCGCATGTTTTTGCGCAAAGTGGCTATTCTGTAACACTTATAGATATCAAAAAAGATATGTTAGATAAAGCAATCGCCACGATAATAAAAAATATGGATCGCATGATTGCTAAAGAGAAAATAACAAACGAACAAAAAGACCAGGCATTAGCGAACATTAACACTACAACAGATTTAAAAACAGGAGTTTTTAATGCAGATTTAGTGGTTGAGGCAGCTACTGAAAATGTAGAGATCAAACTCCAGTTGTTCAAGAGCATTGATGAATTCGCACCTAAGAATTGCGTACTTGCAAGTAATACATCTTCTATATCAATAACCAAGATTGCCAGTGTTACTTCTCGACCAGAAAAAGTAATCGGGATGCATTTCATGAATCCTGTACCTGTAATGAAGCTAGTTGAAGTAATTGAAGGTTTCAAAACAGACAAACAGGTTACATCCGATATAATGGAACTTTCCAAAAAACTTGGAAAAATACCAGCACTAACTCAAGATTATCCGGGCTTTATTGCAAATAGAATACTAATGCCAATGATTAACGAGGCTATCATTTCTTTGCATGAAGGCGTTGCCGGTGTAACGGAAATAGATACCATTATGAAGTTAGGAATGGCTCACCCAATGGGACCGTTACAACTTGCAGATTTCATTGGTTTAGATGTTTGTCTTGCAATACTAAATGTACTTTATGATGGATTAGGGAATACCAAATACGCCCCTTGTCCTCTATTAGTAAATATGGTAACTTCGGGTGATTTAGGTGTGAAGTCGGGTCGTGGATTTTACGACTACAGCCATGGAACTAAGGAGTTAATTGTTGCTCCAAACTTCAAATAATAACTTACTTCTTAAACACCCAAACACGGTTTTCTCGGATTTCGTTCCATGGCTGGATTTTAAATCCAAATGATTTTATTTCCTCACCCAGTTTATTAAAGTCGGATTCGTCAAGCATGGAATTGATAAATGCAACACCATCTGATCTCAATAAATTGCTAACAAGTTCCCAAAATCTGTCGGAAAGTTTAGGTATTTCATAATCAATAAATAAATCGATAATTATCGTATCATAGTCCCATCCGTTGTTATAAGCGGATTCTAAAAATTCTTCTGCTCCTGATTGTACTAATTTCACCCCTGACGTATAGAAATATCTATTTGCAGTTTCCAAAACGGTTTTATCCAGATCGACACCCACTATTTGTGCCTCGGGGTTAATTTCTTCATGAATAATTTTTGCTGCACTACCTCCTCCATATCCAAGAATTAATACTGTATTCATTGGGTATGACCTATTTTTCAAATTATAAAGGACTCATTTCATTACCTTATGAAGAGACCCAAATGAATAATTAACTTTTTCTGTATCCAACATTACTTTACCAAGTACATGGTCGGAATGTCCTTTTAACTTTTCAATTCTAATGGGCCATAAGTAACTGAGTAATCTTTTTCCAAATGCTGGTTTATACATATTTATTCTCACTCCAAAAATACAATACCTTTGTATCTCATGGAAATTCCAAAAATATTACTGGCAACAAAATCCCCAAGAAGGCACGAAATTTTTCAAAATGCCGGTATACATTACAAAGTGGTGAATATCGAAGTAAAAGAGGAATTTGATTCAAATTTAACCCCTTCGATGGTTGCAGAATTTTTAGCGAAAAAGAAATCCTTAGGCTATGCTAATTCTTTAGATGGAAAAATCTTAGTTACTGCTGATACTGTAGTTGATGTTGACAATGAAATCCTTAATAAACCTGAAGATGAGATTGAAGCCCGATCCATGTTATTAAAATTAAGCGGTAAAACCCACAAGGTTCACACGGGCGTATGTATACGAACAGAAAACAAAACCAATGTTTTCCATGAAACTACTGAAGTTAAATTTAGGAATATAACTATAGTTGAAATTAACTCATATATAAAAAATTGCCAACCTTTTGATAAGGCTGGCAGTTATGGCATTCAAGACTGGATGGGACTTGTAGGGGTTACTCGAATTGAGGGTTGTTACTACAACGTGATGGGCTTCCCCATGTCTCGATTTTATTCTGAAATTAAGAACGTTATTTAGTTGTTGAAACCTTTGATGCCAACTTTAGCGCCTCGTAAGCGTTGACTAAACCACTTGAACGACAAATCTCAGAAAACTTGATCCTCTCTTTATCGTCTTCAGAACCTGGCAATACTACCTTACCCTTAATCTTCTTACTGGAATTCATTAATACATATTTCAACTGAACTGCAGTTAAAGAAGGGTATCTACTCCATACTAATGCTGCCACTCCTGAAACTACTGGTGCTGCCATACTGGTTCCATTAAAATATGCATATTCATTATTTGGAATGGAACTGTAAATGTCTCTTCCTGGTGCAAACAGATCTACATTGTTCTGGCCATAATTCGAAAAAGAAGTTGCCAAATGTTTGCATTTTCTTTCGCTAGCTCCAATTTCTATCCAGTTTGCAGCAAACTTTGCGCCTCCCCACAACGTATCGTTTGGGTAGTTAGGAGTATTATCATTGTTTTGGCCATTATTACCCGCTGCATGAACTAATAACACATTTTTTGATTCGGCATACGCAACAGCGCTATCTACAATATTTTTATCCCATTTGAAACCTTTTCCGAAACTCATATTAATAATTTTCGCTCCATTGTCAACGGCATAACGAATACCATTTGCAACATCTTTATCACGCTCGTCTCCATCTGGAACAACTCTCACAACCATAATTTGAACATTATCTGCAACACCATCGAGTCCAATATTATTACCTCTAGTTGCTCCGATAATACCTGCAACGTGAGTACCATGACCTGCATCAGGACCAATAACATCATTATTACCATAATATTTTTCTGAAGAATTAGAATAATCATCTTGAACAATTTTACGTGTATCCATATCTGGATTATAATGGTAGTTAGCACGTGAATCCATAGCTTTCACCTGCTCCTTTAATTCAGACATTAAGTCAATAAAGTCAACATCTTGCATTTCCATTAATCGAGCGGTCATCATTGCAATTGCACCTTCGGTTTGCTCAGATTCTATCTGTGTTTTACCATACACTTGTATTTCTTCTTTTGTTGGATTTGAATTATCAAGAGACTTTTGAATTCTTTGCATTCCAGCAAGCAATCTATTCATACGGTCATAGAGACTTACATACTTTTCTCTTTCTGGAATTATTTCTTCCTTAAGCTGTTCATATTTCTTGTAATCATCTGATTCTTTTACCTCATCAGATACTTCCTTACCCTCATACTTATCACGAAGCACAGCATAAACTCTAACTTTCTCCATATTATCGGGACCTACATTTTCACCATTAGGCCCACCAATAAAATTCCATCCGTGTACATCATCTATGTAACCATTATGGTCATCATCTAAACCATTATTTGGGATTTCGCCTTTATTAGTCCATAATACATCTTTTAAATCTTCGTGTTTGGTGTCAGTACCACCATCTACGACGGCTACAATTATTGTTTTTGAAGGAAGTTTTGCAAATTCAGATGAGTATGC
Organism: Bacteroidota bacterium; assembly: GCA_030834125.1. Taxonomy (GTDB): domain Bacteria; phylum Bacteroidota; class Bacteroidia; order NS11-12g; family UBA955; genus VMCP01. The sequence goes on along the minus strand of JAURFW010000019.1, from coordinate 25,375 downwards.
CTTGTCTAGCGAAATACCCATATTACGCCTTTTGGGATTTGTATGATACCAATCAATGTCTGGTTTACTCTGAGCAAAAAGCTCTAAACTACTCAAAAGCCCTAAGGCTATTACTAATAAGTGCTTCATATATTAAATAATTATTTAATTCGATTTAAACTTCAAACCAATCCTTCGGATAACTATCCACAAATGATACCACAATGTCTTTATCCACCCGAAATGATTTACAAATATGTTAAAACGTTCTCTCATCGCCAAACGCATTGATTGAGTACTGGTTCCACCTTCTTCAAACCCAGCAATAACACCATTAATATTGTATGTTTTAGGGTTCTTCTTTAAAACATTCAAACTCCAATCTATATCTGAGGCATATCGATAATCCAATGAATACGGACTACAAAAATCCTTTCTAACAATCATACTTTGATGACAAACACTCATGCCATAACGGAAACTTTTTAAACTCAACCTTTGGGGAAATTTTTGAGGTTTCATTTTACTCATTAAACCTATAGGTACATTCTCTGTATTAATATATTGAGCATCACCATAAATAAAGTCAAAATCTCCTTGAATTAAAATATCGAAAATTATTTTGAAGGTGGATTCTTCATACAAAATATCACCTGAATTAAGAAACCAAACGAATTCACCTTTAGATTGCGAGAGTCCTTTATTCATAGCATCATAAAGGCCTTTATCGGGTTCAGATATAAAGCAATCTAACTTTCCGGTGTACTCTTTTAGAAATTCTAAACTTCCATCAATACTTGCACCATCTATTACAATCCACTCCCATTTATCGGTCAAAACTTGAGGTATTGACTCGAGTGTCCGCTTTAAACCGGGGAGATTATTATAATTGATGGTAACAATTGAAAGTAGCATTTATTCTACTCCACTTTTTTTTTGAACGGCAATAATATAAACAGTAATAATCCACCTAGAATTATAATTGATGAACCCATTTCCAGAGTTCTCAAACCGGAATAGTCCGTTCTATTATACTTCCAAACAATATCGTGCTTACCAGCTGGAACTTCAACGGCCCGCAAAATATAGTTCACACGGATTGCTTCTGCCGGTTTTCCATCAACATATACACTCCATTCTCCCGTCTTTTCTTTGTAATATATTTCTGAAAACGCAACTAAAGAATTTTTATTAGAGTTGCTCTTGTAAGAAATACTGTCAGTATTATATTTTACCATTTCAATTGTGGCATTGCTATCAATACCATAAACTAATTTACTCGGTTTCACATCTTCAGACACCTCCAAAACCACAGTATTTGAAATATTGACTGAATTAATTTTTGCTAAAACATCTGCAGAGTTATCACCATTAATTACAGAATCCACAAACCAAGCTACACCAAGGGCAGTTTCTCTTGGGATATAAGTATCAATTTGCCCTTTTTGTCTTGCGGGAGCCAATACATATCGGCAATTTAACATGTCAAGAGCATTATTGTAAATAATATCTTCTGTTTTAAAGGCTTGACCATTTTTTGTGATACAGTAACTAATAACATCTTGATACCTGCTCAATTTTGCGGGATGATAACCGCCTACATTTCTATGGAATGGTGCGGGTGTATTGTCATTAAAAGGATCTCTACGTAAGTCATAAACACGAGCATGATCTTTGTTCACAGCCAAAATTGCTTCGTCTAACCCAGAGGGATCTATCTTAATTTCTTGATCTTTTTCCTGCCAATTTTCATCACTGATATAACGATTTGCAACACCAAACATGTCGATAACAACCAGGATTAATATCCCAATTGATGCCATATTTTGATTTAATTGACGCTTAATTGCGCCATACACAATTGCCAAAGTAAACAGAACAAATATTACCGTTCTCCAAATATCTCCCCACATAATATCAGCCCTTAATTCCTTAATAGCGTTAAGTTGAGACTGACCTGATTCACCCCCTTGTTGTAAAATTCTTGAATCTACAGGTGAACTAAAATTTTGATTGTTTGCAACTAAAAACACAACTCCTAATAAAATTCCTGTTGATATTAGTGCTGTTTTAATCCATTTTTTTGCGTCTAACTCAGATAATTTATCAGTGATAATCACATACACACCATATATCGCAAAGATTGGAACTATTAGTTGTGCAATGGATAAGGCCATCATGGGTGTTCTGAACTTGTTGTAGTAGGGCAGTGTCTCAAATAAGAAATTGTTCAAAGAACTGAAATTTTTACCCCACGAAAGAAACAGAGACACTAAAAAAGTTGCTAGTGAAAAAATTGCGATATAATAGAACCTATTTGTATGTTCATCATCAGAAATATTTCTTCGCTTCCAAAAAGCATATATAACCGACAGAATAAATAAAAACATCAATACTGCGCCTACATAAACAGGGCCACTAGTAAAAGGCATATCACCGAAATAAGCACCTTGTAAATATTCGATACCATATTGGTTATCAGGCATAGGCTCGTTCGAACTTCCTCCCTTAAAACGTGGTACAAATAATGTCAAAGACTCGCTTATCCCATAACTCCAACTAAAAGCATAATCTATATCCAAACCGCCTTTCGATACCATATTTGGCCCATTTTTGGGTTGCTCACTTTTTACCTCGGAACCGCCTCTCATGGATTGTTTCGAGTATACCATAGTATCGTAGAGTTTTGATGTACTCGGAGCCAATGCGATTAACATAGATCCAACCATAACTCCAAGTCGAATTGCAAAAGTCTTCCAGTTTTTTTCTTTAATTACTTTAACAACCTCCACTATAACAAAAACACCTACAACCATGCCCATATAGTATGCAATTTGATAGTGGAAAAATGAGACCAATTGAGCAAAAAATAAACTTGTCAACACGGCTCCCTGAAGTAGCTTCCCTCGAAATATGGAATATACACCCGCAATTACAGCAGGCATCATTCCCATGGCATTGACTTTAGTAATATGTCCCGCCTCTATACTTGAAATATTGAATGCCATAAATGCATACGCTATACTTCCAGCCACGGCCAGCGCGTAATTCACTTTAAATACTCTAAGCATAATAAACATGGAAAGCATTGCCATAAATAGCATATCAAAAGGATGGACTACAAAACCAAAAAAACGAACTGCTCTAGATTTCTGAACTAAATTCCCAGACTCAATTCCACTAATTAAATTACTCGGCATTCCTGAAAACAGTCTATCATTCCAGCCAGGAATAGTACCTGTCTTTGCCTTTATTGTATCTGTGGATGAAGTCATCATGCGCACTTGTTGCATATCGCCTTGCTTCAGCACCATTCCATCTAATGCAGGTTTAAAAAACCACATTGACAACAACCAAAATCCCAAAACAAAGCCCAAAAATGTTCCAACTTGCTTTATGTATTCCTTGTAACTATCCATAATTTCAGAAAAGCGAATTTCTATGTTTTTTCCTTAAAAGTCTTCATTTTTTATTTGTAAACATCGACTTAATGGGCAAAACCCCAAATTTGTAGTAAAATTGCGTAAATTATGAAGATTAATGATAATGCTATTTTTGAATTAATTGATTCGGAATTTAATCGCCAAACAAATGGATTTGAACTGATTGCTAGTGAAAACTATGCGAGTGAACAAGTAATGAAAGCAATGGGTAGCATCCTAACCAATAAATATGCAGAAGGATTACCCGGGAGACGATATTATGGAGGTTGTGAAGTAGTAGATCAAATTGAGCAACTTGCTATTGATAGATTGAAAGCACTTTTTGGTGCTGAATGGGCAAATGTTCAACCTCATTCTGGAGCACAAGCAAATGCAGCGGTTATGTTAGGAGTGCTTAATCCCGGCGATTCCATTTTAGGTTTTGATTTAAGTCATGGCGGGCACCTTACACATGGTTCGCCGGTAAACTTTTCAGGAAAGTTATACAAACCACATTTTTATGGAGTACAGAAGGAAACGGGGCTAGTGGATTATGAAACACTCGAAGAAAAGGCAAAATCAATAAAACCGAAACTCATTATTTGTGGAGCAAGTAGCTATTCTAGAGATTGGGATTATGAACGTATAAGAAAGGTAGCTGATGAAATTGGGGCATTGGTATTAGCCGATATTTCACATCCTTCAGGCTTAATTGCGAAAGGTCTATTGAATGACCCTCTAAAACATTGCCATATCGTAACTTCTACAACTCACAAAACATTAAGGGGGCCTAGAGGTGGAATTATTATGATGGGCAAAGATTTTGAAAACCCATTTGGTATAAAAACACCTAAAGGTGATTTGAAAAAAATGAGTGCCCTTCTAGATGGCGGAGTTTTCCCCGGTACACAAGGGGGCCCATTAGAGCACGTAATTGCCGCAAAAGCAGTTGCTTTCGGTGAAGCTTTAACTACAGATTTTAAAGATTACGGATTGCAAGTAATTGCCAATGCTCAGGTATTAGCAGGTGAAATGACCAATCGAGGTTACTCAATTATTTCTGGGGGAACTGATAATCATCTAATGCTAATTGATCTGCGCAGTAAAGACGCTAATCTTACCGGAAAACTTGCGGAAGAAACCTTGGGTAAATGCCACATAACAATTAATAAAAATACCGTACCGTTTGAAGAAAGAAGTCCTTTTGTTACCAGTGGTATAAGACTAGGAACTCCAGCATTAACAACAAGAGGATTTAAAGAAAATGAGATGAGAACAGTGGCCGATCTAATTGATCGAGCACTTGTGAATAACGCGAATGATAGCATTTTAAAAGAAATTAGGAATGAGGTAAAAAAACTTAGCGAAGGTTATCCCTTACACGCTAATTAATTTACCCTATTTGTTGGTTTTAAATATCAGCCGCTTTATTTCCACCCAATAAAGAGTTCCTGCTAAACCGGCAAGAAAAATTGTGTTTATCACAAATTGAGAATTCAATAAATCCGAATTATAAGAATCAGGTATATACAATAACACGTAGGTTTTGAGTACTAACGGAACACTAAAAAGTAAAAACCCTAACAAAATGGCAGTGAGCTTGATAGAGTAATCTTTTTTCCAAGTGAAATAATTGCTCTTAATTGTTTTTGAGATACAAAACCCCAGAAATAACAATTGTGTAAACACACTCGAATAAGCAGCTCCTAAAGCTCCAAATTTTGGAATTAAAACTAAGTTTAAACCAATATTTACAACTAAGGCAATCAGCGCACTGTAAGTTAAAAATTTCAACTTATCCTCGGCGGTGACATAAGTACCAAAAATGTGAATCATGGCCATTGGAATAAATGATATCATAAGAAATATAAATACTTGATAGGAATATGCTCCTAGACTGATACTTCCCAACCATTTGGAACCATACATCATAAATAGTATTTGCTTACCATGTGTAATAGAGAATAATAACACTGATAACCCAACGAGTAAGATTAACCGGAATACCCCCCAAAGAAGTTCATTATTACTTTCTCTTTGAGTGATTTTTTTTGTAAAAATTGGCAAAAGTTGAGTGCTCATTAATAAGCTAAAAATCAAAGCAGCGTCTAATAAACGATATCCCTGAGCATAAATTCCAGCTTGGAAAAATCCAGGCTCTTCTCCAAAATAAAAATTCAAAGTGGGCGAAAATGATCGAATTAATAAAGCATCAAATCGAGTAAAAAAACTCATAAACAAGGCCATTAATACAAACCACCCTACTTGTTTTAGCCATGGCCTCAGTTCGAGAGTATTATTTTCAACGTAGAAATCTTCAATTTTCTCGAGACCGCTTTTACTAAAAATGAGAAAAGTAAGTCCTAGTAAAATTGCTACTATGTATCCTGCAAATTGTGATAATAAAAAGTAAATAATACCTTCAAATCCAAAGAAGTCGTCGGCGTTAATCAACCAATAAGAACATAAAATAATTGCAACAAAACGATCAGTTATACTTAAAACACTATCCTTAAAAAATTGATGTTTCCCTTGTAATACCGACCGAATAAATAATGTGACTGAAGCTAATATTTGATTTGTAATAACCCAGAAAATTAAAATACTATTTAAATTTTGTAACCAAGAAAAGATTGCAACCGCAATTATATATAAACTACCTAATCCAAGGCGTAATTTTAATACTCTTTTAAAATGGACAAATCGACCGTTAGAAGCCACCTCTTTCGATATGTATGCATTTAATCCTGCATCCAATAAAACGGAAAATAACAATCCTAAATTAAAATGAACAAAATATTGGCCATACCACTCATTCCCAAGCTTAACCTGCACTGTTCTTTCAATCCACAAAATCCAAATTGGTTTAATCAACCAATTCAATGCTTGGAGCCAAAAGAAATTTTTCAGAAAAGTTCGAGCCACAACTCTACGAAGGTAGCGTATTTCAGGGTATCTTTGCATTGTGCATTACCTAGAACCACACTTTGCATGGATTCATCAGTATAACGCATCTGAGGATCAGATTTCGCCGTTTTACGGGAGAACATATAGTGAGTTCTATTTTGAACAAACGGTTTATAATTATCTTATACATCCGCAATGGGATAATTTCGGAAGCAATACGCTATATGCCAAAATAATCTTCGCTGATTATCAGGAAGGATTTGCCGTAATGGAGCTAATTGGCGAATGGAATGATGCACTTTACAATGATATCATGCAATTCAAACGTGAAGTTTTAGAAGTTTTGCTAGATAATGGAATTAATCAGTTTATCATCATTGGGGAAAACGTAATGAATTTCCATGCATCCGATGATAGTTATTATGAAGAATGGTTCCAAGAAGTTGAGGAAGGTTGGATCGCTTTTGTAAACTTCAGAGAGCATGTTTTAGAGGAATTTAGAAGTTCAGGAATTGATTATTACATTAATTTTGGTGGAGATTTAGATGATATTCAATGGAGAAAACTTGGACCTCGACAATTATTCAAACACATAAAAAGTATTTTGTCTAAAAGATTACATGCTTAAAAAGCAATTGAAATCTTCTGTTTTACTGTCAAATGCTTATTTTTGCCTTTCATTTAAGGAAACATGAAAGAACTTCAATTTCGCGAAGCATTAAGAGAAGCAATGTCCGAAGAAATGCGTACAGATGAGCGCGTATTTTTACTAGGTGAGGAAGTTGCTGAATATAACGGAGCATACAAGGTTAGCCAAGGAATGTTAGATGAGTTTGGTGAGAAAAGAGTAATCGACACGCCTATAGCTGAGCTTGGTTTTGCCGGAATTGCTGTAGGTGCAGCTATGAATGGGCTGAGGCCTATTTGTGAATTCATGACATTCAACTTTTCACTAGTTGCAATAGATCAAGTGATAAATTCTGCCGCGAAAATGAATTCCATGAGTGATGGTCAGTTTACTTGTCCAATGGTATTCCGTGGACCAACTGGTAGCGCGGGTCAACTGGCTCAACAACACTCACAAAATTTTGAAAACTGGTATGCTAATACACCTGGTTTAAAAGTAGTGGTTCCAAGCAACCCTGCAGACGCTAAAGGTTTACTAAAAACAGCTATTCGCGATGAGAATCCAGTAATTTTTATGGAAAGCGAGCAAATGTATGGCTTCAAAGGAATGGTTCCTGAAGGTGAATATACTATTCCAATGGGAGTTGCTGATGTAGTAAAAGAAGGAACTGATGTGACTATTGTGTCTTTTGGTAAAATGATGCTACGTTGCCATGAAGCACTAGTAGAATTAGAGAAAGAAGGTATAAATGCAGAATTAATTGATTTAAGAACGGTAAGACCTATTGATTACGATACGGTTATTAATAGTGTCAAAAAGACAAATCGTTTGATAATTGTGGAAGAAGCTTGGCCACTTGCATCAATTAGTTCTGAATTGAGTCATATGGTTCAACGTCGTGCATTCGATTATCTTGACGCACCTGTACATCGTGTGACTTCTATGGATACCACATTGCCTTATGCTTCAACTTTTGTTGATGCTTATTTACCTAGTGTGGAGAGAATTGTTAAAGCAAGTAGATCCGTACTTTACAAAGACTAAACCACTACGATAGTTTTATTGTCTTTTTGGGAATCTTGTACTTCCCCTATTATTGCTGATTTTGGATTCCTCAATTTGCAAATACCTAATATTTCATCAGCAAATTCAGCCTCTACAGTAAACAATAAACCTCCATTTGTTTGCGGGTCAACCAACCATGCGAAAGCATCATTGTTCTCTATTGCTGACTTACTTTCATAATTATTCCAATTTCGCATTGCATTGTCCGGCAGAACAAATGATTTTGCCAATTCAATGGCTTCCTCTGATACGGGAATTGCATTCCAATTAAGGGTAGCTGAAACTCCAGAAGCTTCGCAGATTTCCATTAAATGTCCCAATAAACCAAATCCTGTAACGTCTGTCATGGATGTAACGGATTTATGTTTTCCCAAATCTGCACCTAAACTATTTACAGAGGTCAACAATTCATATAATTTCTCATTTTGATCAGAATTGCTAATGCCACGTTTATGGGCAGCTGCTAACATTCCTACACCTAATTCCTTTGTTAATATAATTAAATCTCTTGGTTTTGCTCCTGCATTGGTCTTGAGATTCTCCTTAGTTACAATTCCCGTTACACTTAAACCGTAAATTGGATCTTGACTATCTATACTATGACCACCAGATAGCGGAACATTCAAAGAATTACAAATTTCACTGCCACCTCTTAATACCTCTTTTGCTAAGTCTAAACTAATTTTATCTATAGGCCAACCAAAAATAGAATTTGCCATCAAAGGGATCCCCCCCATAGCATAAATATCACTTAAAGCATTCGCTGCTGCCGCTTTTCCAAATATTACCGCGTCATTTACCATTGGCGTAAAGAAATCCAACGTTTGAAGTAAAATATCCCCGTTCGGTAATTCAAAAGCAGCACAATCTTCGTTCTTTGAGTTTGCTAATATCATACTTGGAGAAGAATTATTTTCTATTCTTAATCCATCTAATAAAGTCTCTAATACCGCGGGTTGAATTTTACATCCGCAACCACTCCCCTTCGAATAAGATGTTAGTGCTTTTTCCATACTTCTTAGCAAAAGTAAGTATTGATTTTATCTTTATTCTTTGTAATTTTAGGGGATAGTCCACAATTTCGGTGTCTATTATTACAAACAACCATAAACTAACAATTGATATGAAAAAGTTATTATTCAATATTGCTATACTATTAGGAAGTATAAGTTGGTTAGCCTTTAATAGTCCAACCGAATTTAAGGAATTCGGTATGAAAGCAGAAAATAATGCATTTAAATCTGAAGAGTTATTGAAATATAGAATTCATTATGGTTTTGTAAATGCTGCTTTAGTTGAAATGAGCGTATCAAAACCCATAAAAATTAATAATCAAGAGGCTTATAATTTAAGAATAGAAGGATCTACAGTTAAAAGCTTTAGCTGGTTGTTTAATGTTCGTGATAAATTTGAGAGCTGGGTAGATGCAAAGAGCTTTACTCCTTTGAGATACGCCAAAACTGTTAGGGAAGATGATTACTTTCATCAAGATGTAGCAATTTATAACTACAAAGATAAATGGCTCAAAAACAAAGAGGGAAAAATTGATATCACAGATAGAACAATGGATATTGCAGCCGCTATCTATTATTTAAGAAACTGGGATTACGAAAGTAAAAAGATTGGAGATAAGTTCCCACTAGATATTTATTTAGATAATAAGATTCATAATCTTAGTGTTACATATGCTGGAGAGGAAACCATAAAAACCGATGTAGGTAAAATTGACTGTATAAAGTTAAAACCTCAATTAGTGGTGGATAGGGTTTTTAAAGATGAAGATGCAATGACTGTTTGGGTTACAAACGATAAAAATCATATCCCGGTGAGAATTCAAACGGACATCCACGTGGGTTCATTAAAAGTAGATTTAATGGAATATCAAAATCTAAAGAACCCATTTAACAGCTTAGTAAAAAAATAATCACATTTCCCCAGAATAAACTCGGGGAACCCTTTGAGAAATACGAGTTAACACTTCATAAGAAATGGTCCCAGCTTGCTGGGCCATTTTGTTTATAGAAGCATTTTTACCAAATACCTCAACTATATCTCCTTCTTTACATTCAATTTCTGTAACATCTATCATCGACATATCCATACAGATATTACCTACAAATTTTGCCCAGGCGCCATTAATTAGAACTCCGCCATTATATTTTCCTAAGTTTCTAAATAACCCATCCGCATAACCGATGGCAATCGTTGCAATTTTCCTTCTGTGTTCTGATGCATCATTCAAACCATACCCTATTCCCTCTCCTGGTTCTACCCAGTGAATTTGTGTGATTTTTGAATACAAACTAGAAATTGGGATTAGCCTTTCATCATCTTCACCACTTGGATTTAGTCCATATAATCCTAAACCTAATCTTACCATATCTGCATGTAAATTAGAGAAGCGTAAAATCCCTGCACTATTTGCAATATGTTTTATTACAGAGTAACCCAATCCTTGTTCTACTTTCTTTGATAATAACAATAACCTATTTCCCTGTTCATTGGTAAAATTATCCTTTTCAGAATCCTCAGACACAGAAAGATGGGTAAATATTGAAACTACTTTAATATGACTGGGTAATTTGCTTATTGATTCTAATAACTCGGCTTCATTAAAGCCCAATCTATGCATACCAGACTCAATCTCTAGATGAATTTTAATTGGTTCTTTCCACGCAATAAATTCTTTTAAACTTCTATTGTTGTATACAACTGGTTCTAATGAGTATTCTGTTAGGTGTTGTAAAGTATATGCATCTGTATTCATTACCATTATGGGTGTTTTAACTCCCGCTTTTCTTGCAATAACACCTTCATCAGCATATGCCACCCCTAAATAATCCACTCCTAATATTTCTAATTCACGAGCAATTTGACTACCACCACTTCCATAACCAAATGCTTTAATCATAGCCATAAGTTTAGTTTGGGAGTGGATATGATTTCTGAAAAATTGAAAGTTATGTCTTAGAGCATCTAAGTTAATTTCCATATAAGTTTGATGCTGTTGTAACTTCAAACGTTCAACAATTCTTTCCATTTTATATCTTCTCGCCCCCTTAATAAGTATAGCCTTATTAAAAATGCTATTTAATATATTTGATTTTAAAAATTCTTCACAAGAATTATAGCATTCCCACCCTTTATCTAGTACTATACCATCAGGTATTAGTCCAATCCAAATACCATTTGAAATATTGTATTTAGAGAATATTTCCTGAAGTTCCTGCCTAGCCCAATTATTATCTACCTGATCCAACTCCGTGACAATGGGGAAAATGTCCAATTGGCTTTTTTGCTTTAAAACATCTACAGCAATTTTTAAACTCTCTATATCATGCGAATAGGTATCGTTTAATAATAAATTTCCCTTGCTACCCATCTCTAAAATAAGCCTATTACCAATTGCCGGCAATGTTTTAAACTTCTCCAAATGCATCTCATCCAATCTCTCCAAAGCAAACAGAGTACAAAAACAACTCATTGCATTTTGAATAGACGCACTATCACAAAATGGGATTTCGAAATTTATTTCACTCGATCTGTATCCAACCTTTACATGAGTATAATTATTACCCTTGTTAATCTCCAAAATCTTGAAAGATGCTTTTTCTTCATCACCCGAAGTCCAATTTACCCATTTTTGTAGAGGTTGGTAGGCCTTTATTAATTGAACTTCATTTTTAAAGTCAGTGCTTGTTTTTTCTGCTACAAGCACATCAGACTCGCGAGCTAAATGTAATTTCTCTCTTATTTTTTCACTCCTATCAACAAATCCCAAATCGTGTGCACTTCCGATATGTGTAACAATAGAGAGGCTTGGCTTAATCATTGACTCCAAACGATGCATATCTCCTTTTTGTGCTATTCCAGCTTCGATTAGAGCTAATTGATGTTGCTTCTCAATATTTAAAATTGATAGAGCTACCCCTAACTGACTATTATAACTTCTTGGACTTCTAATTATGTTAAAATCCTCAGAAAGCAGGTGATACAACCATTCTTTAACAATGGTTTTACCGTTACTTCCGGTAATTCCTATCACAGGTAAATGAAATCTATTCCTGTGATTTGCAGACATATTTTGAAGGGTTAACAATGTATTCTCGCACTGAAATAAACAAATATCAGATAAGTCAAATTTCACCTCTTCAGATACCATGAATATTCTGATACCTAATTTATACGCTTCTAAAATATAATCATGCCCATTTCCATTATCTGTAACTAAGCAAATAAAAAGAGCCTTCCTTGAGGTAATTTTCCTTGTATCAAATGCAATTTGATTAATAAAGTCCAGATCCTGAAAATCGGGTCCTTTTTGAAAATCGATATTACTCAGTTCTGATATGTATTCGAGGGTAAAATTCAATTCTTACAATTTAATTTCTGCACTATCTCCAATATTCAAATTATGAACGGCACCCTGTAAATTAGCATCACTTCCAATCAGTGAATTTTCAATAATTACACTGGTTAATTGAGCACCCATCCCTACTATTGAATTCTTAACAATTGAACGCGTAATTACTGACTCATCACCAATACTTACATCAGGTCCTATAACACTATTTTCTATTTGTGCCGACTCAGAAATATAGACAGGCGGAACAATAATATTTCCTTTTTCTATCCAACGTTTATGATTTTGTTTATCTATATGAGTGAGTAAATTTTTATTCGTTTGAAGGATAATATCCTTTCTGCCACAATCGAACCAAGAATCAACAAAAAAAGTTTCCAAACTTACACCTTCATGAATCATGCATTGTAAAGCATCTGTTAAGTGAAACTCGTTATTATTTCTAATCCCATTTTGTATCAAATGATCCAAACACCTAATTAATAATTGTGTCTCTTTAATAAAATACAAACCAACTAGGGCAAGGTTTGAATGAGGAATTTTTGGTTTTTCTACTAATTTAGATATGCTTCCATTTTCATCAAGCTCCGCAACTCCAAATAAACGCGGATCCTCAACTTTTTTAACACCTAAACTACTTGTACCTTTTTGAAATAATTCCTCGAGATTGGCTTCAAAAATCGTATCACCCAAAACAATGAATAAGGGATCGGTTTCATAGAAATGCTCCCTAGCCAACCAAATAGCATGGCCAATTCCTTTACCCACTGTTTGAATAACAAACTCCAATTGATATTGACCATAATTCTCCGTTAAGTACTGTTCTATCCTATCACCTAAATAACCAATAATAAATACAAAATCACGTACTCCTGAACCCACTAAATTATCCATTATATGACCTAAAATAGGCTTACCAGCAATAGGAATTAAAGATTTGGGTTGTGTCTGAGTATGGGGCTTTAGACGGCTACCGATACCTGCAACAGGAATTACCGCTTTCATATTGAACAAATGTAATGAATATTAAAGAGTACTTAGAGATTTTAGAAATCCATGAACTTTACTTGATGTTCAAAATTAGCAGGTGCATGTGTTGTCTCCCAAATTTTATTGGGAATTATTAATGCCAAATCATATTCTCCGTCACTTAAAATCCAACTACGTTCTCTGTAAAAATGATTAATTTTATGGTCTGTAAACAAGTCACTAATTTTTTTGTAATGTCTTGAATATTTTAGTTTGATGCGATCCCCAACTTGGACTTTTTTTAAATACCAATTGACAGAAATACTATTAGAAAATTTAATTTCAAAACCCAATAATTCAGAATCAACTTTATCAATTTTGATGTTCATATGCCGAGGATCATATCCTCGATATAAGATCAAAGTATTATGTTGAGTCTTCACCAATTTATAAACCCCACCCAACCATGTTGATCCTGTCCTTGCTTTCGATAATAGTGCTTTTGTAATATTATCCCTCGAAAAACCGTATTTATATAATAACTCTTTTATTAAAATATCATACTTCCTTAAGTCATCGGACCTAAATTCTATATAGTATTTTTCAAGGTCGCTTAAATCAAATTTATCGTTAAAATCACTCAGTAAAAATTGCTTATTACTATTTGTTAAAATTGATATTTCTTTGAATTCTTCGCTGAATGAGGGATCCTCATGCTTAAGATTTGGAATGATCCAATGCCTAATCTTATTTCTAAGATAATCAACGTTTAAATTTGACTTATCCGTTCTGAATTTTATAGAATTTTGCAAAACATATTGATCAATGGCCTCCGTAGGTGTATGAATTAAAGGCCTAATAATATTTTCATTGCGAATAGGAATTCCTTCAAAAGCGCCTTGCAAATTATCTCTTAAAAGATATAAGAAAAAGTGTTCCAAATTGTCTTGAGAATGGTGTGCTGTTGCAATAAAATTTGCCTGCTTTTTCTTTCTTACAGATTCAAAAAATGAATATCTAATATCACGCGCCACAGATTGGATGTTTTGTTTGCTTTTATTAATACTAAAATCTCTATGAACTATGATTTCTATATCGTGCAATTCACAAAAGTCAATACAATACTGCTCATCAGCCATTGAATCTTCTCCACGTAAGCCGTAATTAACATGCACGGCAATAACGCGCTCTGCATATGTACTTAATAAGTGCAAAAGAGCCATAGAATCTCTACCACCGCTAACACCAACAACTATCGATTGTCGGTTTAAGCACCAGCCTTGACGATTGTCCAATTCTTCTAAGTAACTTCGCATTAAATTGCAAATTGGTTTGATTCCATCAACAAAGAAATACAAAGTACTACATTTTCTATTGCTAGCGTTCTTCTTATTCGGAGGAATTGCAATTTTATCCGCTCAAGCTATTAATCTCAAAGCGAAGAAAATGAAGTCAATAATGATTAATGGCAACAAGGGGCAACTACTCACAGGTAATGTGCAATTTGAACAAAAAGGATCTAAAGTTTTCTGTGATCAGGCCGAATATGATCCCATAAACCAAGTACTTGTGGGAACTGGAAATGTGAGAATTATTAATCCGGAAGGGGCAATAGTAACTGGACAAAGATTAAACTTCAGTAGCGAATCTAATCTAGCCATTGTTTCGGGGGATGTTTTACTCAAAGACAATACTCTCAGTATTAAAGCACCCGTATTGACCTATCAAACTGAATCTAAAATTGGCTCATACAATCAGGGAGCAAATATCCAAGATGAAGATACCTATTTACGCAGCAGATATGGTATTTACAATCCCAATAAAAAAGAATTATATTTTAGAAAAGATGTTGTACTTCAAACTCCTGATTACACGATTCAAACCGACACATTAAAATATCAATCGGATATCAAAAAGGCCAGTTTTTATACATATACACAGATAAATACAGAAGAAGAGCAAATTATTTTTAATAAGGGATATTATTTTACTGCTGAAAAGCGCGGATTTTTTAGTGATAGCTTTGCCTATGCAAGCAAAGGTAGATTAATGGTTGCGGACTCTGCTTTTGCTGAAAACGAAAAATCTGGTAAAGCATTCGGGCACGTTTGGTTTTATGATTCAACGGAATCATGGCAGATGTGGGGAAATAGGGCCTTTTATAAAGGTAATTTAGGAGAAACTTGGGTTTATGGCAATGTCTTAGCCATTCAAGCTGACGAGTCAGACTCTCTGTTTGTTTTGTGTGATTCGCTTCAAAACAATAAAGATACGGTAACTAATATTCAAGAATTAACTGCCTATTCAAATGTTTCCTTGATGCAAAAAAATGCAGCCGCCACGGCTGATATAATGCATTATTCTGATTTAGATAGCCAATTTAGATTAATTGGAAAACCTGTATTATGGGATTCGGCAACAAGAATGAGCGGTGACAGTATTAGATTAAAAATTAAAAACAAAAAACTTAAGGAGGGTTCATTATTTCCAAAAGCTATCATCATTATTAAGGAAGATTCCGCACATTTCAGCCAAATTCAGGGAGACTCAATACATTATTATTTAGATTCTCAACAAAAAATAACCTCGTCGAGAGTATTCCGAAATGGTGAAAGCATTTATTACATTAGAGAAGGAGATACCCTTCAATCTGTTTTTAAAACCAAATGCAGCGATATGTACTTTGGCTTTGCAAATAACAAGATCAACAAAGCAGTTTTTTACAAAGAAAACAAAGGCAAACTATATCCATTAGCCGATTTCCCTGAAGGTGAAATGAAACTAGACCGCTGGATTTGGGATTACGAAAAAAAACCCAAACGACAGTTTTTTAGTTCTCCCTTTATTCAATTAATTCCAATTACGCGTTATAATTCTATTCCAAATCTTCCCAAGGCTAAACCTAAAAAGTGGTATCAATTTTGGAATGGAAACTTTAATTGATCAGGAGCGTTTTTAGATATGTTGAAGTCGCTAAAGTTACTGATATTGTTCATATATGCAGGCCAGCTTTTAAAAGGGCAAGGTTCCCTAATTGGCTTGGTTATTGACAGTACCGAAGCACCTTTAGCATTTGTTCAAATCTATGATAAAACAAGAGGTAAATTAGCCGAAACCAGCTTAGATGGATACTTTAGACTAGAGCTGAGTGCAGGCAGTTATGACTTAATATTTAATCATTCTGAGTTTAAAAATTATCAATTTGCTTACATCAGTAGGGAGGGGAAATTCGACACTATTAGTATTAAACTAAATCCTAAACCCCAACGTCTTAAGGCGGTTCAAATTTCCACAAAATGGAAAGATCCAGGGCCAAAGATAATGCGACAAGCCATTGATAAACGAAATTATTGGGAATCAAGAATGCCTAATACAAGATCAACGGTATACATCAAGGCTTTCCAGCAATCGAGAAGAAATTTATACCGCAACAATTTAGATCAAGCCCGAGAAGACGAGAATAAGTTAAAACCAAAAATCAATGCAAATTTAGCTGAGATAACGCTCATACGTGACTTTGCAAAACCCAATAAAATTAAAGAAATACGAGAAGGTGTATCAATCAGAGGTAACAAGAATAGTCTATTTTATTTAAGCACAACAGAGGGAGATTTCAATATTTATCAAAACCTTATGAGCATGCCGGCTTTATGCCCATTGCCTTTAATGTCACCTCTTTCAAACTCGGCATTACTCGCTTATAAATTTGAGTTTGATTACACCTATTTAGAAAAAGGAAAAACAGTTTGGGTAATTAAATTTAGAGGAAGACGGAGTTCAAATGCCACTTTAGAGGGTAAAATCCATGTAGTTGATAGTATTTTCTGGGTTTCAAGAATAGAGTACAAAGTTCCTGAATATTTAATGGCTGAATTTGACCAAATGGAAGTACTGCAGTCTTATAAAATAAATAAGGACAACTACTTATTGCTGGACTCATTAAGTTTTACTTATAAAATTAAATCTAGTGGAAATAAACTTGAAGGAAATACGCAAGTTGATTTCAAGAAAATTGAGGTAAATCCTACATTTCCAAAAAATCATTTTGGATTAGAAATTAGTAAAACTACACAAGATGCCTACGAGAGGGATTCTAATTATTGGTTAGATAATCGTAGTATACCACTGAGAGAAATAGAGCTTAATTTTATTAATGAAAGTGACAGTATTGAAAGAATAAAAAATTCTGATTGGTATCTCGATTCAATAGAAAGAGAAATCAATAAACTTACATTCACATCGTTAATTTTAGAGGGTCAACAACTTAAAAACAGAAAAAAAGGCATTGATTTTCAGTTTCAACCGTTGTGGCTTTTTTATCAACCATGGTGGCCAGGTGGTGGAAGGATGTTACTATGGAGTAGAATCAATAAGACTTTTGAAAGTAAGAGGAATCTTCAGTTTATTCCTAACCTATCATATGGAATCTTAAACAATGATATACGCGGCAGTGTAATTGTAAATACACTTTACGATCCGTATCATCGCAAGAGAATCTTTATTCAAGCAGGCAGAGATTTCGGATTGATTAACCCATTTGCTGCGTATATAGATTTATTTAGAAGGGATAATTTTTATCAGCACAATCACTTAACAGTTTATCACAGACAAGAATTAACGAATGGCTTATTTCTTAGAATTAGAGGAGAACTAAGCGATCGACAAGACATTGCTTCATTTCAGTTTGCAGAATCTGGCGATAGTTTATTTGAAAATAATACTGCTGTTTCCTTCACTCCACACAAAGCAGTTTTTGGGAGTATTCGTTTGAGCTACACTCCTTTTCAGAGGTATATTTCAGAACCTAAACAGAAAATCATTTTAGGTTCTACATGGCCAACTTTTTCAGTAGAATACAGAAAATCACTCCCAAGTATATTAGGTAGTTCTATAGATTTTGATTATTTGGAATTCCAAATAGAACACCAATTCCCTTGGGGCCTACTCGGCACTAGCGAATTACGATCAACCTCAGGAAGTTTTATAAGAAAAAATAATATCAGTCTCATCGACTATAAATATCAACGGCGCGGTGATGATGCTATTTTCACACCTCCTATGTTTGCCTTTCAAACCTTGGATTCCACCTTCACAACATTTGGTCGTTACTATGATTTACATTACAGACATCATTTTAATGGTGCCTTAATTAACAAAGTTCCCTTAATGAAATATATTAAACTATATGAATCAGTAGGTTTGAATTTGTTATATGCTCCGGAAAGAAGGAATATGTTCTTTTATGAAGCATATGCAGGTGTTGATAAATTATTTAAAATATGGAGTGAACGAATGAAAATAGGCATGTATTACTGCGTGGGATATTCCAATCTATTTGATGCTCCACGTACTTATTGGAAGATTAATTTTCAATTTTACAACCGGAGTAATAATAGTTGGTAATACATTTTTTCATAAATTGTAATTATGCTTGATTGGATAATTTCTCTTACTGGAATGGCAATTATCGTTGTTGGCTTTGTTGGATGTTTTATTCCTATATTACCCGGGCCGCCGATTGCATGGCTTGCCCTTCCATTAATGTACTTAACCAGCGACGGATTCGCTGATATCAATACGACCTGGTTTTTTATTTTAACCCTTCTAACAATTGTAGTTACTGTGGTAGATTATTTATTACCTATGTGGGGCACCAAATATAGTGGGGGTACTAAATCTGGTACTTGGGGAAGCACAATTGGCTTAATAATTGGATTATTTTTTCCGCCAATAGGAATAATAATAGGGCCATTCCTAGGCGCATTAGTTGGAGAACTCATGGCGGGTCAAGACCAAAAAACCGCTCTAAAATCCGGGCTAGGTGCATTAATAGGTTTCCTACTCGGCACAGTAGCAAAAATGGTAGTTGTTGTATTAATTGCCTACCAATTTATAATATGGATTTTTTAATTACTCCTTAATAGATCTCGAAAATCGGAGTATCTTCAATTAAAATTATTAATATTTAATAGGTTATAAATTAAAAATAGATTGTATGAAATTTACTGTGAAATGGGAAGTCAATTATTATGAAAAGGGTATAAAATTATATTGTGATATTGACCAATATGAAGATCAAGTGAATACACTTGATGATATTTTTATTTTCTTGGATGAAGGATTAGAAGAACCCGACACTTTTACACCTGAATTGGAAGTAGAACCACATGATGGTAATTTCAATATTGAATATGTTGTTATTTATGATCAAGACGGAAAAATCCTTTACAAGGATCATGATTATAATGATTGATTATGTTACAATTAACTCAGATTATTTTTTAATTTCATAATAACTTCTGTAAATTAGAATTTGAACTATGGCAAAGTACAGATTAGAAATTAGAGGTTGGGGTATGGATGCCGTCGCCCATTCAATAACCGAGGAACATATAGAACCAATTAGAGAAATTATTGGCGAAAACCCAGAAAATACTTTTGATTTATATGACTATTTTGCTGATAACATTAGAGACATGTATGATGGGGATCTTTTTAGAAATGATAAACCCTGGTGGTATGAGGATGCCACGTATTTATTTTTATTTAACGGTGATACCGAACCTTACGATGGGTCTAAACCAATCAATGAGTGGAAATTAAAGGATTGTACTGATCACTATGAAGTGAATGAGGAATTTGAGTCCACAAATATTGTATGTTGGCCGGGTGAGAATAAGGTAGATGAACTATCAAAAAAATATGCAGATCCACCATATGATTATGATATTGCAGACAATATTGTGTTCTATGTGGAAGAGACTAAAGGCGGTATGTTTTATTTTGAATTTGAGTCCGACGAAAAACCCAACCCTGAAGATTTCTCGGTGGCACCAGGTTCTATTGAAACTCCCAATGGTGATTGGGATTTTTGTGATCGATTTTTTTATAAAGGTGTAGAACTCGAAATTACCGATTATTTAGATAATAATGGTAAGGGCTCCCAAGCATTCCTCTTTACCAAAGACGATGTCTAAGAAGGTGGAAGTTATTTGGTACTAACCCTTCATTTTCCCCTTCCTTCAGGGTTTTGGTTGGGTAAGAATCTCTAATCTTTCTGGTCTCTTTTCTTCTTAGTTTTGAACTCATAGATGTGGGATTTCTGAGTCACGACCCAATGGAAAGAAGAATCCTATTTGGAAAATGATTTCCTCGGTGATGAGTTCACTCTATGAAATGGAGTTGGAAAAAATAAAGGAGAGAACAATGGTCGGAAGACAACCTTACTCCACTGTAACACTCTTTGCCAAGTTTCTCGGTTGGTCCACATTACAATCCCTCATTACGGCAATGTGGTAACTCAATAATTGTAAGGGAATAGTGTTTACCAATGGACTCAAATACTCAATAGTTTCCGGAACTTCTAATACGTGATCTACCAAGTCATTTAGAGATGTATTTCCTTCTGTAACTAACGCAATAACAATTCCCTTTCTGGCTTTGACCTCCTGAATGTTGCTGACAACTTTTTCGTAGTGTTCACTATTTGTAGCTACTACAACTACCGGCATATTCTCATCAATTAAAGCGATAGGACCATGTTTCATCTCAGCTGCTGGATAACCTTCAGCATGGATATAACTAATTTCCTTCAATTTCAAAGCACCCTCTAGGGCAACTGGGAAATTATAACCTCTACCTAAAAACAAGAAGTTTTGAGCATTCTTATACTTTTCAGATAAGACAATTATTTCATCATTTAACTTTAGTGCCTTCTCAACCTTTTCAGGAATTTGTTCTAATTCCCTCATTACAGAAGCAATTGCCTTAATATTCATAGTTCCTCGCAAGCGAGCAATACCCAAAGCCAATAGTGTTAATACTGTCACCTGAGAGGTAAAGGCTTTTGTAGAAGCAACACCAATTTCTGGTCCAGCATGCGTGTAGGCTCCGGCATCGCTTAATCTCGGAATACTACTTCCAACCACATTACATACACCAAAAACAGTAGCACTTTTACGTTTTGCCAAATCCATTGCCGCTAATGTATCTGCCGTTTCCCCACTTTGAGATATCGCTAATACTAAATCGTCGGAATATAAAACAGGGTTTCTATATCTAAATTCTGATGCGTATTCTACTTCAACTGGTAGTCGTGCAAAATCTTCAAATAAATATTCCGCTACCAATCCTGCATGCCAAGAAGTTCCGCAACCTAATAAAATCAAACGTTTAATATCCTTCAGCTTATCACCATATTCTTCGATACTACGCATGTGAAATTCACTAGTAGCAGAATTAAAACGGCCTCTAAAGCTGTCGAAAATAGACTTTGGCTGCTCATATATTTCTTTAAGCATAAAATGTGGATACCCACCTTTTTCGAGTTGCTCAAGATTTAATTCTAACTCTTGGATGTAAGGAGCTTGAACTACATTTTCGATGTTTTTAATAATCATTTCTTGATTCTCAACAATAGCGATTTCATTGTCTTTCAAGTAAATTACTTTTTTTGTGTATTCCACAATAGGGGTAGCATCTGATGCAAAAAAGTATTCACCTCTTTCCTCTCCGATACCCACAACTAAGGGACTTCCTTTACGTGCAGCAATTAAATGTTCAGGATGGTTTTTACTTAAAATAACAATCGCATAAGCACCCACAACTTGCTTAAGAGCAGATCTCACTGCGTCGACAAAACTGAGCTTAGAGTGCTCCATGATGTCCTCAATGAGGTGAACCAATACTTCAGTATCTGTATCACTAATAAAACTATGTCCTCTTTGGATTAAACCTTCTTTCAGAGTCACATAGTTTTCAATAATTCCATTATGAATTATTGATATATCACCAGATTGACTTAAGTGTGGATGTGCGTTTTCATTGTTTGGAGCACCATGTGTCGCCCATCGAGTATGGCCCATTCCAGTTGAACCACTTTTATCTTTACCCTCACTTATTGCTTCTAAATCAGAGACTTTTCCTTGGCTTTTATAAATCCTTAAATCTCCATTCATTAAAGCAACACCGGCGCTATCATATCCTCTATATTCTAAACGCTTTAACCCTTTTACAACAATGTCAAAGGCTTCTCGATGCCCTATGTATGCAACAATTCCACACATAAATTATTTATATCCAAAAGCAGATTTAACTGCATCTACTGCGTTAAGTTCTTCCCAAGGGAATAATTTAACCTCCACCATTTTACCATCGAACTCTTTGGTAACAATTTCACACTCTCTACCCATGTGTCCATATGCTGCGGTCTCCAAATAAATTGGAGTCCTTAAATTAAATCTATTTTCTATGTAGTAAGGACGTAGATCAAACTCAGACATTGTCATAATTTTAGCAGCAACTTCGCCATCTGTCATATTAACCTTTGAAGTTCCATAAGTATCCACAAAAAGTCCAACTGGCTTTGCCACACCAATTGCATAACTCACTTGAACTAATGCACGATCGCAAAGGCCTGCAGCCACAATATTTTTAGCAATATGTCGTGTTGCATATGCTGCACTTCGATCTACTTTACTTGGATCTTTTCCTGAAAATGCTCCACCGCCATGTGCACCGTGACCTCCGTATGTGTCTACAATAATTTTTCTCCCTGTTAAACCTGTATCGCCATGAGGCCCTCCGATAACGAATTTACCGGTTGGATTAATGTGGTAAGTAATATTATCGTTAAATAACTTGCGCAAATCTTCATCCAATTTAGCAATTACACGGGGCATTAGTAAAGTTCTTAAGTCAAGATCAATTTTTTCAAGAATCTCATCATCTGCTTTTTGCTGTGCCTCTTTGGATTCATTACTTGGTTTTATAAAATCATCGTGCTGTGTTGAAATTACAATTGTATCAATTCTTACGGGTTTATGATCATCTGAATATTCTAAAGTAACCTGACTTTTTGCATCGGGACGTAGATAAGCAATTTCTGAATTCTCTCGACGCATTTCTGCTAATTCTTGAAGTATCAGGTGTGCCAACATAAGCGAAAGCGGCATCATTGATTCGGTTTCGTTGGTTGCATAACCAAACATCATACCCTGATCACCTGCACCTTGATCTTCTGGATTAGAACGTTCTACACCCTGATTGATATCTGGACTTTGCTCGTGTATAGCGCTTAATACTCCGCAACTTGCAGAATCAAACATATATTCACTCTTGGTATATCCGATTTTAGCAATAACACTACGTGCTATTTTCTGAACATCTAGATATGCATTAGATTTAACTTCTCCAGCAAGAACTACTTGACCTGTGGTAACCAATGTTTCACATGCCACTTTACTACTTGGATCAAAAGCTAAGAAATGGTCAATAAGTGCGTCAGAAATTTGATCGGCTACTTTATCAGGATGTCCTTCAGAAACGGACTCAGATGTAAAATAATAAGACATAACAATATAATTGTTTCAAATATACAATGCATCCAACGAATTAGAAGATTCTTTTGATGAAAACCAATGGAGAATTTGTAGGCGGCTAAACAAACCCTAATCAAAACAATCAATCTGTTTTCAGTACCTTTGTGCTTATGTTCGATTCGTTACAGGTCAGATTAGAAAAAGCATTTAAAACACTAAAAGGCAACAACCGCATTACAGATCAAAACGTAGCTGAAACTGTAAGGGAGATTCGTCGTGCACTGATTGCTGCAGACGTAAACTTCAAAGTTGCCAAACAAGTTACCGATCAGATACTTGAAAAAGCCAAAGGTGCGGAGGTAATTCGTTCGGTTTCGCCAGGTCAAATGCTAACAAAAATTGTTAACGACGAATTAGTAGAACTTCTGGGAGGCCAAAATGAACCTCTACACCTTAAAGGTTCTCCTGCAATCATATTAATAGCTGGTTTACAAGGTTCCGGTAAAACTACATTTACGGGAAAATTAGCTCGTCACTTAAAATCTCAGGGTAAAACGCCTATGGTAGTTGCCGGTGATGTATATCGCCCGGCAGCACGCGAACAGTTGCGCGTATTATCCGAACAAGTTGAAGCAGGTTATTATTCAGAAGATGAAAATCAAAACCCAGTTGAAATTGCTAAAAATGCGGTAAAAGAGGCGAAATTTAAAAACTTCGATGTACTTATTGTCGACACGGCTGGTCGAATAGCAATTGATAAAGCGATGATGGATGAGATTGCTTCATTGAAGAAAGCACTCGATCCGACAGAAACTCTTTTTGTTGTAGACTCAATGACGGGTCAAGACGCGGTTAACACTGCAAAAGCATTCAACGATGTATTAAACTTTACAGGAGTAGTATTAACTAAGTTAGATGGAGATTCCCGTGGCGGTGCTGCATTATCAATTAAATCAGTTGTAAATAAGCCTATTAAGTTTGCCTCTTCCGGTGAAAAGATGGACGCTCTCGATGTGTTCCATCCAGATAGATTAGCGAGCAGAATTTTAGGTATGGGTGACGTAGTAAGTTTAGTTGAAAAAGCTCAAAGCGTTATTGATGAAGAGGAAGCAGAAAAAGTTGCTAAAAAGATCGCTAAAAACAAGTTTGATTTTGAGGATTTTCTATCTCAATTACAACAAATTAAAAAGATGGGAAATATGAAAGACTTGTTAGGAATGATTCCTGGTGTTGGCAGTAAAATTAAGGATATGGATGTAGATGATGATGCCTTTAAAGGAATTGAATCTCTTATTCAGTCCATGACCCCACAAGAAAGAGCAAAACCAGAATTGCTTAATGCGAGTAGAAAACAAAGAATTGCAAATGGCAGCGGAAGAAGTGTTCAAGAATTGAATAAATTATTAACCCAATTCAATCAGATGCGCCAAATGATGAAAATGATGAATAAAAAAAGAGGGAGAATTCCTGGATTAATGTAATGAAATCTATTTCTGAAATTCGCAAAGACTATCAAAAAGGTAGTTTAAATTTCCAAGAAACCCCTGAATTACCCGTTGATTTTTTTCAACAATGGCTTAATGCTGCAATTGAAAGCCAGGTTGAAGAACCAACTGCATTTACATTAAGTACTACTGATGATCATGGCGACCCGGTATCCCGTGTAGTACTCCTTAAAGAAGTAACTGAGAATGGGTTAGTTTTTTTTACTAATTACAACAGC
>JAURFW010000091.1 GCA_030834125.1 Bacteroidota bacterium | reverse complement strand
TATTAGCTAACCTCACCATTGAAGAATATTCAAGTAAGCAGTTAAGTTAATGAAGGCTTGCGTTGTCGTATTTCCAGGAGCGAATTGCGATAGAGATGTCAAAGTAGCGCCAGAGAAGGGTCAAATACCTACAACTATGGTTTGGCATCAAGAAACTACCCTGCCCCCAACTGATCTTGTTATTCTGCCTGGAGGATTTTCTTATGGCGACTACTTAAGATGTGGAAGTATGGCATCTAAATCAAAAGTTATGCATGAAGTAATCAAACATGCTGAAAAAGGCGGATACCTTTTTGGAATCTGTAATGGCTTTCAAATTTTAACTGAGACAAATCTACTACCTGGAGCCCTTTTAAGAAATAATAAACTAAAATTTATTTGCAAAGATGTTTTTGTTAAAACAGTAAATAATAGAATTCCATTCACAAAAAAAATTCCTGATCAAAAAGTATTATCCATTCCTATCGCTCACAATGAAGGTAATTATTTTGCTAATGAGGATCAAATTAAAGAACTTCAAGATAATCAACAAATAGTATTTCAATATTGTGATAAACAAGGAAATATAGGTCTAGCAAATAATCCGAACGGCTCTTTGTTAAATATTGCAGGAATTACTAATAAACATAAAAATATTTTAGGCATGATGCCCCATCCTGAGCGAGTCATTGACACTTTGCTTGGCGGAATAGATGGAGAAGGTATTTTTCAATCATTATTATAAATGGAAACAGTTACAGTCGATCAGGCTATTCAATTAGGTTTAACTTCCTCAGAGTTTGATAAAATCAAAGAGCTGATTGGTAGAGTACCAAATTTTACAGAGCTCGGTATTTTTTCTGCTATGTGGAATGAGCATTGTTCTTACAAGTCCTCGCGAGTCTGGCTTTCTCAGCTTCCAACTAAAAATAAGTACGTTATTCAAGGTCCAGGTGAAAATGCAGGAGTTATTGACATTGAAGATGATGATGTAGCTATTTTTAAAATAGAAAGTCACAACCACCCTTCCTACATTGAACCTTATCAAGGAGCTGCCACTGGAGTTGGAGGCATTTTAAGAGATGTATTTACAATGGGCGCAAGACCTGTAGCTAACTTAAATTCTATTCGATTTGGAAGACCTGAGCATCCTAAAACAAAATATTTATTAAATGGAGTAGTTTCTGGGATTGCAGGCTATGGAAATTGTATGGGCATACCTACAGTGGGAGGAGAAGTAGAATTTGACGAGTGTTATGATGGTAATATTTTAGTCAACGCAATGAATATTGGAATTGCAAAAAAAGATAAGGTTTTTTTATCCATTGCAAGTGGTGTTGGAAATCCAGTCATTTATGTTGGCTCCAAAACGGGTAGAGATGGAATTCATGGTGCCTCTATGGCATCGCAAGAGTTTGATGATAATTCAGAGGCAAAAAAACCAACTGTTCAAGTGGGAGATCCTTTTGCTGAAAAATTGCTACTAGAGGCATGTTTAGAACTGATGAAAACGGACTCGATTATTTCTATTCAAGATATGGGAGCTGCTGGACTTACATCTTCATCTGTTGAAATGGCCTCCAAAGGAAAGCTAGGTATCGAGATAGATTTAAATAAAGTTCCTTGCAGAGAAGAAAAGATGCAACCTTTTGAATTAATGCTATCTGAAAGCCAAGAAAGAATGCTGATAGTCTTAAAAGAAGGAAAAGAAAAAGAAGCTGAAAAAATATTTACTAAATGGAATTTGGATTTTTCAGTGATTGGTAAAATGACAGATAGTAATAATCTTGTTTTGCATTTCAATAATGAAACAGTTTGCGATATTCCTATCTCATCTTTAGCAGATGAGGCTCCAAAATATAATAGAGAATGGGTTTCAACTCCATTGCCACAAAAAGTGAACATAGATGCCAAATTAAATGATTTGGATATAACTTTTTGTTTAAAACAATTACTAGCTCATCACAACCAAGCAAATAAATCTTGGGTATGGGAACAATATGATCATATGGTTATGGGAGATACGATTCAAAGACCCGGAGGAGATGCGGCTGTTATTAGAGTACATTGAACCAGCAAAGCTTTAGCAGCAAGTGTCGATTGTACGCCTCGCTATTGTTTTGCTCATCCTTATACAGGCGGAATGCAGGCAGTATGTGAAACGTATAGAAATTTATCTGCTGTTGGGGCAGAGCCAAGAGCAATTACTAATTGTCTA
>JAURFW010000051.1 GCA_030834125.1 Bacteroidota bacterium | reverse complement strand
GAAGCAGTAATTCTCGACGCTAAAGTTCGAAGCTTTTTACCCTCAAGGGCAAGATTATTTTTCTCCCTATACAAGTCTTGGTTTTGACTTCTTAAACTATCGTTTTGCTCGGTTAACATAGCGTTTTTCTCCTCTAACTCTACCAAACTCGCCATTAACTCTTTCATTCTATTATTTAAATCTTCAACCAAATCAGAGTTGTTTTTCTTTTCTTTTTTAAGAAGAAATGCAAGTCGTGCAACTTCATTACTCTTTTTCGCTAGTTCTTCAGAAATCTGAATATTATTTTCTGCTAAGGTTAAACTATCTTGGCGATACTGAGCAATTAAGTCTTCCGCTGCCGCAATAGCTTGATCTTTTGCTTTGTTATCTTCCGTGATTTCTTTGTTTACATCGGTTAAAACTTTTCGTTCATTTTTACCTGTTTGCCATAAATAAAATAATCCAAGATTGAATACCAATAATATGGTAATGATTACATAAAGAATTGAACGATTGTTGTTTTTTTTCTGCTCCATTGAAGTTTGAATTTAGTATTATTATAAACGGATAAGTTACGAAAATAATGTAATTTTACCACCTTCCTATAAAAAATGCAAGTTGAGAGATTGTTAAATGACGTGTTATTAATTACTCCCGAGGTTTTTCAAGACCATAGGGGGCATTTTTTTGAAAGTTATAGAGAAGATGTGTTTACGGAGTATTGTGAGCGTAAAATTGAATTCGTTCAAGACAATCAAAGTCTCTCGAATAAAGGTATTTTGCGCGGTTTGCATTTCCAAAACCCTCCTTATGCTCAGGGGAAATTGGTTAGAGTAGTAAAGGGCGCGGTAATCGATGTGGCTGTTGATATTCGTAAGAATTCAAAAAACTATGGAAAACACATTGCAGTTGAACTATCAGAGAATAATTTTCAAATGCTTTATATTCCTCATGGATTTGCCCATGGATTTGTTACACTTGAGGATCAAACAATTTTTACATACAAGTGTACCGATTATTACAAACCAGAGTCTGAGGGAGGCATTGCGTGGGATTCTAAATCCTTGAATATTAATTGGGGATTTTCTGAACCAGTACTTTCTCAAAAAGACTTGAATAATATTGATTTTGACAATTTTAAATCACCCTTCTAAATAAAAAATCATAATGAAAAAAGCTGTAAGTCGTGAGGAGTTATTAGAGAGGTTAGACGAGCGATTTTCTCAAGAAAATCAAAAACTTGATGATTATCTCACGGGTATGCTCTACAATAGTTACGAGCCATATTGGAGATATATTGCAGTAGACACTTTGCTTTCACTTCAGCAACCCAAAACAGATATACCTGATGAGGTGATTTTTATAGGATACCATCAAATAACAGAATTATATTTTAAACTTATAATACACGAGTTAAATCAAATGAGTGAAGGGGAGTTAACTGATAGTTCTTGGAAAGATAAATTGATTCGTGTAGTTCGATACTTTAAAAATCTAATTGATAGTTTCGATATTATGATTGATGGCATGGAACTTCAACAGTTTCTTGAATTTCGTATGTCGTTATTACCGGCTAGTGGGTTTCAAAGTGCTCAGTTCAGGAAGATAGAAATGGCATGCACGGATATGGAGAATTTAGTTGCTGAAAACAAACGTTCAGTGATTGAAGATTCTATAGAATCTAAATACCAACATATTTATTGGAAGCAAGGTTCAATCGACGATCGGGGTAACAAAACCTTAACCTTAAGGCAATTTGAAACTTATTACGAGAAGGAGTTCATTCAATGGGCTACCGATTGGAGTGGGAATAATTTGAACCAGCAATTATTGAAGTTACAAACCGAAGGCAAGTTAACAGATGAAATAATTAAACATTTTAAATTGTTGGATGTTTATTTGAATATTAACTGGAGATTATCACATTATAGAAGTGCTGTGAGATATTTGTCTGCAACAGGAACTGATGTTGCAGCAACAGGAGGTACTAATTGGCAGAAATTTCTTCCGCCAAGATTTCAAAAAATAATTTCTTTCCCCAATTTATGGACTCCGGAAGAGAAGGAAAATTGGGGTAAATCTTGGGTTGATGAACATGTGTTTGGTATAAATTTGAGTAATTAAACAAAGTTTTGAATCACGAATCTCCCAGTATTAAAGAATTACAAGAACAAGTAGATAATTGGATACAAACCATTGGGGTTAGGTATTTTTCAGAACTTACAAATATGGCCATTCTCACCGAAGAGGTGGGAGAGTTAGCACGGTTAATAGCACGTAAATACGGTGATCAATCTTTTAAAAAAGGTGAAGAAAATTTAGAAATTGCCGATGAAATTGCAGACGTACTTTGGGTTTTAGTATGTATTGCCAATCAAACGGGTGTGGATTTATCTTCCGCAATAAAAAAAAATTTTGAAAAAAAGACCAACAGAGATTCAAATAGACACAAAGAGAATTCAAAGTTGAAATGAGAAAACTTTGCACAGTCATTTTTGTTTAATTTTGTATTACATTGTCAGAGTCATCTTTACACAAAAGAAAGTCAGATCATATTGATTTGGCATTTTTATCTCAGGTTGCTGAAAACGATAGTCGTTTTATATACGAACCTGTGTTATCGGGATTAGATAGAGGTTTATTTAAATCTGAAATTTCATTTGGTTCAAAAGTTTTAAATGCGCCGATATGGATTTCGTCTATGACCGGTGGAGCGCACAAAGCTTTATTAATAAATACCAATTTAGCAAAAGCTGCTAAATATTTTAAATTAGGTATGGGCTTAGGATCTTGTAGATCAATATTAGATCCGAATAATGATTGCTCGGATTTTAAACTTCGAGAGATCATTGGAGAACAGCCCTTATTTGGGAATTTAGGAATTGCTCAATTAAATGATTTAATGCTTGCTCAAGATTCCAATTCGGTAATAACCATGCTTAACAAAATTGAAGCTGATGGATTAATTATTCATATTAACCCATTGCAAGAATGGTTTCAGCCGGAAGGAGATTCCTACCAAAATTCACCTCTTGAGGTTATTAAATGGGTTTTGTCATGGGCTGAATTTCCTGTAATTGTGAAAGAGGTTGGCCAAGGAATGGGTCCTAAATCAATTTCAGCATTATTACAACTTCCTTTGCTAGCATTAGATTTCGGTGCTTTAGGAGGAACTAACTTTAGTTTTCTTGAAAATCAAAGAAGGGAAGATCTTAGAAAGGATGAGTGGAAAGAGGCGGTAAAGATCGGACATACTTCATATGAAATGGTTCAATGGGTAAATGAGGTGTATCAAAATCCGAATATTCAAGTTAGAACTCAAAATATTATAGTTTCTGGTGGGGTGAAATCTTTCTTAGATGGTTTTTACTTCACACAACAGTTGGAAATACCTTCAATCTATGCACAAGCATCACAAATGCTGAAATATGCATTGCAAGGTGAGAAGGAACTATTTAATTATATTGATTCTCAACTTCAAGGATTAAATATGGCGCATCAGTTTTTAAGTATTAAGAAATGAAAGAAGTACAACCGATCAAAGGATTTAGCAAATTAACTAAGGATGAAAAAATAAATTGGCTTCTTGAAAATTATGCCAATAGACCGGAAGAATCGCTCAACATGCTCAATGGATATTTGCACTCATCACCAGAAGCGCAACAACTACATGACGAGTTCATTGAAAATACAATAAGTAACTATTATTTGCCATTTGGGGTTGCTCCAAATTTCAGTATAAATGGAGAACTGTATACTATCCCTATGGCAATAGAAGAGAGTAGTGTAGTTGCAGCTGCGGCTAAGGCGGCAAACTTCTGGTTAGATCGTGGAGGATTTAAAGCAGAAGTGTTTAGTATGGTTAAAATGGGCCACGTTCATTTTACATGGGAAGGTGTTAAATCTGCAGATATTGTTGATTTTTTCGCAAATATTGAGCAGCAACTGTGGGATGTAACAGACTCATTAACTCAAAATATGAGAATAAGAGGCGGTGGGATTTTAAGTATTGAACTTAAGGATAAAACAGACCTCGAGTCTAGCTACTATCAGTTGGAAGTTAAGTTCGATACAAGAGATTCTATGGGAGCTAATTTCATAAATTCCTGTTTGGAGGCTATTGCTAAAGAATGGAAACAGCTAGGTCAATCATCAAACTTTGGTGGTGATATTAATATTATAATGAGCATTTTAAGCAATTTTACGCCTGAGTGTATTGTTCGAGCTGAAGTTGAATGCGATATTGAAGAAATTAATGAGGGTAGTGGTATTGAGAACATTGAGTTTGTTGAAAAGTTTGTTAGGGCATTAAGAATAGCCGATGTTGAGCCATACAGAGCAGTTACCCATAATAAAGGAATAATGAATGGTGTGGATGCTGTAATTATTGCAACTGGAAATGATTTTCGTGCCACTGAGGCATGTGCTCATGCCTATGCTGCAAAAACGGGGTCTTATAAAAGTTTAACAAAAGCGACTGTTGAGAATGGAAGATTTAAATTTTGGATAGATTTACCACTTTCGGTAGGCACGGTAGGCGGAATAACAACCTTGCACCCAATGGTAAAATTTGCTCATGAACTATTAGGAAACCCAAATGCAGAAGAACTGATGAAAATTGTTGCAGTAGCAGGTTTAGCCCAAAATTTCTCTGCAGTCAGATCATTAATAACTTCCGGTATACAGAAGGGACATATGAAAATGCACCTATTGAATATTCTAAATCAGTTAGAAGCAACAGATTCTGAAAAAGAACAAATCATTGAATATTTCAAAGATAAAGTAGTAAGCTTTAGTGCTACCATAGAAGTGTTTACTAAAATCCGCGGTTTAGCAGCAAAAAACTAGCTCCTTAATGCAAACTTTTTACGCCCCAGGAAAAATATTATTGTGCGGTGAGTACCTCGTTTTGAAGGGTTTTAACGGTATAGCGCTGCCTACAAAATTGGGGCAATGGTTAGAGGTTTTTGAGTTTGAAACTCCAAATGATAAAGCAGATTCTATTATATACTCTGCTTTTGATTTAGAAGGTTATAAATGGATCGATTGGGATTGTGAAATTAATAATATTCAGAACCAAGAAATAAGCAATAGTTCAGAAGAATTTCTTGTTAAGTTTTTCCAACTGATACCGGAAAATAATTGGAAGCAAGGTTATTCCTACAGGTTTGAAACGAGATTGGAGTTCAGTCAAAAATGGGGGTTAGGCAGCTCTTCTACCTTTGTTAGTTTGCTTTGTCAATATTTTAGACTCAACCCATTTAAAATTGAACAACAACTTCTAGGTGGAAGTGGTTACGATATTGCAGTTGCGGAACTAAAGCACCCTTTAATATTTTGGAGAAATGAAAATGGAGCTAACTTTAGGCGTTGGACATCAGGACATACGAAAAATAGTAATTGGAATATTGTTTTTCTCAATGAAAAGATAAACTCAAGAAAAAGCAGTGAGCTAATAATGGGTGCCATCGAAGAAATTGCCTCTGACGCTGCCTATCAAATGCAATTTCAGAAAATCATAGAAATGATTGAAATGGCTAATGATATTTTTACCATTGAAGCTGCTTTAGAGATGTATCAATTATTGTTAGGACAAATAACAAACTTACCCACTCCATACCAATTATTGAATATCAAACCTGTAAAGCAAGGTTTATGTAAGTGGTTAGGTGCTTGGGGCGGTGATATGTTGTTAGTAAACGATAACGTATTAAATGAATATCAGGAAGTTTTTAAGGAATATGAAGTTTATCCTTGGAATGAAATTGTAATTTATGAAAAGTAAAGTAACCGTTAAATGCCCAAGTAATATTGCCTTAATAAAATATTGGGGTAAAAAAGATACTGGAATTCAAATCCCCCAAAATCCAAGTATTAGCTGGTCTTTATCTGATTTAACTGCTAAGACTACTGTTAAGTTTTTACCTTCTAATTGCAGAGAGATAAAATTTTCATACGACGGAGTACCTAAGGAATCATTTCTACCCAAGATAAATGAATTCTTTAAAAGAATAGAAGATGTATTACCATGGGTCAAAAATGGGATTTTCGAAATTGATACCGTAAATAATTTCCCTCATGGAACTGGAATTGCGAGTTCTGCTGCTGGTTTTGGTGCTTTAGCTACTGCGCTCTTGGAGATTGAAAATAAATTAGATAATAATACTGAAGTTTTTTGGAATAAAGTAAGTGAAATTGCTCGTTTAGGTTCTGGAAGTGCTTGTAGGAGTATGTTTTCAAAACCTGCGGTTTGGGGAGCTTCAGAAGCGGTTAAAAATTCTAGTGATTTATATGCTGTGGAATTAAAATCACCAATTCACACGAATCTTCAGAACTGGAAAGACACGGTATTAATAGTAGATTCAGGAGAGAAAAAGGTTTCATCAACTGCCGGACATTCACTTTTAAATGGTCACCCTTATGCAGAATCAAGATTCTTGCAAGCAAATAAAAATTTGGCGGATTTGATAAAGGTCATGGAAACTGGAGATGTGGAGAGATTTATCAAAATTGTTGAGTCTGAAGCCCTTCAACTGCATGCAATCATGATGACATCTATTCCTTATTACATGCTTATGCGTCCAAATACGATTGCAATTATTGAGAGTATTTGGAAATTTCGAGAAGAAACAAATTTCCCAGTATGCTTTACTCTAGATGCGGGTGCAAATGTACATTTACTCTACAGTAATGAGATCGAATCTTCAGTTAAAACATTTATACAAACTAAACTGTTACTCTATTGTCAAAACGCAATGTATCTTTGTAGTGAAACGGGCGGAAAACCACAAATAGAGTACTATGATTGATCAGTCCTTATTTTATTCTAAAATTTTACTCTTTGGAGAATACGGAATTATCGAGGACTCAATGG
>JAURFW010000038.1 GCA_030834125.1 Bacteroidota bacterium | reverse complement strand
GAACCCAATTCTTGGATCTTCAGTTGGTTCTGCGAGATATTCACGATGTTGAATTTCTGATGTTGAAGTCTCTTGAATATGAAGTGAATATTGAAATACTAATTGTTGGTATGGTCTACTACCATTATATTTTGGAACTGCGGGACCAATTGTTTCAAAATCTAAAAAGTATAAAGGATAAATTAATCCATTTGTGAAGTTTCTTATCTCTTCAATATCAATATGAGTGGTCCCATTAACTTCTGATTGAACCTGTAACAATGGTTCGTTCAAAAGTTCATTTGCAAAATTAAAATATTGTTAATCCCAATAAAAATTGTTAAAATTTTATACCTTTGCATTATCAATGAAGCAAATTTTTCATAAAATATCATCCTTTTTGATGGCTATTG
The DNA here is from genome assembly GCA_030834125.1 of Bacteroidota bacterium. Lineage (GTDB taxonomy): Bacteria > Bacteroidota > Bacteroidia > NS11-12g > UBA955 > VMCP01. The sequence goes on along the minus strand of JAURFW010000038.1, from coordinate 9,552 downwards.
TAGTGCTTTTTTCTACAATGTCATTTACTGTTGATATGCATTATTGTGGAGATAATTTAGTTGAAACTGCCATATTCCACAAAGCAAAAGGTTGCGGTATGGAAATGGAAAACCCTTCAACTGAAGGATGTTCTGTTAAGGTAAAAGATTGTTGTTCTGACGAACAGTTGATAGTTGATGGTCAAGATGAATTAAACATATCTTTTGACACACTATCTTTTGACCAACAATTATTTGTTGCTTCATTTGTTTACACTTATATCAACCTTTTTGAAAGTTTAGATAAAAAGGTTGTCTCCTACGAAGAATATAGGCCTCCTCTCGTTGTCAGGCAAATCTACAAGCTAGACGAGACATATTTAATTTGATTTTTAAGCAATAGACTTTTTTATCCAGTGGATGTTTTCCATTAGGATAATCCTTTGTATTCGGTGTTTTCTTAACGCCATTGTCTAATTGTTTAATTATCAAGCTAATGCTAAACAAAAGCATAAAATTTCTAATAGAAAACAAACTTGTTGCAGTATTACTACTCGTTCTATTCATAGGATGGGGAATAGTAAATGCACCTTTTAATTGGGATACTGGTTTTTTACCATCCAATCCTGTAGCTGTGGATGCCATACCCGATATTGGTGAAAATCAGCAAATCGTTTTTACTAAATGGGATGGTCGCTCACCACAAGATATAGAAGACCAAATTACCTACCCGTTAACTACTTCATTATTGGGTATTCCAGGTGTAAAAACCATTCGTAGTTCCTCTATGTTCGGCTTTTCAAGTATCTATATCATTTTTGAAGAAGATGTTGAGTTTTATTGGAGTAGAAGTAGAATTCTGGAAAAATTAAATTCGTTACCTAGTGGTTTATTGCCAAACGATGTAAATCCAGCATTGGGTCCAGATGCCACAGGATTAGGACAAATATTTTGGTACACACTTGAAGGTCGTGATGAAAAAGGTAATGTTACTGGTGGTTGGGATTTACACGAACTAAGAAGTATTCAAGATTACTATGTAAAGTATGCATTGTCCTCTGCAAGCGGTGTTTCAGAAGTAGCATCTATAGGTGGTTATGTTCAAGAATATCAAGTGGACGTGAATCCAGAACTAATGCGTCAATATAATATTGGATTGCATCACGTTGTAAAAGCAGTTAAGGAAAGTAATAAAGACATTGGTGCACAAACATTGGAAATTAACCAAGCCGAATATTTAGTTCGTGGTTTGGGGTATGTGAAATCCATTTCAGACATCGAAAATGCAGTAGTTACTTCCGAAAATTATACTTCAATTAGGATAAAGGATATTGGTAAAGTTTCTTTAGGTCCTGCAACAAGACGAGGTATATTAGATAAAGAAGGAGCTGAAGTCGTTGGTGCTGTTGTTGTAGCTCGTTATGGTGCAAACCCAATGGAAGTCATAAATAACGTAAAGGAAAAAATTAGTGAATTAAGTGCAGGATTACCTTCAAAAGTATTAGCGGATGGTAGAACCTCACAAGTAACCATAGTGCCTTTTTACGATAGAACAGAATTGATTCAAGAAACATTAGGCACACTTAACGAAGCCTTAACGCTAGAAATATTGATTACCATTTTAGTAATAATTATTATGGTGTTTAATCTTCGAGCTTCCGTACTAATTTCTGGACTATTACCTGTTGCAGTTCTAATGGTATTTATTGCAATGAAACTTTTTGGAGTCGATGCAAATATTGTCGCATTATCTGGTATTGCAATTGCTATCGGAACGATGGTCGATGTTGGTGTTATACTATCAGAAAATATTATTCGGCATTTAGACGAAAATCGTTCCCACGAAAGTAGGAATCTCATACCCATAAACACGGTAGTTTATAACGCAACAGCTGAAGTGTCTGGCGCAATCGTAACCGCAGTTATGACAACTATTATCAGTTTCATTCCTGTATTTACAATGATTGGAGCGGAAGGAAAACTATTCAGACCATTAGCCTTCACAAAGACTTTTGCATTAACAGCTTCTATAATAGTAGCATTATTTTTAATTCCACCTTTTGCAGCGTTTTTATTCAGAAAGAAAAACATCAAAAGCACTTTTAAATATGTTTTAAATGGCGTTTTAATAGCATTAGGAATCATTGCTATAATATACGGGTATTGGTTGGGGTTAGTATTGATTGCTTTTGGTACGGTTGCAATAACCAGTGATTTTTTGAACAGGGATAAATTCCACTTTTCACTTTCAACTTTTCACTTTTCACTTTCAACAAATTTTATCAATATCATTATTTCGGTATCAGCAATAGTATTCCTTTTAGCTGAATATTGGAGACCATTAGGCGTGGATAAAAGCATTTTCTGGAATCTCATTTTTGTGAGTGTTATTTGCTTTGGTTTATTAGGTATTTTCTCATTATTTATCAAATATTACACACGTATTTTAAGGTGGTGTTTAGATAATAAGTTGCTCTTTTTGTCTGTTCCAACAGCTATTGTCATTGCAGGTTTTTTCATTATGAAAAATACAGCCAAAGAGTTTATGCCATCTTTAAATGAAGGCTCATTTCTACTAATGCCAACCTCTATGCCTCATTCTGGCGTAGAAGAAAACAAACGTGTTTTACAACAATTGGATATGGCTGTTGCCAGTATTCCAGAGATTGAAACCGTAGTTGGTAAGGCAGGTCGTACAGAATCAGCTTTAGACCCAGCACCCTTATCAATGTATGAAAATATCATTCAGTACAAACCAGAATATATGCTGAATGAAAATGGACAACGTCAACGCTATAAAGTAAATTATAATGATTTGTTTGAATTGAAAGATGGACGATTCATCGCAAATCCAAATAATTCCGAAAATGTCACCTTGAGCGCAGTCGAAAGGTCTCAACTCATTCCAGATAACAATGGCGAGTATTATCGTAATTGGCGAACAGAAATACAATCACCAGACGATATTTGGAATGAAATCGCAAGAGTGACCAAATTGCCAGGCGTAACCTCTGCACCAAAGCTGCAACCTATTGAAACCCGATTGGTAATGCTTCAAACAGGAATGCGAGCACCAATGGGAATTAAAGTAAAAGGTCAAGACTTAAAGAAGATTGAAGCGTTTGGTGTGCAATTAGAAAACGTCATCAAGGAAGCTGAAGGTGTGAAACAAGAAGCTGTTTTTGCAGACCGAATTGTTGGTAAGCCTTATCTGCTCATTGATATTGACAGAGAGAAAATTGCACGTTATGGCATTTCGATACAAGATGTTCAAGATGTATTAAAAGTAGCAGTTGGCGGAATGGTATTAACCCAAACCGTTGAAGGTCGAGAACGCTATGGTGTTCGAGTACGATACCCAAGAGAATTACGAGCAAACCCAACAGACTTACAACAGATTTATGTGCCAGTTGAAAAAGGCAGTCCTTTGCCATTAAGCGAATTAGCAACGATAAGATACGAACAAGGTCCACAAGTCATTAAAAGTGAAGATACTTTTTTAGTTGGCTATGTATTGTTTGATAAATTAGATGGCTTTGCAGAAGTAAGCGTTGTTAAAAATGCACAAGCATTAATTCAAGAAAAGATAGATTCTGGTGAATTGATAGTTCCAAAAGGAATCAACTATGCATTCACAGGAACGTATGAAAATCAATTACGAGCAGAAAAAACCTTATCGGTTGTTGTACCGTTAGCATTGGCAATCATTTTCTTAATTCTGTATTTTCAGTTCCGTTCGGTTGGTACGTCCTTAATGGTATTCACAGGTATCGCAGTAGCCTTTGCAGGTGGTTTTATAATGATTTGGCTCTATGGTCAAGATTGGTTTTTAAACTTCAATGTCGCTGGCGAAAATATGCGAGACTTATTCCAGATGCATCCCATTAATTTAAGTGTAGCAGTTTGGGTTGGGTTTATTGCACTCTTCGGTATAGCAACAGACGATGGTGTAGTAATGGCAACCTATTTAACGCAAACTTTTGATAGAAATACACCAGAGAATAAAAAGGAAATTAGAGCATCTATTGTAGAAGCTGGTGAAAAAAGAATCAGACCGTGTTTAATGACTACAGCTACAACCATTTTAGCATTATTACCAGTATTAACCTCTGCAGGTCGAGGAAGCGACATAATGATTCCGATGGCAATTCCAAGTTTTGGCGGAATGCTCATTGCCTTAATCACTTTGTTTGTTGTACCAGTATTGTATAGCTGGAAGGCAGAAGTTCAACTTAAAAGAACATCAAATGAAAAATAAAATAATAAATATTAAACTCGTCTTGATTCTTGTTTCTTGCTTCTTGAGTCTCTTTACAAACGCTCAACAATTAGAAATATTTATTGATGAAGCTTTAACAAAAAATCCAGAAATTCAAAAGTTTGAGTTACAATACAAAAGAGCTTCTGAAAAAGTAAACGAGGTTAACACCATTCCTAATACCGAATTTGGTGTTGGTTACTTTGTAAGTGAACCGGAAACCAGAACAGGTGCACAACGCTTTAAAGTATCTGCTAAACAAATGTTACCGTGGTTCGGAACCATTACATCGAGAGAAAACTATGTAAGTTCATTGGCAGATGCTAAATACGAGGACATTGTTATCGCAAAGCGAAAACTAATGGCTTCGGTATCACAATCCTATTTTAATCTATACGCCAACAAAGCAAAGCAAGAGGTGTTAACTGAAAACATCAAACTATTAGAAACTTACGAAACATTAGCACTAACATCTGTTGAGGTTGGTAAAGCATCCGCAGTAGATGTGTTGCGATTGCAAATGCGTCAGAACGAAATGCAACAATTAAAAGACGTATTGCAACAACAATTTTTAGCAGAACAAACTAACTTCAATAATCTATTGAATAGAGATAATGATGTTACCGTGAATGTGGTAGATAGTTTACTGATACCTTCTGAAGACTTTGATATTACTTCTGAAAATTTAGCATTACATCCCGAATTACTAAAATATGATAAACTTTATAAATCCATAGAGCAATCAGAATTATTAAATCAAAAAGAAAGCAGTCCAATGATTGGTTTTGGATTAGATTATATCAATGTTGCTGAAAGACCAAATATGGATTTCAGCGATAACGGAAAGGATATTGTAATGCCAATGGTTTCGGTATCTATCCCAATTTTCAATAAGAAATATAAATCCCAAACCAAACAAAATGATTTGCAGCAGCAGGAAATTACTGATCAAAAACAGGAACGTTTAAATGCATTGGAAACGCTTTTAGACAAAGCAAATAACGAACGCATTTCTGCAAGAATAAGTTATGCTACTCAAACAAAAAACTTAAAGCAAGCTAAAGATGCAGAAGACATTTTAATCAAAAGCTACGAAACAGGAACGATAGATTTTAATGATGTTTTGGATATTCAAGAACTACAACTAAAGTTTCAAATGAACCAAATAGAATCAATTAGAACTTATTATGTTCAATCAACGATTATTAATTATTTAACACAGCAATAATGAAACACACATATAAGATTGCGGGAATGACTTGCAATAACTGTAAGGCTTCCGTCGAGAAATATTTAAGTAAAATAGACCACGTATCAGAGGTGTCTGTTAATCTTGAAAAAGGTGAGGCAGAAGTGAAAATGAATAAACATATTTCAACTGATATACTACAAAAAGCATTACCAGAAAAGTATACTTTATCTGAAAAGAAAGAGAAGAATGTGTTTGCATCTTCAAGTATGTCGGCAATGCCTATGGAAGAAGAAAAAAGTAAATTACAACAGCTAAAACCTTTATTGCTTATCATTTTTTATATAGCAACTGCAAGTGTATTATTACATTATAAAAATTGGACTTGGAGCGCTTTTATGCTCGACTTTATGGGGTTATTTTACATCGTGTTTAGTTTTTTCAAGATGTTAGATTTAAAAGGCTTTCCTGAATCCTTTCGTATGTACGACCCTTTAGCTAAACGTGTTCCTTTTTATGGGAAAGTTTATCCATTTATTGAAACAGCTTTAGGACTGATGTTTTTATTGCGGTTTGAAATTAATATAGCTTTAATAATTACACTTATAGTATTAGGGATAACAACAATTGGAGTAACAAAAACATTATTGGACAAAAAATCAATACGATGTGCGTGTTTAGGTACTGCTTTAAAATTACCTATGACAGAAGCCACTTTTATTGAAAATGCTATTATGATTGTAATGGCGACATTAATGCTTATAAATTAAATTGTTATGGTAAATAGGCATACTGCGTTAAAAATTAGAAAAACCCACAGGTATTTGGGTCTCTTTTTAGGGATTCAATTCCTGTTTTGGACTATTAGTGGTTTATACTTTAGTTGGACGAACATCGATGAAATACACGGAGACCAATTTAAAAACTTGAAGTATCAACCCAAAGCATTTAATAGTTTAATAAGTCCTTCAGAAATGGATGTTCCAAATGGTATAAAGACTATTGAATTAAGAGATATTGATAATGCACCGTACTATTGGATAAATAAAGAGCAATTGTATAATGCTTTAGATGGAATGCCAAAAAATAGTATTACGCAGAAAGAGGCACTCTATATTGCCAAAAACCATATGAAAAGTGGTTTAGAGGTAGAATCTGTTGAGCAAATTACGGAAACTGGAAAACACCACGAGTATCGAGAAAAACTACTACCTGCTTATGTTATCTCATATAAAACAGATGAAGCACTAAAAGCATACGTTTCTGTAAGCGACGGAAAATTTCAAACCGTAAGACATCGTTCTTGGCGTTGGTTTGATTTTTTATGGATGACACATACCATGGACTATGAAGGCAGAGACAATTTTAATACCATTGTTTTGAGAGCCTTTTCACTTTTAGGATTGATAACCGTTTTAAGTGGGTTTTTGTTGTGGTACACCTCGTCACCTTCAATTAGGAAATTATTAAAACGAAAAAAAATAAAGAAATGAAAAAGTATATAGTTTATCTCGGAATATTAGCTGTTGGTCTACTTTTAGGGTGGATACTGTTTGGTGGCTCACCAAAAGAAGAAACAGACCATAATCACGATGCAGTTACAGAAACCAATCAAATGTGGACCTGTTCAATGCATCCACAGATTATGCAACCAGAAGCAGGAGATTGCCCTATTTGTGGTATGGATTTAATTCCTGCTGATGGTGTAAGTGATGGTTTATTAGCAGACCAATTCAAATTGACTGAAAACGCAATTGCTTTAGCTAATATTCAAACATCTATTGTTGGTAAAGGCAATGTTGAAGGCAATACTATCAAATTATCTGGTAAAATTGCTGAAAACGAAGAAGCAAATGCAGTACAGGTAAGTTATTTCGCTGGAAGAATTGAACGTTTGAATGTGAGTTTTACAGGCGAAGAAGTTCGTAAAGGTCAATTATTGGCAACCATTTATTCGCCAGAACTCTATGCAGCACAACAAGAATTAATTACAGCAGCATCTTTAAAAGAATCACAACCTGCTTTATACAAAGCAGTCCGTAATAAATTGAAATTATGGAAGCTCTCTGAAAATCAAATTAATAAGATTGAAGAAACAGGAAAAGTGAAAGAAAACTTTCCTGTGTATGCAACCTTTTCGGGTACTGTTACAGAAAAATTAGTAGAGCAAGGCGATTACATTAAACAAGGTCAACCCATATTAAAAATTGCCAATCTCAACACAGTTTGGGGAAATTTTGATGTGTATGAAAATCAGATTAACCGCTTTAAAAAAGGACAGGAAGTGATGATAACAACCAATGCCTATCCTAATAAAGAATTTAAAGGTAAAGTTGATTTCATTGACCCAGTTTTAAACACCAAAACAAGAACTGTTACCTTGCGTGTTGTTTTAAACAATAAGGACGATGTATTTAAACCAGGAATGTTTGTAATCGCAAATATTGAAGACAGTACAGCTAAAAATGACGAAGTATTAACAATTCCTTCATCTTCTGTGTTATGGACAGGTGAACGTTCTGTGGTGTACCTTAAAACAAATCCAGACCAAACTATTTTTGAAATGCGTGAAATTAAATTAGGCAATCAAATTGGTAATGAATATGAAGTTTTAGAAGGATTATTTGTTGGAAATGAAATAGTGACTAACGGTACATTTACGGTTGATGCAGCAGCACAATTACAAGGCAAAAAGTCTTTGATGAATAAAGATGGTGGTAAAGTAATGACAGGTCACGAGGGTCATTTAGGTATGGATAACAATTCACCCAACACAGAAAGTGACCACACTATTATGAATGAGCGTCTGAAAGTATCAGCGAAATTTCAAGAGCAGTTAAAAGCTGTTTTCAATGCGTATATCAATTTAAAAGATGCTTTAGTGAAAGAAGACTCAAAAGGCGCTTCTGAAAGTGTAATAAGTTTACTAAACAATTTAACCAGAGTAGATATGAAATTGTTATCAAACAATAAGGCGCATAACCATTGGATGTCATTAGAAAAGGAAATAAAACCTTCAGCGACCTCAATTTCTGAAACATCCGATATAAAAGCACAAAGAGACCATTTTAAATATTTATCATCACATCTAATCAATGCTGTTCAATTGTTTGGTGTTAATGAAAAGGTCTATGTGGAATTTTGCCCTATGGCAGATAACAACAATGGTGCATATTGGTTGAGCAAAGAAGAAAAAGTAATCAATCCATATTTTGGCAGCGCAATGCTAACCTGTGGAGAAGTAAAACAAGTAATAGAATAATAAATCAAGTAATAACAATTAAATTTTAAACAATGAAAAAAGTAAGATTAACAACAATTATGGTAATGGCATTTATAAGCTTATCAGTAATGTCTTGTAAAGATGCGAAAACAGAAAACAGTACCAATTCTGAAATGATTACTGAGGAAGACCATTCAAAAATGAACCACGATAATTCCGATGGTCACCACGATGTGGATAAAAAGGAAATGGCAATGAACGGAGATGGAAATTCCCAAACAATATTAAATGACTATTTCAACTTAAAGGATGCCTTAGTGGCAGATGATAATGCCAAAGCTAAAGAATTGGGTGCAACCCTCGCAACATCATTAGGAAAGTTTGACATTTCAAAATATACGGATGCTCAGCAATCAGAATTAAAGGACATTATGGAAGATGCTATCGAGCACGCAGAACATATCAGTGAAAGTGATATTAAACACCAACGCGAACATTTTAAAGTTTTGAGCAAAGATGTTACTGATATGGTAGCTATTACGGGAACACAAGTGAAACTATACGAGCAATTTTGTCCAATGTATGATGGCGGTACAGCTTGGTTGAGTACAAAGGAAGAAATACGCAATCCATATTATGGAAGCCAGATGTTGAAATGTGGTAAAGTACAGCGAGAAATTAACTAAATGAAAATTGTAAAAATCATAGCACTGATTTTATTGGTTGGATTTGTGGGCATACAGTTTGTGCCCACAGACCTCAATCAAAGTGATACTGTGCCAAAAACTGACTTCTTGTTGGTAAACAACACCCAAGAAAACATAAGCGCATTATTACAAGAGTCCTGCTATGATTGTCATAGTAATAACACAGAATACCCTTGGTACAATAAGGTACAACCTG
>JAURFW010000088.1 GCA_030834125.1 Bacteroidota bacterium | reverse complement strand
CTCAATTAGGAAGAAGTTACGATAGAGAAGTATTTGCTTTCCCTGGCAATCCAATATCAGGGAACAGAGGTGGTTGTAATGCTTTAATCAAGAGGAATGTGGCTCAATTAGTTGAATCTGCTGAGGACATCACCTGTGCAATGAAATGGCATAAACAAGCATCCAAAAACTTGCCTTTCTCTTATTCTTTATTTCCCAATTTAAATCATCAAGAACAAGAAATCCTTAGAGTACTCACAGGTAATAATTTACATATCGACCAATTAATTGAATCCACAAACCTGCCTTTACATCTTTTAACTCTTGGTCTATTAGAGTTAGAATTAAAAGGGCTTATTACCGCACTTCCGGGCAAATATTATCAAAGGATTGATTAACGGTTCTTCTTGGCACGTTCTTGCGATATCCTCATGGCATCCTCCATTCTCTTTTGGAATGCAGATTTTTTAGCGGGTTTTTTACGGCTATCTTCAATTTGCTTATGAAGTTTAGAATCATCCACAGTTTTACGAATAACAAATTGTTGCGTAAACGTAATTATATTACTTACAAAATAGTACCAAGTAAGTCCCGATGCGTAATCATTCAACACTCCCAAAAATATCACAGGCATGAAATAACCAATATATTTCATTTGGCCTGAAACCCCAGTTATCTGATTATTGAAATGAGTATATATGATTGTCGAAACAGTCATCATTAGAGTAAAGAAGCTCACATGATCACCATAAAAAGGGATACTGAATCCAAGTGAAGGACCATCAAATTGACTTAAGTCTTGAGCCCATAAAAATGATTTCTGCCTAAGTTCAAATGCTACTGGGAAAAACTGAAACATTGCAAAAAGAATAGGAAGCTGCAACAGCATTGGAATACAACCACTCATTGGATTAACACCTGCCTTTTTATAAAGCGCCATATTTTCCTGCTGTGTTTTCTGCATATCATTTCCATACTTTTCCTTTATTGCATCAATCTCGGGCTTTAATATTCTCATTTTAGCAGTGGAGATGTACGACTTATAAACTAATGGAAGTAAAATGGTTTTAATAATAAACGTAAGAAGTAATATTGCTATTCCCATCTCCCCTATAACTGAACTAAGCCAACTAAAGATTGGCAATACCAAACCTCTGTTAACCCAACCAAAAATTCCCCATCCTAAGGGAACAATTTTCTCTAATTCGGCATTCCCAACACCTAAATTGGCATTTTGAAGAACATCGTATTGAGTAGGCCCAAAATAAAATGAAAATTTCGCATCTCTTAGTTCTTCTCCTTGTGCAAATTCAGTGTAAATAGTTGATTGTACCGACTTAACATCATTATTTCCTTCCTCAACATTATTTTCGCCCATTACAAATTGCGCATCATTTGCGATATCTGTGGATGATGCCATGATAGCTGCAAAATACTGTTGTTTAAAACCAAACCATTCCATTCTACTCTTGACCTCTTCTTTAGCACCATCCGTAGTTTTTAATGATGTAGGACTCTCATTTGGAAGTTTGTATACCAAGGCAGAATGCTGATGTTCCCATTTTTTATCTCGCTCTTGTTTCTGTATGTCTGCCGACCAATCAAACTTAAAGTCAGAATTACCTCTTCTCACATTATCACCCATCCCTATCATCCGAAAATGGTAATCTAAAACGTATGGTTGAGAACTTTGTAAGTTGTAATATTGCTCTATATAACTGAGCGAGTCCGCATACAAACGCATAACAATCTGAGAATCATTTTTGGTATATACAGTCCAATTGAAATCATCACTATTTTTCACTTCTCCATCGGCATTTGTCCAACTCCAAACCATCTTATTCTTTCCGCTATCTAGTAAGATTAATTCGGATGAATCAGAACGTCGAAACTCATTGAGTTTAACACTTTCAATAAATCCACCAAGAGAGTTTACGTTTATTGTTAGAGAAGAATTTGCAATAGAAACAATTTGAGAGTTTCGTGTATCGCGATGTGCAGCAAATTCTCCTGTCCAATTCAAAGAGTCTAATGCTTCAACAGCATTATTTGATGCTGCTTTCGTTTCTTCAGTTTTATTTTGACTTTCAATTTTTTCTATAGAGTCTTTTTTTAGAGCTTCAATTTTTGCAATACTGTCATTGCGTGCAATCATTTGTTGACGCTCTTCTTCTGTAGGGGCTGTGCACCAATAATATCCAGCTAAAATCAAAAATATTAATGAAAATCCTATTACCGTGTTACGATCCATAATTTGCACTGCGAAGGTACAATAAAGGTTTGTATCCCGAAAGAGTCATTTCAGAATTGATTTTTCCTTAAAAAACGACAATCAGGATGCTTTGATTAATTAAATACCTTATATTTGCACCTCG
>JAURFW010000037.1 GCA_030834125.1 Bacteroidota bacterium | reverse complement strand
TTTAAATGTTTCTAATTTTGTTTGACTACCATACTTCAAACACCGTGCCAAAAATTAATTAAAGATTCAATTCATTGATATTTAGTTATTTACAAAATATTATTTTTTTACAGAAAAGTGTAATCTGTCTAGTGAGTGTGTGTTTTAGGGGCTGGGGGCTAGCTACTAGGTGCTAGCTGCTAGCGTCGTTTAGAGATCGGGTTTAGAGGTAATTTTGTTTGAAGTATTCGTCGTTAAAAGTCTAGCTCCCAATAGCCAGCGGCAAAAAGCAAACACCCTATTTAACATTTTCCGCCCAAAGCTTGGTCAAATTCACCAAAACCTCCACTGACTTTTCCATATCCTGAACACTTACATATTCATGTTTACCGTGGAATGCCATTTCGCCTGTAAATATATTTGGACAAGGGAGTCCCATGAAACTCAAACGACTACCATCGGTTCCTCCCCGAGCACTCATGTATTTTGGTTCGATTCCAGCTTGTTTTATTGCTTCTATAGCAAAATCAGAAATCTCAGGAGTCTGTTGAACTACCTCCTTCATATTTCTATACTGCTCTTCGGTAGTCATTTCCGCACGTGCTCCTGGATAATCAGCAACCGTTTCATCCATTATAGATCTTAAATGTGATTCATGCTCCCCCAACTTTTTAGTTTCAAAATCTCGAACAATAAACTTAACCCAAGCATGTTCAGCAACGCCACCCATGGTTACCGGATGTACAAAACCTTCCCTACCACTTGTAGTTTCAGGACTAAATTCTCCCTTCGGCAATCTATTTAAAAAGTCTCCTGCTATTTTTAATGCGTTAACTAATTTTCCTTTTGCATAACCCGGATGTGCTGACACCCCATAAAAGTTCACCGTAGCACCATCCGCGCTGAATGTTTCATCCTCATAAGCCCCACGAACACCAGCATCTAAAGTGTAACCATAATCAGCTCCTAACTTTTGAATATCCACATGATCCACTCCTCTACCGATTTCTTCATCAGGTGTAAATAATATTTTTATATCTCCACGAGGAACCTCAGGATGCTCAGTCATGTACTGAACATAATCCATTATTACTGCAACTCCTGCTTTATCATCTGCACCTAACAACGTGGTCCCTGAAGCTGTTATTATATCTTCACCAATCTTTTCCCTCAAATAAGGATGTTGGCTTGGACTAATTATTTGTGTATTGTCATCTGGTAAAATTATGTCCTGCCCTTGATAGTTATTATGAACTATGGGTTTAACATTTGTCCCTGTACAATCAGGAGAAGTATCGACGTGAGCACAATAGCAAATAGTAGGAACTTTACCTTCTATATTGCTTGGCAGTGTAGCATATACATATCCAAAATCATCCAAATGAGCATCTGAAAGACCCATCTCTAAGAGTTCTTCAACCAACAATCGACTTAAATTCTTCTGCTTTTCCGTACTTGGGAAAGCAGCACTGTCTGGATCACTTTGTGTATCAATTTTTACATAGCTGCAAAATCTATCCGTTATATTCTTCTTCATCTTTTAAATTTAATAAATCTGTTAATGAAACCTCTAATGCTTTTGAGGAGATATGGGTTGACTTTGTATTAAATTGATGAACTCTTCTTAAAGCTCTTTCAATGGTATGCGAAACATCTTTAAAAATAGCTACATCTGTCAATTCTGCATTTTTACCCATCAAATAGCCAAAGACTCTTGCCATTCCGCAGTTTGCAATAAAATCTGGAATTACTGCCATGTTTGAATCTGCAAATTTGGAAATGGGTCCCATAAATATTTCCTTGTCTGCAAATGGCACATTCGCACCACAAGAAACTACTTCAATACCCGATTTAATCATTCGATTCACTTGATCTTCAGTAATCAATCTACTTGCAGCCCCAGGAATAAATACTTCAGCTGGGATATCCCAAATTTGAGAATTTACTTCATCGAAGGAAATCATTTGATCTGATACTAACTCATTTCCTTTTCTATCTAAAATTAATTGTACTACCTCATCATGACCTAGCCCTTTTTTTGAAATAATTCCTCCGCTTCGATCTATGATACCAGCAATACGAATGCCGTATTTCGTTAAATAAAAAGCTGCTGCTGCTGCAACATTACCCCATCCTTGAATTATTGCGAGTTTGTTTTGAGTAAATCCTCCGTAAACTTCATAATACAACCTCACTGCCTCAGCCACACCCCAGCCTGTAATCATATCCGCAACGTTATAGCCTCTTTCTATGCTTGGAGATAATCGCTCATCTTGAATAGGCAATAATACACCTTCTTGAAGTCTGGAAATTGCCTTTAATCTTTCTTCTGGTGAATATGAAGTATGATGTCCGTTAACAACTCCTTCTTGAGGATGCAAAACTCCCAACTCTGCTGTGTATGGAATCACCTCATGAATTTCATCTACATTCAAATCTCCACCGGTTCCATAGTAATATTTCAACAGAGGTCTAACTGCTTTATACCAGCGCTTTAAAACTCCTTCTTTTCTTGGATCCGCAGGGTCAAAATTTATACCTGATTTTGCTCCACCTATTGGAGGTCCAGCAACAGTAAATTTCACCTCCATAGTTTTTGCTAAACTTTCAACTTCACGTTGATTAAGTCCTTTACGCATTCTCGTTCCGCCACCAGCTGCCCCGTTGCGTAATGAATTTATTACTACCCAGCCTTCTGCCTCAGTTTCTTCATCTTGCCAAGAAAAAACAATCTCTGACGGCTTATTCTCGAACCTTTCTATTAACTCTTCTAAGTTCACTATGAGTAATTTAAATATTTATAAAACCATCCAAAGAACCAGCAACTAATGGGAAGGACGCACCAGTACTGTGTATATTCACATTAAACTCTCCACTTACGCGCATGGCTCCAAGCAGTGCAAAAACCATCGCTTCTTTAAAATCTACAGTGTCTTTATCCGGAATAATAATTTCTGCATCGGTTTCAGTTGAAATAAAGTCCACCAATGTTTTATTCCATGCACCCCCACCAGTTAATAAAATTTTAAGCTCTTCAACAGGTTTACTAGCATAATTATCTAATGCTATGGCTATCTGAGTAGAAATATGCATTATAATTGTTTTCATGCGATCCTCTACTGGTTGTTTGTCATAATCACGCACCACATGCCACAATTCTTTATTTATCCAATCCCTTCCCAAGCTTTTTGGTGCAGGCTTTTTATAGTAAGGGATTGCATTCAGTTTCTCTAATAATGGATATATGATCTGTCCTTTTTCACCGATCTCACCGTCTTTGTCAAACTTCTGCTTTTTTTCCCTAGCCAATCTATTTAACAATATATTACAAGGAACTATATCGAATGATGTTCTTCCGTCTTGTCCCTTTACAGAAGCATTGCAAAAACCGCCAAGATTTATACATGCATCATATTCTGAAAATAATAGTTCATCGCCAACAGTTACCAAAGGAGCTCCCTGCCCCCCAGCTGCTACATCTGCCCTTCTGAAATTAGAAACCGTTGGAATTTTTGACACACCATATATTGTGGCACCATCTCCAATTTGAGCAGTTACCCATCCATTCGGATCATGAAAAACTGTATGTCCATGAGATGCTACTAAGTCAATTTGCTGACCTGTTTCTTGCTCGAATGCTAAGGCTAACTCCCCCAGATATCTTCCAAAAAAAACATCTGTCTTAGCATAAACTTCAGGGTTTTGATATTTTACTTGTGATAATCTTACCCGCCATGTTTCGTTCATTGGAATAGTTACACCCGTAATTATTTTAACAGACCATTTACTTGCGTTATTTTCAACATCACACAATGCTAAATCAATCCCATCCATGCTGCTCCCACTCATAATTCCCAATACTTTCATAATCTTTAATCCTTTGTTGATGAATGCAAAAATAATCAAGAATTTAAGAATGCATATTTTCACTAGATAAACCTTATACTTTGACTGACTTAATTTTTTTCGTAATATGCAATAGTGAAAAGAAAATCATTTTTAGGACTAGCTGCAGGATTAGTAATTGCTCCGAAGAGTTGGGCAGAATCTAATCATCTTTTTTATGAGAATAATGACTTAGACCTAATTTCTTGGAACTCACTGCGGTCATTATTTCCTCTTAAACATGATAGGATATTCTTAAATAACGGAACTATGGGAATTACACCTTACCCTGTTATTAATGCAGTACAAAAGAGTCTAACTCACATTGCAGAAAATGCTTCTTACCCTCACCATGATCATGAACTAGAAAAAAAACTTGCCGAAATTATTGGTTGCGATTTTAAAGAAATAGGCATTACCAAAAATGTATCTGAAGGCATTAACCATATTGCCTGGGGAGTTCCGTTAAAGAAAGGTGACGAGGTGTTAATGACTACTCATGAACATGTTGGTGGATGTGCTGCTTGGCTGCAAAGAGCTCGCCTTGAAGGAATTGTAATTAAAACTATTCCTCTAGACCCAAGTAATGAAGAGATTTTACAACGTATTTCCGATAATATAAACAATAAAACAAGGGTAATTGCTGTACCGCACATACCCTGTACCATTGGTCAAGTACTGCCTGTTAAAGAAATATGTGCACTAGCCCGAGATAAGGGAATTATTTCTTGTATTGATGGTGCGCACCCATTAGGTATGATTGAACTAAATTTAAAGGACATCGATTGTGATTATTATGCCGGTTGCTTCCATAAGTGGATGCTTGGTCCTATTGGTTCAGGCTGGGTTTATATGAAGCAAGAAAGATTAAAAGAAACCAATATTACACATGTTGCTGCTTATTCGGTAAATGCATTCAACATGAGTAAAAATCCTCCTTTTTTAGATGAAGTAATAAACGAAACCAGCAGGTATTCTTATGGCACTTTCAATGGTCCACAACAAAAAGGTTGCGTTGCTGCATTAGAATTATACCAAAATATTGGACCTAAGAGAATAGAATCTCGAGTAAAAGAATTGGGGAAATATGTTCAATCAAAACTACTAGAACTCAATGATCAAATTGAACTACTTACTCCAACTGCGGATAACTCGCGAGGAGGCCAAAATGGATTTAGAATATTAAAATCGAATAAAAAATACGAGAAAATAAACTCTGAATTTGTACAATACGCAAGAAAAAATGGGGTTATTCTGCGGTACGTAGGCGAAAACGATATTGATTGTATTCGGGTTTCCACTCACTATTACAACAACGAATCTGATGTTGACCAAATGATGAATTTACTGCATGAGTATATGGGGTAATTTATCAAGTGCAATTTTGAATGAGTTGGATAAAAAATGGGAATCCAACTCTGATGTACAAATTAGCACATCGGGTAGTACGGGTAATCCAAAAAAAATCAACTTTGAAAAAAGTCTCATGCAATGGAGTGCTGAACAAACATTAAAACATTGCATTAAATCTAAAAATTTAAAACAGTTAATTGCAATTCCCATTGACAAGGCAGGCGGACTAATGCAATGGGCAAGAGCAAAAACATGGAAGACAGAATTCGATTTTATTGAACCTTCATCTAACCCACTTCTTAATTATCCAGGGAATGCAGCGATAACCTCATTAACGCCTATGCAACTTGCTGTAATTCTGGATTGCCAAAGATCCAGACAAGTATTAAAGCAATTTGAAACAATCCTTATTGGCGGTGGTGAATTAATTAAGGATATAGAATTAAAGGCAATGGAGGTTGCGCCAAAAATACATTGGATTCATACATTCGGAATGACAGAAACCTATTCTCATTTTGCTTTCCGGACTTTTGGAGATGATTTATTTAAGTTGATCGATCAAACAGAGATTAGTATGTCTGAAAGTGGATTAATGATAAAAAATCCTTGCACAAAAATGCAATGGCTTCAGACCAATGATATTGTTAATATCATTGATAATAATACTTTCATGTGGGAAGGCAGAATTGACTTCACAATTAATTCAGGTGGAATCAAAATACAATTAGAATTAATTGAAAAAATGATTCAAAAGGAATTGAATTGGCCTGTAAATTCATTTTTTTGTTGGTGGAAAAGTGATAAAATACTAGGTCAAAAACTAATTGTGTGTAGCTTATCTGAAAATCCTATTCCGCAAAATTGGAATTTCCTTCCTCGCTACCATAAACCCAAAGAAATAATTATAATTCATAAAATATTTTTTTCCTCCACAGGTAAACAGTTAAGACAGAAATCCTTTGGGAGTTTTAACGAAAAATAGTATACACGCCTATCGTTAATACTACAATGCTCAAGGACCGCAAGAAGGCTATTTTTATTTGTGTGTTTTTATAATCTTGAGCGACATCTAATTTTTTCAATACACGCTGGGATGCTACTTGAGTAAGTACCATATAGAACAACAAGAGAATAAAGTATATAATCATTGAAGTTTTGTAATCGTTTAACCACTTGTAATGATCATCTGCCACGGAAAACCCAAGGTACAAAACAACAATAGCTACAAGTATATACAAACTATTTTTACGCGTCTGTGTGAATGCAGATAACAAATATCCCTTTTCTTCATTACTTAATTTTGAAAGTGCTTTTTCAGAAAGACTCCGATTAATCAAAGTAATTATAAAAAAAACGCCCATGGAAATGAGAAAAATAGTTTGATCACCCATGGCTCAAAGCTAGTGCATTTCAATTGAATATGTATGACATATTTTGCCGTTAACATCAAGTTTTGTTATGCCTTCTTTCACCATAATTTCTCCTGTAGAATCCATTGAATCAGCAATACCCCACCAAGGCTCTAAACATAAAAACGGAGCTCCTGATTTTGTCCATATTCCGTAATAAGGATTTCCTTTAGAAACAACCGAAATATAGGGTTTGCCATTTTCTAGTATGTCTACCTTTTCGATACTTTGATTTTCCAATACGATTGCATCATCATTAAAAAGTTCATCGTTTAGCATTAAAGTATTATTAACTAATGGTATAGTTCCATATTGTTCAATGCGTATCCCTTCATTCAAAAATCGCCTTTGAATTTTATCCTTTCCTGAAATTCTAACAGAATAATTTTTGATTGAACCTTCCAAAGCAAAAGCCGGATGAGCACCATAAGAAAAAGGTAAAATTTCAGTACTGGTATTTAGTATTTCAGCTGATACGGTAAGCATATTTTCAATAGCAATAAAGTGTATTAATAATTGAAATTTAAAAGGATATATAGCAAAGGATTTATTATCAGATTCCAGTTGAAGTGTAAGCTCATTAGCCTGATGTTTAATTATTTTAAATTGATTGTTGCGGGCAAAACCATGCTGACCCATATAGTAATGTTTACCGTCATGAAAATATTTGTCATCCTTTAAACGACCAACTATTGGAAAAAGATTTGGTGCTCGTCTATTCCAAAACTGCTCATTTGGTGTCCAAATGTATTGTTTTTCATCTTCTAAGCGAGTCAATTGTTGAAGTTCCGCACCATTTCGGGCTATTCGTGCCTCAAACTTATCATTTCCGATAAATATCTCTTCCATTTTTAACAAAGTAACATTACATTTGGGTGTTAAGGAAATTTATATGCTACCTCATAAATTAAACGCAGTTATTATAGATGATGAACTTTCAGGTAGAACTATGATTGAGTTTTATTTGAAAGAATTTATGGGGGATATTTTTGAAAACTTTGTAGCTGTTTCAAATATTAAGGATGCAGAAAAAGCAATTTATGATTTAAAACCCCACATAATTTTTTCAGATTACGAACTCAGAGGTGAGAATGGCCTTATGATTCAAAACCATTTAGATGATAACATTCCGGTTGTAGTGGTAAGTGCTCACTCCCAATATGCAGTAGAAGCAATACATAGCAACGTTTTAGACTACTTACTTAAGCCGTTAAATGAGTCTGAAATGCTACGGTTTAAGAAAAGATTATTAAAGAGATTCGAATTAAATTCTGAAAATGATTCAGACAATTCAACACTTATTATCAAAGATGGCGGCCAAAATATAATAATCCCAATTAATGATATTTCATACATGGAAGCATGTGGTGCATACAGTAAAATATTTACTAAGTATAAAAGCCACATAGCCTCTAAAACATTAAAATCGTTTGAAACGCAGCTCCCCGAGGAATTCATTCGCGTTCACCGTTCATACATTGTTCCTCTTCAACAAATACAAAGTTTCAACAGTAAAACTATATGTTTGAAAAACGGCCAAATCATCGGTTTATCAAAAACTGGCAAAAAGCTATTGCAGCAGTTTTTCTAATATTCACCCTAACGCTTTGTTACGGACAAACTACGTTAGAAACTGAATTAAATACCGGCACTGGTTTACCAACCAATATTAGTAGATGCGTTTTCGATAATACTGATGGAGGTGTTTGGGTGGGTACTGATGCCGGAATAAAATATTTCCCTTCTGGTAATTCAATTGCAAATAAAGTAGAAAAAACTACCGGAGAATCTCAAGTATGGGCTATTGAGATCATAAAAGACTGGCTCTATGTTGGAACCTATGATAATGGATTATTTATCTTTAATTCAAATACCGGAGAGTTAATAGAACATGTAAAATCCAACAAGCTTTTAGGAATCAGAAAATTTAGAAAAATAGGTAATCACATTTACGGAATTTATCGAGATGGATTATTTGAAATAAATGGTTCTAAAGTTGATATCTTACTGAAAAAAAAATTCATACGAACATCGGATAACGGAAAAAAGGTTAGGAGCTTTCCGCTAGAGGTATTTAAGTGGAATCAAAAACTAAATGTAGCAGTGTACGGGTCAAAATATGTATACAGTACATCACTAGAAAATATAAGAATTTGGGATTCTGTTAAGAATTTTATTCCTGGAAAATATGATAAAAGCTATCCAGACTATATAACAAGTGCACTTCATTGGAATAATAAACTTTATATCGGCACATCGGGATCAGGTCTTTTTGTAATGGACTCCAGCAATACAACCAGATATACTCTTAAAAGTAATATTAAAAGCAGTTTTACCGCTTGGGATATAAAATCAAATAAGGATCAAATATTCATTGGTCTAGGAAATCATTTTGAATTTTCTGAAGGGGTTATTTTAAGAGGATCGGATATTTTGTCAGCTGATAAGAATTTAGAAATTGATATTGATAAACTCATTCATACACCATTTATATGGTCATTAACTATCGATAATAAATCTAATAGTTTATGGGTAGCGACGTTAAATAAAGGTGTCTCTTATTATTCTTCAATAAATGATTACATAGTTTGCCCATCAATGGATGATTTTTACATAACTAAATCATATATCGCGGGTCATTCAAAAAATAACATTTATATCAAAAACCGTAAAGATATTCATTGGAAGGAAATAGTTTTAGAAGATAGTAAATTAATCGCCTGTAAAGAGTACAAAGATGGATTAATACTTCTTTGTAGTAACAAGGTCTATTTTTGGAATTCTAATAAATTAGAATTGCTCCTAAAAAACAGTAGCATGCGCATGGAATTGCTGGGAGATCAATTGTATTTGTTCAATGTTTTTGGAGGATCTCGAGTAATAGACTTGAGTAAAAAAGAACCTAAAGTAACTATTTTAGATCCTAAATACTCTGGTATTATTAATGTTGCATCTGATGGCAAGATAATTATTCTTCAAACAGATCAAAATTTATTTTACCTGATAAAAGATGGTAAAAGTACTCCGTTAAAATTGAATATTGGAGTAAGCAAAAGTGAAATACAGTTTTACTTTTATGGAGACCTGTTAGTGTTACATCATGATGATATTTACCATTTCTGTGTTGTTGATGAAAAAAATCATAAAATACACAGCAAATTTAAAGTAAATTCTAAGGGATTATTTCCCAATTCCGATATACAATGGTATAATAGTCAAATATATAGCGGTTTTTGGGTGGGAACAAATGAATTGGCAATTCAGCTATCAATAAACATGGAGGATTCTACATTTAGTTTAGTTCGGCAATATTATTTAGGCAAAATGGATATGATTAGGACTAAACCTAAGATTTTTCAAAATCATATATTCATTCAAAGGTCAGGTTACATTCAAGCTATCAACTTTACTGAGGTTCCTGATATTTCAAAAAATTTGAAAATTGAGACTACTAACAATCAATTTTCAGGCAATTCTCTGTTACCTAGAATATTCGTTGGACAAAATGCAAACTTTACTATAAAAAGCCAAGATTACTTTTTTAACAAATACGGCATTATAGAATGTACGATTCGGAAAAAAGGAGCAGAACCTATACATTACATTCAACCCGTTTCAAGAGATATTTGGTTAAATAATTACGAGGCAGGTATTTACCTGATTACATTAAAAAATCGCAATGAAACCTATTCTACTTTGTTACGCGTAAATGAAAGAATATTTTGGGCTTTAATCATAATAGTAATTTTATTGGGTAGTTTTTTCTATCAATGGAATCAGCATGAACAATTCACAATCAAACAAAAAATTGTAAGTCTTGAAATTGCAACCTTGAGAAGCAACTTAAATCCCCATTTCATTTTTAATACAATGAATTTGATTCAATCGTTAATTGTGAGAAAGCAATCATCAAAGGCAATAAGAGCAACAAGTGGTTTAGCAAGTTTAAATAGGAAATTTCTTGAATATTCGAACCACGAATTTGTTAGTTTAAAAAAAGAAATTGAGTTTATAGTAGATTACATAAAACTGGAGCAGATGAGATTTGAAGAAGATTTTAAATTAGATTTTAAATTAGATATTGCCAATGATTTACATTTAGAAAGTTGGCAAATACCACCACTTATTTTACAACCTCTGTTAGAAAATGCAATAAAACATGGCACACTTATTAGTGAAAAAGACAATTACCTTAAAATTCAAATCACCCTGATAGCGCCTTTTGAGTTACAAATTGTAATTATTAACCCGTATATACCAAATAAAAGAAATAAACATGGGGCAAGTATGGGATTGAAACTTGTAAAGGATCGTTTGACCTTAATTAATAAACGTTATGAAAATGAATTTGAATGTAGAATAAATACTCAAATTGACAGTGAATCTGGAATATATACCAGCATTCTTGTATTCTCCAAAAGATACGAGGAATGGTTTTTACCTAGAACCTAGAAATTTTTAATTTCGTAAATAAATTGATCGGAATGTTTGGGATGTATTTTTCGCTCAATGAAACCCGGCTTCAGTTTGTTTAATGCAAACAACATTTGGCTGCGTTTTAATACACGAATATCTTTTGGTAAATGATAAATCTTCAATGCAATATCCAACTCTTTTTCTGTGTAAACACCAAAATAAAGCTGAA
>JAURFW010000052.1 GCA_030834125.1 Bacteroidota bacterium | reverse complement strand
CAAATTCCTAAAACCAGAACGGCCGTTCCATTTTTAATGGGTTGATTAATGTTTGTTTCCATAATTTATTATATATTCAATTCTAGTATTTAAATTTGGATTAACAAAATTTCTATTATTATTGTATTTAATCAATTAATACCATTGCTGGACTTATACTTTCAATAATTGCTTCAGGTATTGCGATTTGGCAGTGGTATGCGTTGTCTCAAGTAGCGAGCGGTTTAGATGATGCGGCTGATGCAATTGAGAAAGCTAATGAAGAATACAAGGATGCTCTTGAAAAAATGTAAATTCAACTTTTTTTTAGAACACAATATAAAGAATGACCTGAAAAGGTCATTTTTTGTTTATTACTCTACAACCCTCTTGGTGGCTTTTTTTTTGTTAATCTATTTATTCTTTTATGAGGATGGACAAGGTTTTAATTGTATATACAAAACTGTTTATAATAAAGAATGTGTAACCTGTGGACTTACTCGAGATTTACATAATATTTTCATAAAACATGAAAACACTATTATAAATCCGAATAGTATTTTTTATGCAATTTTATTAATGGTTAATTTATTTACCAGGCCATTAATGATTTTAATCTATAAGAAAGTATTACTGAGAGTTTTAGTGTTGATTGAATTTCTGATTTTAATTTTTGTGTTTTTATTATTTGTATTCATAAGCTCCTAAATCTGAAGGAAAACTTCTAGTGTTTCCATTTAAATCTAAAGGCAGTGTGCTATTGATATTTGACTTTTTAAGTAAAGTGGAGGAAGAATCTAAAGTGTAAATGCCTTCATTTTCATCCGTGAATTTTGGATCTGTATTGAAGGTTACATTTTCACCATCAAGTAGTTTGTCTGAATTAAGGCTCTTAAAATGGGAATAACTTAAATCTACATTCCATTGACTTTGCTCAACTTTATCTGTTGAAACTTCATCTTTCTTATATCCCCAAATAATAGAATTTTCAATTTTAAAGGTAAGATCATTACTGGAAAGAAGCTTCCCTAATCCATCTCGCTTAGTGTTGGTTAAACCAAAGTGACCCTCTTGCCGGTTTGAGAAATAACTGAAGTCTGAAAATGTACAATGATTAAACCTATACCATCCACCGTGATAACCTAAAAAAGTATAACTTCCAGCATCGGCAAATAAACAATTCTCTGCTTCAATTGCACCGCCAAAACCTAAAAGACATGCTTGACCGCAATATTGTATTTTACATTGTTTAAGACTTACACAAGGCGCATTTCCCAATGCTGTGGAATCTGCTCTTATTCCAATACTTGCATTAGTAATATCGGTATATTGAAAATTTCCAGTTGCACCCGGAGCAAAATAAATACCACCCCATTGTGATGGTAGTTTGTCTGTCCACGCTACCGGTTTGTCACCTCTAATTGCAATTCTTTCTTGTGCGGTTCCGTTCCATTCGGTATTTCCAAAAATATAAACGCCGGTATATGCAGAGGCAAATAATTTTACCCCCGAATTTACTTTTAAAGTTGAGTTAGGAGCAACTACAATATTTCCAATAAATACATAGGGCTTAGTTTTATCGCTAAGAGTTAAGGTATTCTGAATTACTGAATCTTTTAGGTAATGAGCATCCCACCCCCATGCAGTTAATATGACTTTGGAAGTTCCTGTTCCTACTCTAGCAATTAATGAATCCATCACCACAGCAGGTTGGGTGAGATTGTTAGCCTCTAATCTGCATTGTATAAATACAAATACTGAATCCTTAGGAGCAATTTCCAATTGTTCAATCTTTGGGCCTGATATTCCATCAATATTCAAATTGAAGGAAGATTCGCTACCTCCAGCAATTTCAAAATCTCCTTTAACCCACCTGTCTTCAAGGTTTTTTATGTAAATAAGTTTTGTTACAGAGATAGGATATGTGCCAGTTTGGTTTTGACGGGTGAAAAGTGTGTCGAAAGCAACGGTGTCTCGTGAAACTGCTAACTTAGATTCTGAAACATAAGACGGACGATCAATACAACTACTTATACCAATCAAAAAGACTAAAAGTAAGGGTAATAGCCTTGCTTTCTGTTTATGGAATTGGGTTGCATTAAAATTCATCTCTGCAAATGTATTACTTATAAATATCTTCGTTATTTAATATACTTTGGTAACTGTAATATCGTTCTTCGGGAATATTTCCATTGGAAACATTTTCAAGAACGGCGCAATTGGGCTCATGTGTATGAGTACAGTTACTAAATTTACATTTGTTCATGAATTTTCTGAACTCTGGAAAATACTGTGGTATTTCAATAGCTTCAATATCAACAACTCCAAAGTCGCGAATTCCGGGTGTATCAATTAATTGTGTTCCATCTTCAGTTGTAAACATCTCCGCAAATGTTGTGGTGTGTTTACCCTTTGAATGAGTTTCTGAAATGCTTCCTACTTTGGCATCAAACTCAGGATATAAGGCATTCAGCAGGGTTGATTTTCCTACACCAGAATGTCCAGCGAGAAGAATTCTTTTTATGTGGATTCTGTTTAATAATTCTTGAATTGAGTTGGAATCCAATGCTGAACCGTACATTATTTCTACTTGAGCATTTTTATAAATTCTACCTATTTCAGATTGTACCTGATCAATATTATCACCAAGCATATCTACCTTATTCATAAAAAGAATGGCAGGAACATGGTATGCCTGACATCCTAAAAGAAAACGATCTATAAAACCTAATGAAGTACGAGGTGCAAACATGCTTGCCACTAAAACAGCAGCATCGAGGTTGGTTGCTAAAATTTGTCGTTTAGAGCTGAGTTTATTGGCTTTACGAATAACATAATTTTCTCTGGGAAAAATCTCTTTAATAATGGCAGTATTCTCGTAATTCACATCTTCCATTAATAAAACTCTATCACCCACAGCAACGGGATTGCTGGTATCTGAAACTTGAAGGCGTAGTTTACCTCTAGTTCGAGCTTGCCAAACTACACCATCATCAGTACGAGCTAAATACCATGAGCCGGTAGATTTGGTGATAGTAGCTTCCATTTAGAAAATTTGTTCGCAGATAGCCTTTGTTTGGGAGGATTTTCCCATTGTGTAAAAGTGCAAAACAGGAGCGCCAAATTCAATTAATTCTTTACACTGTTGAGTAGCCCATTCCGTACCAACTTTAGCTGCATCTTGATTTGTGTTACATTTTTCAAGAGCATTCACTAAATCATTGGGTAAATCAATATGGAAAATTTTGGGTAAAACCATCATTTGTTTCATTGTACTAATGGGTTTAATACCTGGAATTATGGGCACATTAATGTCGTTTTTTCTGCACTCTTCAACGAAGTTAAAGTAATGTTTGTTATCAAAGAACATTTGTGTAACTAAGAACTCAGCTCCAGCTTCCACCTTTCTTTTTAGGAATTTCATATCACTTTGCATATTGGGAGCATCCATATGTTTTTCAGGATAAGATGCAGCGCCTATACAGAAATTCGATTGTTGACCTTGGGTTAGTTCTTCATCTAAGTAAATGCCAGAATTCATATTTTTTACCTGATGAATGAGGTCCAAGGCATTTTTATTTCCTCCTTTTTCTGGCTCAAAATGAATATCTCCTTTTCGAGGATCACCGCGTAATGCTAGAATATTATCAATCCCCAAAAAGTTTAATTCTATTAGGGCTGTTTCAGTATCGTCTTTGGTGAAACCTCCGCAAATAATGTGTGGCACTGCATCTATATGATACTTATTCTGAATAGCTGCACAAATAGCAACTGTTCCGGGTCTTTTTCTGGTTGAAACTCTATCAAATGAGCCATCGCTACGTTTTTTTAATACGTAATCTTCACGGTGGTAGGTAACATCTATAAATGAAGGATTAAACTCTAATAATGGGTCGATGGCGTCATAAATACTTTGTACGCCTAAGCCTTTCAATGGAGGTAAAATTTCAAATGAAAAAAGAGTTTTATCTCCTCTATTATTTATATGATCGGTAATTTTCATTAAAAAGTTACTTGTACAGTTATTTCTTTATCTCCACGTTTAACAACAACATCGGTGGTGTCGCCAGAATTGAATTTTCCTAATGCTGACATATAACCCATCATATCGTTAACCTCAAAATCTCCCATTTTAATTACAACATCATTTCTAAGTAAGCCTGCCTCAGATGCTGGTTTGCCCTCTGTTATCCCATCAATACGCATTCCTTTTCCTGAGAAGGAATAATCTGGCATTACACCTAGGGTAACTTTAAATCTAGTTCTTCCAGGAGAGGCATCTTTAGTTTTTTGGAATTTGAGTTTCTTACAACCTACACGGCAAACTATTTCCTTCAAAATTTCTATACTCTCATACATTCCATCGTAGTTGATTTTATATTCATCATCGTCTGGAGTGTGATAATCTCTATGTTGACCAGAGAAGAAATGAAGTACAGGAATGTTTTCTAAATAAAAACTAGCATGGTCTGATGGACCTAAACCGCTTTCAGTAGTAGCAACTTTTAATATTGATGTATCGTTTTCAATTTTTGAAATGATTTTTTCCCAAGTTGTAGATGTCCCAACTCCGTTAATAGTTAAGGTTTTCTTGGTAGAATCTACTCTACCTAACATGTCAATATTTATTACATAATTAATTTCATCTAGTGGAATTAAAGGGTTGTGCGCGAAGTATTTTGAACCTAAAAGACCTAATTCTTCGCCGGAAAAGGCAATAAATAAGTAATTGTTTTTTCTAAGTCCCCACTTTTGCAATTGTTTTGAAAGTTCAATCATTGCTGAAACACCTGAAGCATTATCGTCAGCACCATTGTGAATAGCTGACGGTCCTCTATATCTTGAGTTCTCATATTCATTGTATCCAATATGATCGTGGTGAGCACAGATAATTACTGTCTTTTTCCTGTGGTTGTTTTTAAAGGCAACCACATTGTGTCCTATTGCAGTTGGAGAAACCACTTTACTAACCATTTTTGCTTTAAAGCCAATTGGTAAAGGTTTCTCAGTATTAAAGAAGAATACAGGAATATTACTTGGTTTAACACTACGAGATAATTTCCCGGAAGGGTTTTTGTCTTCAATATTATTTTTAATAAAAATTACCCCGACTGCGCCATGTTCAATGGCGGTCATTACTTTGGTATTGATATCGGAATAATTTGCTAATTCAGAGTGTGGGTTATCTTCCATTCCGAAAAATCCTAGCCTCATCACTGCAATTTTTCCTTCAACTTCTAATCCTTGATATTCGTTCTTGTCTAATTTTTCAGCAACAATACCATATCCCACATCAATTACTTCTGCTTCAACACTATCATAATCAACAGTTAGTGATAAAGGATAAAATTCACTGTGAAGTTCTCTTTCAACTGGAGGCACTGAAGGGTTTGGGCCAATAGTTAGAAATCTGGTTGACTCATCCGCAATTCGAAACTGTACCATTGTAAATTCCTGTAAGCCGTCTTTACCCAATAATTTTAATCCATTGTTCTTAAACTGTTCAGCGATGTATTTGGCACTTTTCATTTCCCCCTGAGATCCAGTTTGCCTTCCTTCAAGCTCATCAGATGCTAAATAGCTAATATGCTGCTTAAGTCGCGCTTTTATTTCAGCTTTCTTTTTATTCTCTTTCGTTTGAGAAAAAACAGATGTTGAAATAGCGAGTAAAAATGATAAACCTAATATGTATTTAGAATATTTCATAAAGTGTTTTTATTAAAATGAATGCAGATAACAATGCAAATATAGCTCGTATTAAAATGACCGGAGTTTTCTGTGCTGTTTTCTGTCCGAAAGATGAGAAAATAATTACACCTATTGCCATAGGTAAATAATAACTCCAGATTATGTATTCTGATTGGATAATGGGTCCATGAATATCCAATAGATTAGGAGCATCTGAACCAATAGAGTATTGAACTATAGGGAAAATACTCAAGAGTGGAACAATTGAAAGCGACAATGCCGTTGCTTTTCGTAGTGGCATTTTTAGTATCATTCTGAATAAAGGAACCATAATAATTCCTCCTCCTAATCCACTAAGTGAAACAACTGTTCCAGCAAGAATTCCAACTAAAATACGAAGGGCAATTCCATTTTTTTCAGTTGAATCTGTTTCATTCTCCTCGCGATTTTTCCCAAAAATCATGTTCCCAATTGAAATAATCACAAAGGCAAGAAAAACCCATTGAAATCTTTCTTTACTATACCAGTTTCCATTTTGTATGGCATAGCTGAGAATAGCAGCAGAGAAAGCCCCTGGAATT
>JAURFW010000042.1 GCA_030834125.1 Bacteroidota bacterium | reverse complement strand
GGTGAAGTACACGGATATCTAAATGTCACTATTTTTATAGTAATTTCAATTTTATTAATACTAGTTACAAGTAGATTTAGGGGAAGTAGAAGAGAAAAAAACGATTTAATTACCTACAATCCCAACGAATTCTTCATATTAAGTGTACTAATATTTATTACGATAATTGGAATTTATTCTTGTTACATAATTTCACAAAGTGATAAAATTGACGAAAGTATAGCAGAAGATGCAATATTTCTTGTTGCAATAATCGTAGTATTATTACCTAGTTATTTTATATATTCCTTTTTGAAAAACCGAAATGATAAAATTACACTCAATAATTTGAAATTTACTATTATTGATGATGGTAAAACTACTGAATATTCTTATATTGATATTAAATCTTACCAATTAAAAGGCTCCAAACTATCATTAGATTTAATTGATGCTGATAATAAAACTTTTGATTTAAGCGAACTTAATTTAAATCGCAGTGATATTAAAAAATTAGATGTTGACTTGCAAACTAGAATAAAGAAAATCACTAAAGATTGAAATTTATTCCTTATCGACTGTTTCTCCAATATTACCAGAACGAAGCTTAATCAATTCCACTTATATCTATTCTAAGGATATATTCAATAATTCAATATCCGTTGTGCTGCCTCTAAATTCTGAGATTTTAATGGCGTTCTTTATAGGAGTAACCATTTTAGGAAAATCATCCAAGACCAACACCTTATCGTACTTTTCGATATAGGGTGAAATATCCTTTTGATATTCCACTGAACCATTCATACTATTTATACGCTTGCAATTTCTTCGAGAATTTATGAATGTGAATTCATAGTCACATAATACTGTTGATTTTATGATCCATCGAACATAATCTAACTTGCTTGCAGACCAAATAGCTAAGCTGTAATCACTTTTGTACCTTTCTAGAAATTCACTCAAATATGGTCGTTCATACAAATAAAAAAGATGACGATGAGCTTTAAATTCAATACCTGATATTGGAGAATATGAAGTATGAATTAATGTTTCATCTAGATCTAAAATCAATAATTTTTTTAAATCCAATTCGTCTGCAGTAAGAGGTTAATACGAGATTTTCTATTTGAAAAATTTCTTATAGTTAGGATCATCTGGGGTAATAACAATATAAATTGTATCTACTACCCGTCCACTTGAATTTGTGCTTGATTCTGACTGTTTTTGTGTTCCGGAAGTCGAATTGTGGTTACTAAAATTCTTATCTATTACTATAACACTATCAATGAAATGACTTGTTTCACCCCGAAGATTAAACCAGTTTCTGTTCATTGTTTCATGATAAATCAATTTGACCTTCCATCCTAGGCTAGCTGCCGAATCCAATAATGGTATGGATCTGTCATTAGAATTTTTTTTGTCTTTGCGGTCTATTGAAAAGTCAAACCCGTCTGCCGAATTCATTCCAGTTTGGGTAATATTTAGATGACCTTCCCAAGTTTTGTAAATCATTCCTCTCTTTGAGAATTGAGTTACAAGGCCGATTCTTTCGCCATTAGAGTAATTTTCCATGCAAGACATCATTAAAACTGATACTGCTATTAAAAAAATTGAGGTTGATTTATTCATAACACAATAATAAAAAAAAATATTGGGTTATTAGATTTTAAAAATGTAGGTATTGAGGGTTTATAATTATATTTTTGTTACATAGGACATTTAGATATGAAAGGTTTAGTAATAATTAATTGGTTATTGGAAATATGATTAACTTTCAATTTTAGACACCTATGTAAAGGAAATTCTGAGTGAGTACACAATTTTTTAATTTTATTTATGTCAAGTGGATTTGTAACACCAATTACAATAAAAGATGCAATAGATAATATTGTTGATAGAACTTATTTACTTCCGGCAATACAACGGAAATTTGTTTGGAGCAGTGATCAAATAGAAGTTTTATTCGACAGTATTATGCGGGGTTATCCCATTAATTCATTCATGTTATGGGAAGTAAAAGAAAACAAAGTAAAAAATGAATTTAAATTTTATCAATTTCTAACTGAATATCGTCAATTTTTTAAAGAGGATAATCCTGACATTGATACAACGGGCTACAAAGATTTCAAAGCAGTTATTGACGGACAACAACGATTGACAAGTCTCTATATTGGTTTAAAAGGTTCATATGCCTATAAATTACCAAGAAAATGGTGGATTGATAATGAGGAAAATATTCCAACCAGGCATCTTTATTTAAATCTCTCAAATCCAATGCCGGAGGAAAACGAGAGACAAATGATTTTTGATTTTCAATTTCTAACGCACCAAGAAATTGAAAAGAAAAAATTAAATGATGATTTATGGTTTAAAGTAAATGAGATTTTAAAATTTGAGAAAACAAATGATCTTGACAATTACATAGAGGAAAATGGTTGGTTGTCCAAAACTTTCACAAAAGATACCATTCGGCAACTTCGTAAGGTGATTTTCGATGATAAACTAATCAATTATTATCTTGAAACGGCCCAAGAAATTGATACGGTTTTAGATATTTTCATTAGAACAAATAGCGGCGGTGAACCTTTGAGTTTTTCTGATTTATTGATGTCAATTACTACTGCTCACTGGCAGTCAGATGCACGAAAGGAAATCCCTGATGTAGTAAATAAAGTTTTTGAAATAGGCAATCCGGGCTTTCTAATAAGTAAGGATTTTGTTCTTAAAACCTGCTTGGTGCTATTTAATGAAAATATAAAATTTCAAGTTAAAAATTTTGACCAAAGTAATGTAATCGTTTTTGAAGAGAATTGGGAGAGAATAAAGAAAAGTATTATCGAGGCATTTACATTGCTTTCAAACCAAGGGTTTAATAACCAAAGTCTGCGAGCTAAAAATGCAGCAATCCCAATTATTTACTATATCTACCATCGGGGGATTGAAAATGAAATAAATAGTCCTATAAAATTTAAAGAGGATAAATTATTAATTAAAAAATGGATATGTTTGTCACTATTAAAAGGTGTATTCGGTGGACAATCGGATTCCGTTTTAACGGGTATAAAAAAAGTAATAAAATTAGAACTTGCAGATACCAGTAAAACACCTTTATTCCCGTTAGATAAGATTAAAGAGGAATTCAAATCTAATCCAATAAAAAATCTAACATTTGATGATGATTTTATTGAATTATTGTTGTCCACACAAAAGGATGCATCCGATTGTTTTCCCATATTATCATTGATTTATTCGCATTTGAATTTTGGTAATCAAGATTATCACAAAGACCATTTACATCCTGCTAGTTATTTCAATAAATGCAAACAAGAAGACTTTTCGTCAGAAGAAGAGTTGGAATTTTATAAGAATCCTGAAAACTGGAATAGTATAATTAACCTTCAGTTACTCAATGGTACCCTAAATCAATCAAAATTAGACACTCCTTTACAACAATGGGTATTAGAGAATAATATTGACAAAGTCAATCAACTTATTCCAGCGGTTAGTTTGAATATTGAGGACTTCAGAACATTTATAATAGAGCGCAAAAAATTACTGGTAGAGCAGTTGAAGAAAATGGTGTTATGATGTTATCTAAAGTAATTACTCGCAATTTTAATAAACTTTACTATGAAAATGGTTAGAGATTAGAATAATAATAATAATAAATTAACGTTTTAACTATAAAATCAATTAATATTTAAAATCAATTAATGGACACCACAATACTTTATTACATTTTTGGATCGATTTTAGTAGCTGGACTGATAGGTCAATATTTATTGAACCCATATCGTAAGGCAGCAAAGTTATCACTTCAAGATATGTCACATGAAGAATTAGCTCACATATTGGCATGGTCAATAGAATATCTGAGTGCAGAGAATGGTGTGAAATGTCCAAATTTTAGAGTAGGTAAAGTTGATGAACCGGAATATGGAATTATTGGATTGTCAAAAGAAAAAGATCCTTGTATTCTTGGTATTTACGTTGGGGATTTAGATTTGATAGTTATAAATGAAAAGTTCTCTGATTATGGACTAACATTACTAGATTTATTTGGTACTATTTGTCATGAATTTCAACATTACCTGGATAAACTATCAAAAGGCAATAACAATCAATGGATTGTAACCTACACTGAAAATCTTGATTTCTATGAAAATAGGGCAGAGCAATTTGAAAAGGCTAAATCCAAAACTCTGTTAAAAAGTTATGTTAAAGACCAAATTTCTTAAACGAATAACGTTTATTATATCTTTTTTTCTTTAGTTGTTAAGTCTCAAAATCGAATTCTTTTAAAAAAGCGATATTTCTACAATACTAAAGAAAATCCAACCGAGGCCCGTCCAGAAATAGAATTATTTTCTTGTAAATACGCTTGTTGGAAAAGTTGAATTTTCCAATTTTTTGGCCCTATACAAAGCCCCAAACTTGCAGAGGGATTTATAGTGAATTCATTAGAACCATAGCTTGACTTGTATGTAACTCCCACTCCAAAGCTAAACCATTCCCTGAGAATAGTAGTAAGTTCAGCATCGTAATATTGTATGGGGGCACTGGCAGATGAGTCCATTGCCTTTGTAAGTTGTTGATTAGTTTGAATGGCTCTAAATGCGATACCGATGGTATTTCTTTTAGATGTTGTACCATAATTAGCACCTAAGAATACATCCCCTCCATAACTTATAAAATTCTCATTGAAATCACTATTAATCGTGTTGCTAATGCTCGGGTAAAATGCAATTATTCCCATTTTGAATAATAAAGCATTTGACTTATATGGAGTGTTCTCGCGTTTGGATTTTTGTTTAGACAAAGCTTGATACTCACTATACAGCTGATTGTACTTAGCGTCTTTCTCCTTTTGTGTTTTTTGAAGCTGATAAACCTTATCATTCAAATTATTTTTTTCATTTCTCAACTGTGAAATGGTTTGATCTTTATTAATGATATTCCTATTCAAATTAGCTATTTCAGTATTTAGCTTTTTCAATTCTGAATCTGAATTATTATTTGTGGTATTTGAATTTTGTTTCGTTATTACAGTTGAATTTTGTTTACTTGAATTATTGGAATTGTATTTAGGCGATGGTAATTGATCCGTTCCTCCTGAAGGACTTTCTTTCACAAAATAAAACCATTGAAATACCTGTGTTCCATAAATTCTTCCATTTATATAGTATGTTCCAGCCCCCATTTGTTTGCCTTCTGTAGATAAAATATTAGATCTATGTCCGGGGGAATTCATCCATTGATCAATTAATTTTTCTGCAACCTGTAAATAGGTATTTCCATCATTTGGGTAATTATAGGCTATGTTTTCAGCAATTTTAGGATTAGCAATGCCAGCAAGTCGACCGCGATCTTCAGTACTCGCTCTAGAGGCATCTACTGAGTTCCTATGAGAAAAGAATCCGGTTGTGGCCATTTTCATAGAGTGATTGTATGCTGCTACTTCCAGTAGTTTGTGATGGGGTAGAGTGGACACTCCATGTTTAGTCCTTTGTTCATTGGTCATGAAGAAAACGGCGGCGTTTAGCAATAAATAATCGGGATCGGAAGTAGAAAAAGTTTGGTGAAACAATGGATTACTGCGAAAATTGGTATAAGTCCAATTGGAATAATCTTTGGTTTGCCAAGATGTTTGACCCGTTAACGCATTTAAGGAGAATACAAATAGTATAATTATGACACGATGTTTCATTGAAAAATTAATATAATCGCCAAGATAATTTAAAATATTATTTGCATTGAATATTTTAATCAAACCAATAGGATTTTTTTGTAAATGATCTTTTTGATTAATATTCGACCTATAGTAGGAATTAATCTAACCTATCTAATATGGTATGGATATGAACTGATTTTATTAGTAATTGAAAATTATTATATTCCCCTTATGAAAGTTAAAGGTTTAATTATAATTTTTCTCTTAAATTCTTCTTTTTTCCTTTCGGCTCAAACTGAAATCAAAGAAATAAAATTCAAACGGTATTATTGGGAGAAGTACGATGGTTTGAGCTCCTAGCAGCTAGTACCAATCTGCAAAAAGCAGACAACCAAACGCCCCAGCACCCCAATAAAAACTAAACCCTAACCTCCTAACTTCCCATACTAGCTCCAAGCGGCAAGCACCTAGCTTAAAAAACCGACACCTTAAACTAAAATTTATGGTTAGTTTTATTTAAGATTAATACAAACAAATTAACATCAATATATATTAAAACCTATTATATTTGATTAAATATTAATTTATTTTCACACTTCAATGCTGATTAAAAAATATATCGATTATTTATTACTATTAACCTTTTCAACACTTACTTACTTTGCCCAATCTCAAAACGAGGCTGAAATGGTTTTACCCATTAGGCATACAGATCAAGTTACTTCAGTAGTTTTCAATCCGACGGGCAGCCAAATAGTAACGGCTTCTGGGGATGAAACCGCTAGAATATGGGATGCTGAGACGGGTGATTTGTTGCATACATTGCAGGGGCATAAGAGTACTGTTCGCTCAGCACAATATAATGCCAGTGGCAGCCAAATAGTAACGGCTTCGGATGATGCTAAGATATGGGATGCAGAAACGGGTGGGCTATTGCATACCTTGCAGGGGCATACAGGTTGGGTTCGCTCAGCACAATATAACGCCAGTGGCAGCCAAATAGTAACGACTTCTGATGATAGTACTGCTAAGATATGGGATGCCGAGACGGGTGAGCTATTGCATACATTGCAGGGGCATACATGGACCGTTTTGTCAGCACAACATAACGCCATTGGCAGTCAAATAGTAACAGCGTCTGGGGATAAAACCGCTAAGATATGGGATGCTGAGACGGGTGCGCTATTGCATACCTTGTTGGGGCATACAAAGAGAGTTACATCAGCTGCATATAACGCCAGTGGCAGCCAAATAGTAACGGCTTCTTGGGATAAAACCGCTAAGATATGGGATGCCGAGACGGGTGCGCTATTGCACACCTTGCAGGGGCATACACATAATGTTACATCAGCTGCATATAACGCCATTGGCAGTCAAATAGTAACGGCTTCTCATGATGGAACTGCTAAGGTATGGGATGCAGAGACGGGTGCGCTATTGCATACCTTGCAGGGGCATACCGATTTGGTTGAATCAGCACAATATAACGCCATTGGCAGCCAAATAGTAACGGCTGGGGATAAAACCGCTAAGATATGGGATGCTGAGACGGGTGAGCTGTTGCATACCTTGCAGGGGCATACTAATTGGGTTAAATCAGCTGCATATAACACCACGGGCAGCCAAATAGTAACGGCTTCTGGGGATGAAACCGCTAGAATATGGGATGCAGAGACGGGTGCGCTATTGCATAACTTACAAGGGCATACAGAGAGTGTTAAGTCAGCACAATATAACGCCACGGGCAGTCAAATAGTAACGGCGTCTGATGGTAAAATCGCTAGAATATGGGATGCAAATACAGGTGAAATATTCCATAATTTGCAGGGGCATACAGGTTCTGTTCGCTCAGCACAATATAACGCTAGTGGCAGCCAGATAGTAACGGCTTCTTGGGATAGTACTGCTAAAATATGGGATGCAGAGACGGGTGCACTATTGCATACCTTGCAAGGGCATACAAATGGGGTTAACTCAGCCCAATATAACGCCAGTGGCAGCCAAATAGTAACGGCGTCTTATGATAGAACCGCTAGAATATGGGATGCCGAGACGGGTGAACTATTGCGTACTTTGAATGGGCTGAGAGTACCCAGGGGGCTTACTAGTGGCAGCCAAATAGTAACGGCTTCTAGTGATGAAACCGCTAAGATATGGAATGCTGAGACAGGTGAGCTATTGAATGCTTTTCAGGGGCATACATATATTGTTCACTCAGCCAGTGGCAGCCAAATAGTAACGGCTTTTAGTGATGGAACCGCTAAGATATGGGATGCTGAGATGGGCGGTGACCTTGGCATTTGCCGCATATTTGGTTTTCTCCGCCGACGGAATGTCCATGTCCTCACCTTTACGCTATTGCATACCTTGCAGGGGCATACACTGCGTGTCAACTCCGCACAATATAACCCCATTGGCAGCCAAATAGTAACGGCTTCTGATGATAAAACCGCTAGAATATGGGATGCAGAGACGGGTGAGCTATTGCATACCTTGCAGGGGCATATAGATAATGTTAATTCAGCTCAATTTAGTCCCTCTGGCAATCATATCATCACCACCGGAGAAGATCATAAAACCATCATTTGGGATGCTCAAACGGGTAAACAACTATACACCCGACTACAACTTAAAAACAATGATTGGCTAGTTTACGACCAGCATTACCGTTTTGACGGCTCCCCTGGCGGAATAGATGGATTGTATTTGGTGTGCGGACTGGAAGTCATTGATCTGAACCAGGTAAAAGACTCCTTATATGTACCGGGTTTGGTATCACAAATCATGGCAGGAAATAAAGAGATTATACTGCACGATAAACCGGTAGCTAAGTTGGGAGATTTGAATATTTGTGAGCTTACCCCCTAGGTGGAACCCATAGAGGGCACAAAAGGCAATCTGCTTCGCTATCGCATCATCCCTAGAAAGGGTGGTTTAGGTAGCGTAGAATTGTACATCAATAACAACTTAACTTATACCTACACTCAAAGTCAACTTCAAAAAGAAGCCAAAACAAAGAATTATATACTAGAAGTAAACACCGATACATTACAACAATACTTTACCGGAGATAAGGGAAACAAAAACCCCATAGCGATTAAACCCCTGATTCAAGGAGGAGGCATTTACGGAAGAGGGAGGGATTCGGAGAAAAATTGATATAGTATTGAAAATCAATAAAATACAATAGTCACAACTTTTCCACAGAAGCAAGCGCTTTTGGTCGGTAGTCAATATTCCTTCAAATTAGCTTCAGTCGTAGTATTCTGTTTTTCTCAAAATACAATAAGTCCGTTTACTGAAACATTTCCGCTCTTTTTAGCAGCGTTTCTTGTCGTTTGTTTCATTCCATTACTTTCACTGAATGAATCGTCACATTAAGTTTGTTTTATTCCCCATTAATTTATAATTTTCTTTATCTAAAAAGTAAATTATCAAACCT